>JAICWH010000110.1 GCA_025934895.1 Nocardioidaceae bacterium | reverse complement strand
GGACCTTGTGCCAGTAGGCGTTGTGAAGTTCGGTGCGGACCGGCAGCCCCGTCGTCGTATCCACGAACAGCCATGACTCCTCGGCCGGGTCGACCGGAACTTCCCACCAGCGGTCCGGGGACGAGGCCAACCTCCCGCGGCGCAGCCGCTCGGCCCGCTGTGCGTTCAGGACCTGCTGCATGCTCGCGCCGGCCGGCAACCCGAGCGCGTTCCGGACCACCGGGAACAGCTCCTTCATCAGTGAGGCCGGCAGCGGCACTTCGTGTGGCCGCTTGTTCTTCACCGGCCCGCGGAATGAGGGCTTCCTGTCCCGGCGCGGCTGGGTCCATGAACCGTTGACGAACACCCAGCCGTCATCGAAGAACACGTCCCAGGGCCGGAGCGCGTCCTGCTCACCGGAGCGGAGGCCGCCGTAGCCAGCGATGCGGTACTTCGTGCCGAGGTGGGGGAGTCGAGCGAACGATTGGTAGCCGTCCGCGACGAGCTTCTCGGCCGCAGCTGCCATCGCGTCGACCATGCGCCTCTCGGGTCGAAGCTCCTTGGGGACGTGACCCTTGCCGGCCCCGTGGTACTCCTGCCGCTTCGCGGTCGTGAGCCCGTCGAGCGGGTTGAACTCTCGGGACAGCCAGCCCTCCCGGTAGGCGAGGCCGCGCATCACCGAGAGAGTTGTGCGGATGTCGCTGAGCCGGGCGATGCCGCAGGTTTTGCCCGCCTTGTCCATCACCCTTTCGCTGTGCTCCAGACGCCACTTGTCGACGGCTACGTCACCGATGGTCGGCAGGATGTGAGCCCGGAGATGCGACTCGCGCTGCTCGACGGTGCGCTCCTCCAGATTCCCTCCAGCCTCCTTCAGCATCAGCTCGCCGAGGACGGCGATGGTTCGCTCGGCCTTGACCCGCTGCCGGGTGGGTGCGCGGTCGGTGAGGCCATCGAGCCAAGCCTCGGTCTGGGCGAACAGTGCACGGGCCGAGTCCTCGGAGTGCTCCTCCGGGGTGCGGGCCGTCCACTTCCACGCTCCGTCGTCGTTCGGCTCCTTGAACGTGAGCCGGTAGCGGCCGTACTTGGCGGTGGGGGCGGAAAGTGCGACTCTCCAGGGCTTCGTACCGCCGCCCAGGGTCCGGGGCTTGCCGGTCGCGAGGTTCGTGGTGGCCATCAGGCGGCCGCCCTCCGGCCACGGACGCGCTTGGCCGGCGGGCCGGCGGGCGCAACGTGGGAGGTCTCTATGTGTACCGGCTCGGCGATGGGATGAACCTGGGTGTCCTCCCATGCGAGGAGCGTGTCCAGGCGGTACTTGCCGCGATATGGTCGCCACCGGCAGGGATCGGAAGGGGCCGGACAGACCGGTGCCGAGGGGCTCCTGTGTCCGGAATCTCTGTCTGAACCCGTTTCGGGGTGCCCCGCCGGTCACTTTGGAAGTGGCAGAGAATAGGCATTATGCCCAACCGTCTGGCTGCGTCAGTCAGCCCGTACCTGCAGCAGCACAAGGACAATCCGGTCGACTGGTGGGAGTGGGGACCCGAGGCTTTCGAGGAGGCTCGACGCCTAGACAGACCTGTCCTTTTGTCCATCGGGTATGCCGCCTGTCACTGGTGCCACGTGATGGCGCACGAGTCGTTCGAGGACCCGGCCACGGCGGCGTACATGAACCAGCACTTCACCAACGTCAAGGTCGACCGCGAGGAGCGCCCGGACGTGGACGCTGTCTACATGCAGGCGACGACCGCGATGACCGGGCAGGGCGGCTGGCCCATGACCGTGCTGCTCACCCCCGACGGGGCACCGTTCTTCGCCGGCACCTACTTCCCCGACCGGCCACGGCACGGGCAGCCCGCCTTCCGGCAGGTGCTCGAGGCGCTCTCGGCCGCCTGGAGGAACTCTCGCGACGAGGTGACCCGGGTCGCCACCGATGTGACCGGCCACCTGCAGCGGGCGGTCGTCCCCACCGCGGACGAGCCGATCGACGCCGACGTGCTGAGTGCGGCCGTGACGTCGCTCGCCGGCGACTTCGACGGCACAGCGGGCGGCTTCGGGACCGCCCCGAAGTTCCCGCCCTCGATGGTGCTGGAGTTCCTGCTTCGGCATGCCGCCCGCACCGGGTCGCCGAACGCCTCGGGGATGGCGGACCGGACCCTGAGGGCGATGGCGCGCGGTGGGATCTACGACCAGCTCGGGGGCGGGTTCGCGCGCTACTCGGTGGACCGGGGATGGGTGGTGCCGCACTTCGAGAAGATGCTCTACGACAACGCCCAGCTGCTGGGCGTCTACGCCCGGTGGTGGCGGCAGACCGGGGACCCGCTCGGCGCGCGCATCGCCCGGGAGACGGCCGACTTCATGATCGACGAGCTGGGCACCGACGAGGGCGGGTTCGCCTCCGCGCTGGACGCGGACAGCGAGGGCGTCGAGGGCAGGTTCTACGCCTGGACGCCCGACCAGCTCGTCGATGCGCTCGGCGAGGACGACGGCCGGTGGGCGGCGGGGCTCTTCGAGGTGACAGCAGCAGGCACCTTCGAGCACGGCGCGTCGACGCTGCAGCTGCTCCGGGACGCGGACGGCCCGGAGGAGGAACGCTGGCGGTCGGTGCGCGAGCGGCTGCTGGCGACCCGGGAGGCGAGGGTGCGACCGGCTCGCGACGACAAGGTGGTGGCCTCCTGGAACGGTCTGGCGATCGCGTCCCTGGCCGAGGCCGGGGCGCTCCTGCAGGAGCCCCGGTACGTCGGCGCGGCGGTCGCAGCGGCCCGGCTGGTCGTGGACCGGCACCTCAACGAGCGCAAGCTGGCCCGGGTCTCGCGGAACGGCATGGTCGGGCGGCACGCGGGCGTGCTCGAGGACTACGCCTGCGTCGCGCACGGCCTGCTCGTGCTGTTCTCCGTCACCGGCGACGCGACCTGGCTCGGGCACGCGAGCACGCTCCTCGACGAGGCGCTGTCGGCGTTCGCGGCCGAGGACGGCGGCTTCTTCGATACCTCCGAGGACGCGGAGGCGCTGGTGGCGCGGCCCCGGGACCCCTCGGACAACGCCAGCCCGTCCGGGCAGTCCGCGCTGGTGCACGCCCTGCTCGGCTTCGCCGCTCTCACCGGGTCCGGCCGGCACCGGGACGCGGCGGAGGGGGCGCTGCGCAGCGTTCGCACGCTGGCCGAGCGGGTGCCCCGGTTCGCCGGGTGGTCGCTGGCGGCTGCCGAGGCAGCCCTCGTCGGGCCGCTGGAGGTCGCGGTGGTCGGCCTCGACCAGGACCCCGCCCGGACGGCGCTGGAGCAGGTCGCCCGCGCCGCCTCCAGCCCAGGGCTGGTGGTGGCCATCGGAGAGCCGCGGCCGTCCGGCCGCCCGGTCGAGGACGCTGCGGAAGTCCCCCTGCTTGCCGGCCGTGGCCTGGTGGCGGGCCGGGCCACGGCCTACGTCTGCCGCGGGATGGTGTGCAACCGCCCGGTGACCGAGCCGGGCGACCTGAGGGAGCTGCTCAGGGGGTGAGCGTCTCGCTCGGCGCCGGTGTGGTGGGTGCCACGGTCGGGCTCCCCGCAGCGGTCGGTCCCACCGACGCGCTGGGGACCGGCGTGCTTCTCGGCGTCGCCGTCGAGCTGGCCGTGTCGCTGGACGGGTCGCTGGGCGTCGGGCTCGAGGTGGGCTCGCTCGGCGTCGGCGTCGGACTCTGCGAGGCGGTCGGGGTCTGGCTGGCAGCGGGGGAGGCGCTCGGCGTCGGGGTCGCCGTGGGGCTCGGCGTCCGGCTTCGGTGCTCGGTGGCACTGGACCTCGAGAACGTGGTGGCGACCGTCGTACTGCCATGCCGGCCCTGCAAGGAGCTGCCGGTCACCAGCTCCATAGCCGTGACCCCGGCGGCTGCCAGCACGAACACCGCCGCTGCGCCGACGGCCACCAGGCGCACCTGTGACCGCAGTCGGTGCGCGTCCACGGCGCCGCGGCTGACCACGCCGAGGGCCTGGGACATGCGGTCCCTGGTGTGCCGCAGTGAGGTGGTGTAGAGGGCGCCGGCCACGGAGGCGACGACGCTCACGAGGGCCGCGCCGGTGAGGGTGCCCACCAACCCCAGCCGGGAGCCGAGGGCGGCGGCAGTGGCAGCGGCGAGGGAGCCACCGAGGACCTGGGTCAGCGACAGGTCGATCTTCGGGGATGCGGGAGGGGGCCGGTGAGGGATCTGCTGCGGCGGCTGGGTGGACGCGGGGCGGTTGGTGGTGCGGGTGCTCATCACTGCTTCCGGGTAGTGCTGTACAACTCCGGGTCCATCATCGCCCATGGGAAGCGGCGGCCATCCACCTGCCGCGCCGGGGGTGAGCAACGACACCCCGGTCCGCAGGGGTTGGCGCGCGGCACGCCGAAGGCCTTCAGCGCAAGGAGTATGTCGCCAGTGAGACGCCCACGTAGTGGGTCACGAACGCCAGGATCGTCAGTGAGTGGAACACCTCGTGGAAGCCGAACCACCGAGGGAACGGGTCGGGCTTCTTGAAGCCGTAGACGACGCCGCCGATGGTGTAGAGCACACCACCGAGGATCAGCAGGATGACCACAGCCGTGCTCGCCTGCGCGAAGAATTCGGGCAGGTAGAAGATCGCCGCCCACCCCAGGGCCATGTAGATCGGCGTGTAGAGCCACCGCGGCGCACCGGGCCAGAACAGCCGGAAGCAGATGCCCAGGAGGGCACCGCCCCAGGCGACGCATAGCAGCTCGGTGCGGTCGCTCCCGTGCAGCAGCAGGAGGGTGAACGGCGTGTAGCTGCCGGCGATCAGCAGGAAGATGCTCGAGTGGTCGAGCCTCCTCAGCCACAGCGCGGTGCGCGGCCCCCACCTCCCTCTGTGCATGGTCGCCGACGCGGTGAACAGCGCGAGCGCCGAGGCCGCGAAGATCGCCGACCCGAGCCGGGTCGTCGTCGACGGCGACAGGACCACCAGCACGATGCCTGCTGCCAGGGCCAGTGGAGCGGTGGCCGCGTGCAGCCAGCCGCGCAAGTGCGGCTTGGCCTCCGCGATGACCTCGCGCACCTCGCGTACGGTCTCGCCCAACCGCTCACCGACCTCGGCAGCGGCCTCGCTGAGCGGGTGCGGCTGGTCGGTCACCCGCACCAATTTACCGGGCTCCGAAACCCGCCACCGACGAACCCGGTGAACGGCTCGGAACCCCTCCGCCGGGAAGCCCGCGCCACCCGAGCAGCGCGAGTAAGGTTGCCCAGCGTGGCGGACTGGAAGCGCGGCCTCCGGCGGGTGCTCTACCCGGCCTACGAGGCGCGGGTGGTCCGCAGGCTCCCAGCCGACCGGCTCCCCAAGCACGTCGGGGTGATGCTCGACGGCAACCGTCGCTGGGCCAAAGCGGTCGGCCAGGACGCGGCCCACGGCCACCGGGCCGGCGCGGCCAACATCTCCCCGCTGCTGCAGTGGTGCGAGGAGCTCGGGGTCGAGGTGGTCACCTTGTGGCTGCTGTCCACCGACAACCTCAACCGGCCGGCCGCCGAGCTCAGCGAGCTGCTGGGCATCATCGAGGAGGCCGTCAGCGACCTCGCCTCCGAGCAGCGGTGGCGGCTGCACCCCGTCGGTGCCCTCGACCTGCTGCCCGCCGGGACTGCGCGCCGACTCAAGGAGGCCTCCGAGCAGACCCGCGACGTCGACGGGCTGATCGTGAACATCGCGGTCGGGTACGGCGGGCGGCGCGAGATCGCGGACGCCGTACGCTCCCTGCTCAGTGACCACGCGTCGCGAGGGACCTCGATAGAGGAGCTGGCCGACACCTTGGACGTCGACCACATCGCCGAGCACCTCTACACCAAGGGCCAGCCCGACCCGGACCTGGTGATCCGGACCTCCGGGGAGCAACGGCTGGGAGGGTTCCTGCTGTGGCAGAGCGCACACAGCGAGTTCTACTTCTGCGAGGCCTACTGGCCGGACTTCCGAAGGGTGGACTTCCTGCGGGCGGTGCGCGCCTACGCCGAGCGCGAGCGCCGCTTCGGCGCCTGAGCGGGTGTGCCGTGGCCACGATCCCTCGACCAGCCGGGTCAACCCCGGCCATCACGCGTTGTGGCGTGTCGTCCGGCTGGGACACCTGGCGAGGGTTACGTTCGAGGCGACGCCAGGCGAGGAAGCCCGGCGACCCGGGAGGCCAGCTCGTGAGCCAGCACGACGCGTCGCTTCACCTGGACCGCGACGTCCGCACTCGGACGCGCGGTCCCGGTCCCGGTCCTGACGTCTGAACTACCAGGGCCGGGCGTGGGTGCACGCGTCGGCCGCGAGGGGATGCACCGTGGTTGTAGCGAACAGCTCCACCCCGCCGACCGAGCCGGCCCCGCCGACCAGCGCTCGGCGCAGGTTGCGCACGGACCGCCCGGCGGGGTCGACGGGAGCCCGGACCTACGTCCTGGACACCAGCGTGCTGCTCGCCGACCCGGGTGCCCTGCTGAGGTTCGACGAGCACGAGGTGGTCCTTCCGGTGGTCGTCGTCACCGAGCTGGAGGGCAAGCGGCACCACCCCGAGCTCGGCTACTTCGCCCGGGCGGCCCTGCGGATGCTCGACGAGCTCCGGGTGCAGCACGGCCGCCTGGACGAGCCGGTGCCGGTGGGGGAGTCCGGTGGGACCGTGCGGGTGGAGCTCAACCACACCGATCCCGGCTGCCTGCCCTCCGGGTTCCGGCTCGGCGACAACGACTCCCGCATCCTCGCCGTCGCGCACAACCTGGCGGCCGAGGGCCGCGACGTCACCTTGGTGTCCAAGGACCTGCCGATGCGGATCAAGGCCTCGGCCGTCGGTCTGGACGCCCAGGAGTACCTCGCGGAGCTGGCCGCGGAGTCGGGCTGGACCGGGATGGTCGAGGTCGAGGTTTCCCGTGCCGACCTCGACGAGCTGTACGACGACGGCGTGATCGACCTGGCGGCGGCCCGGGACCTGCCCTGCCACACCGGCCTGGTGCTCCTCTCGGACCGGGGCAGCGCACTGGCCCGAGTGAAGGCCGACAAGCAGGTGCACCTGGTGCGGGGAGACCGCGACGCCTTCGGGATCCACGGTCGGTCCGCGGAGCAGCGGGTCGCCCTGGATCTGCTGCTGGATCCCGAGGTCGGCATCGTCTCGCTCGGCGGCCGGGCCGGCACCGGCAAGTCCGCGCTGGCACTGTGTGCCGGGCTGGAAGCGGTGCTCGAGCGCGGCCAGCACAAGAAGGTCGTCGTCTTCCGTCCCCTGTTCGCGGTCGGCGGCCAGGAGCTCGGCTACCTCCCGGGCAACGAGAACGAGAAGATGTCGCCGTGGGGCCAAGCGGTGTTCGACACGCTGGGCGCACTGACGACCCCCGACGTGATCGACGAGATCCTGCACCGGGGGATGCTGGAGGTGCTTCCTCTCACCCACATCCGCGGTCGCTCGCTGCACGACGCGTTCGTGATCGTCGACGAGGCACAGTCGCTCGAGCGCAACGTGCTGCTCACCGTGCTGTCCCGCATCGGCGCCAACTCCAAGGTGGTGCTGACCCACGATGTCGCCCAGCGTGACAACCTGCGGGTGGGCCGCCACGACGGGGTGGTCGCCGTGGTGGACCGGCTCAAGGGGCACCCCCTGTTCGCGCACGTGACTCTGCACCGCTCCGAGCGTTCCGCGATCGCGGCGTTGGTGACCGAGATGCTGGAGGGCGTGGTGCCCTGACCCGGACCTACGCGGCCCCACCCCGTTGCATCGGTCACAGTGCCGACCCGAACATCCACATATGTCCCGATATCTGGTTTGCGCTCTCGGTCGACGTTGGGCACAGTAGAGACCTCACCGCGGTCCGATCGGGGGCTCGAGCGCGGCGATGTCCCCCTGTCATCGACGTCTGCGAGCTACTGCTGTGCCCCGACAGAAGCACAATGCCCCCAAGCACCGTTCCGTCACCTGCGGCCCCTCGGGCCGGGGCGGACTCCGCCGATCTCTGACCCTCACAGGGGTCGCTGTGGCCGCGACCGGCGCGGCGGTCGCGTCCGGGATCGCCACCACGGGTGAGGAGCCCGCCTCCGCGACCTCTGCGTCGTCCGCATCCTCGATCGAGACTCCCGCTGCGGGCGCCCCGTCGACCGGGATCCCGTTGAGCGGGATCTCGGTGACGGGGATCCCCGCGAGCGAGGTCACGGGTGCGGGGGACCGGGCCCTCGCGACGCTACGGGTCCCGCAGCGGGTCGCGCCAGCCGAGCTCGACCGGGCGCGCGTCCCGTCCCGCTCGGGCCTGCGGACCGCCGTCGCCCCGGTCAAGAAGGCCGCGCTCGGCCGGCACCACAGTGTTCGGGCCACGGCGACCGAGGATCCGACCCGCAAGGACCCGCGGTCCGTCGCGAGGGCGATGCTTCCTGCGTTCGGCTTCGGCAGTGACCAGTTCACCTGCCTGAACTCCATCTACGTCAATGAGTCGGGGTGGAACGTGCACGCCGACAACCCGTCCTCGTCCGCCTACGGCATCCCGCAGGCGCTCCCAGGCTCGAAGATGTCCTCGGCCGGCCCGGACTGGCAGAACAACCCGGTCACCCAGATCCGATGGGGTCTCGGCTACATCAAGGCACGCTACGGCACGCCCTGCAACGCCTGGGGCTTCAAGCAGGGCCACGGCTGGTACTGAGGGTCCCACTCAGCCGAGAGTCGCCGCCGTCCCCGGGCTCGACCGGTGAGCGCGGGCGACCGACCTGCCGGCCACCAGTGGCATCGGCAGCCGCTGCACCTCCTGGGAGCCGCTCAGCAAGGCGGTGACCGCTCTGTCGCCCAGCGCGGCGTAGGGGATCTGCACGGACGTCAGCGCGGGCCGGAGCCAGCCGGCGAGCTCCGAGCCGTCGAAGGACACCACCGACACGTCGTCGGGCACGCCGAGGCCGTGCTCACGCAAGGCCTCGTAGGTCCCCATCGCAATGCGGTCGTTCAGGCAGATGAGAGCGTCCGGCCGCACCCCGCGGGCGAGCAGGTCGCTCACCGCGTCGTACGCCGGGGTGACCGACCACGGGCTGCCCACCACACCGGCCAGGGTGCACCCCGTCTCGGCGAGCCGGGTCCGGATGCCCTGCATGCGCAACCGCCCGGCGATCGTGCCGTGCTCCGACTCCTCTCCGACGACGAAGATCCCGCCGCGGTGTCCCACCTCGAGGAGCGCAGCAGCGGCGGTGCGTCCCCCCTCGAGCTCGTCGGGCACCACCCCGGGCAGCCGCTCGTCGCGGTCCACGCAGTTCAGCAGCACCGCCCGGTGCTTGCGCAGCCCCCGCGGGACCGTCACTGACGACGTCGCGAGCGTCGCGTAGACCACACCGTCGACCTGTCGGTCGAACATCTCCTCGATCAGGAGCGCCTCGAGCGCCGGGTCCCCCTCGGACTCGCCGATCACCAGCAGATGGTCGCGGGCTCGGGCCGCCGACGCGGCGCCGGTCAGCATCCGGCTCGCGTAGGCGCCCCCCGCCACGTGGTCCGTGATCACCCCGATCGTCGCGGTGGAGGCCGAGCGCAGGTTGCGGGCACTGCGGTTGGGGCGGTAGTCGAGCTCGGCCGCCGCCGTCTGCACCCGCCGCGCGGCGTCCGCGGAGATCCGCATCTCCTTGGAGCGCCTGTTGAGGATGTACGACGCGGTGGTGACCGAGACCCCGGCGCGGGCGGCGACGTCGGTCAGGGTCGGCCTCCGACGTACACCCATGGTCCTTGCTCCGCTCGTTCCTGGCCGCTCATCTGCGGCCGTGATGCAATCGCAACCTGTTCCGCCCTGGTGTTTCGGTGAGGTTGCTTGACACCCTCCTACCAGCCAGCGATGATCCTGCTGATCCGTTTCAGTCGTGATGTCTACCACACCTGACCCGCTCAGCTACAGAGCGACCGACGTCCCTTCCTAGGAGCACATATGCGAGTCCCCAAGCGCGGCCGGTCAGCCCTCGTGGCAACGGCTGCCGTCTTGCTGGCGTCGACCGGCCTTGCCGCGTGTGGTGGCGGCGGCAGTGGCGGCTCTAACAGCAAGACCGTCACGATCTGGACGAGCGTCGACCAGCCCGTGCTGGACGGCTTCACGAAGGTACTGGTTCCGGAGGCCAAGAAGCAGGGCATTACGGTCGACTTCAAGAAGGTCAGCAACATCAACCAGCTGGTGATGACCAGCATCCAGGCCAACAAGGCCCCCGACATCGCGCTGATCCCGCAGCCGGGCGTGGTGGCCGACATCGTCAAGCGCAACAAGGCCTTCGCCCTCGACAGCGTCGTCGACATGAGCGCTCTCAAGAAGAGCATGACCGCTGGCACGCTCGAAGGCGGCACCGTGAACGGCAAGCTCTACGGCCTGCTGGTCAACATGAACGTGAAGAGCCTGGTCTTCTACAACAAGAAGGCATGGGCCAAGGCCGGCTACCCGGTCCCGAAGTCGCTCGACGAGCTGAACAGCCTTACCGCGAAGATCAAGGCCAGCGGCGGGACTCCCTGGTGCATGGGCGTCCAGGATCCAGCGGGCGGCTCCGGCTGGCCGGCCACCGACTGGTTCGAGGACCTGATCATGCGCTACGGCGGAGTTCAGCAGTACAACGACTGGGTCAGCCACAAGACAAAGTTCGACTCGCCGGTCGTGAAGCAGGCGGCTGCCGAGTTCGAGAAGCTGCTGTTCACCCCCGGCGACGTGTCCGGCGGCCGCAAGGGCATCGCCAACTCCAACTGGCAGACGGTCGCCAACCCGATGTTCGACGCCAAGCCCGGCTGCTGGATGCTCAAGCAGGGCACCTTCATCACCGGTTTCTTCCCGAAGAACGTGCAGGCCAACCTGGACGCCAACGTCGGGGTCTTCGGCTTCCCGCCCGCGAAGGCCGGCGGGGAGAACCCGACGCTGGGTGGCGGTGACCAGGCCACGCTGCTGAACGACAGCAAGAGCGCCAAGGCGGTGATGAAGCTGATGGCCGCCACCGACTTCGGCAAGGAGGCTGCGAAGTCCGGGGACTACGTCTCCCCGCACAAGGACATCGACCTCAGTCTCTACCCGAACACCATCTACAAGGGGGCGGCACAGGTCGCCTACAAGTCCACGGCCTTCCTCTTCGACGGCTCCGACGCGATGCCAGCGCAGGTCGGAACGGGTGCGTTCTGGAAGCAGATGGTGGCCTGGATCTCCGGTGACACCGACCTGGAGACGGCATTGAAGAACATCGACGCGGCCTGGCCGAGCTCCTAGTCCGACAGAACGCGAGATGTGGGATGCGGTCCGGGGGCCTTCCGGACCGCATCCCTACCGGACCACCAGGCGGTCGGCGGTCCCGGACCCGGGCTCAACAACAGGCGAGCGAAGAAGGCTGACATGGCATTGAAGATCATCTACGCAATCCTCACCGTGGTGGTCGGCATCGGTGCGGCGGTCGCGTTGTACTGGGTGCTCAACAAGCTCGTCGAGTTGTTGCCCGGCCCTGCGGAGGGCCGCATCAAGCCCTACATCTACATCCTCCCGGCCTACCTCGCGATCACCTTCTACCTGATCTATCCTGCGATCCTGACGATCATCGACGCGTTCAAGGACTCCACCAGCACGAACTGGATCGGGTTCGCGAACTTCAGCAAGCTGCTCGGCTCGCACGACTTCCAGCAGACCCTGTTCAACACGCTGCTGTGGATCCTTATCGTGCCCGCCATGTCGGTCATTGTCGGTCTCGGCGTCGCGACGCTGGCGGACAAGCTCAGCCCGTCGGGGGAGAGCCTGGCCAAGACGATCATCTTCGTGCCGATGGCGATCAGCTTCGTCGGTGCCGGAACGATATGGCGGCTCATGTACGCCTACAGCCCGTCGGGCTCGCAGGTCGGCTTGCTCAACGCGCTGGTGACGAAGGTCGGTCACTCCCCGGTCGCGTGGCTCAGCCTGAGCCACTTCCACCTCAACAGTCTGTTGCTGATGGTGATGCTGCTCTGGGCGCAGGTCGGCTACTCGATGGTGCTGCTGTCCTCGGCGATCAAGGGAGTCCCGGAGGAGACTCTGGAGGCAGCCAGCATCGACGGCGCGAGCAGCGTGCAGACCTTCTTCCGGGTCGTGGTCCCGCAGATCAACGGCACGATCGTGACGGTCTTCGTCACCGTGCTGATCAGCGTGATGAAGATCTTCGACATCGTGTTCGTGATGACCAACGGGAGCTTCAACACGAACGTCGTCGGCACCGAGTTCTACAACCAGCTGTTCACCTTCTTCGACTACGGCACGGCATCGGCCATCGTGGTGCTGCTGATGCTGGCTGTCGTGCCGGTCATGTTCTACCAGGTCCGCCACTTCAAGCGCGAGGAGGCCGTCTGATGACGACCGCACAAGTGCCCGTCGCCAGCGCGAGCCAGGCGGCGACCCGCAAGC
>JAICWH010000026.1 GCA_025934895.1 Nocardioidaceae bacterium | reverse complement strand
GAGACGGCCGCGCTCGCGCACGACCTCGGGCATCCACCGTTCGGGCACAACGGCGAGCGCGCGCTCGACGAGGTCAGCAGCGTCTGCGGCGGGTTCGAGGGCAATGCCCAGACGCTGCGGCTGCTGACCCGGCTGGAGGCGAAGACGCTGGCTCGGGACGGCCGGTCCGTGGGGCTGAACCTGACCAGGGCGACCCTGGACGCCAGCACGAAGTACCCCTGGCCGCGCTCCGGGGCGGTGCCGAGCGCTGCGACCGCCGGCGACGTCGGGGGAGCAGGCCGCAAGTTCGGTGTCTACGACGACGACCGGGAGGTCTTCGACTGGATGCGTGAGGGCGCCGAGGGCACCCGGCGCTGCGTCGAGGCCCAGGTGATGGACCTCGCCGACGACGTCGCCTACTCGGTCCACGACCTCGAGGACGGCGTCGTCGCCGGCAAGGTGGACCTGGCACGGCTGACGGACCGGCGCGCGCGCACCGAGGTCTGGCAGACCGTGCGGGAGTGGTACCTTCCCGGCGTCGAGGACGCCGAGCTCGACGGGGCCCTGGCCGCGCTGCGCGGCGCGGGGTCGTGGCCCGGGACGTCGTACGACGGGAGCAGGCGCGCCCTTGCCGCGCTCAAGGACCTGACCAGTGAGCTGATCGGGATGTTCTGCCGTGAGGTCCGCGACGCGACCGTGGAGGTCTCCGGCGACCTGCCGCTGACCCGCTACGCGGCCGATCTGGTGGTGCCCCGAGGGACTGTGCTCAGCATCGCAGCGCTCAAGGGAGTCGCCGCCCACTACGTGATGCGGGCCGAGGACCGGGTCTCGGTGCTCAAGGGTCAGCGGGCGTTGGTCACCGAGCTCGTCGCCCTGCTGCTGGACAAGGCGCCCGAGGAGCTGATGCCGGCCCTGCGGGCCGACTTCGAGGCGGCGGACTCAGATGCGGCCCGGCTCCGGGTGGTCGTGGACCAGGTGGCCTCCCTGACCGACGCGTCGGCCGTGGACTGGCACGCGCGCCTCACCTGACGCCTCGCGGGGTCACGGGCGGGCGACCCGCACGACGGCGCGGGCCAGCAGCCGGTGCCCTGCTGCGCTGGGGTGCGCGTTGCAGCCCCCGGTCGGCAGCTCGACCAGCAGCCCGGCAGCGCACGCGTCACCGCCGAAGGGCTCGCTGGCGGCCTGGAACGCACCGAAGCCGTCCGCGACGACGGCCCGGTGGGCTGCCGCCGCGCGGGCCAGCGCCGCGTCGAGGACCTGGACGCTGCCGGTCGTCGCGGCGTCCCCGTAGTCAGGTGAGTAGTAGCTCACCACCACCAGCCTGTGCCGGTAGCGGCCGGCGTCACGCAGAGCCCGCAGGATGGTGTCGAGGTTGTGCTCCACCTGACCCACGGTCGCGGTGAAGTCGGGGCCCGTGCAGGCGTCGGCCGTGACCTGCCGGCACACGAAGAGGTCGTTGGTGCCGATCATCACGGTGACCAGACGGGTGTGGCGGTGCTGTCGCAGGTAGCGGACCGCGAAGCCCAGCTGGGTCCCCTGGTAGTCGGTGTGTAACGGGTAGACGGTCCGGTAGCCGACCGGCGAGCCGACCGAGTTCTCACAGCCGTTGCTCTGCGCCCCCTCGGTGATGAAGCTCGCCGTCGTCTCGCCCGGGCACGCCGCGTTGGTCAGCCGGAGGTGCAGCCGATGCGCGACCAGGTCCGGGTAGCCGACGAAGTTGTCCGCGTCCAGGTAGTCCGTCGGCGGGGTCACCGCCGGTGGCCGGTAG
This sequence comes from Nocardioidaceae bacterium, assembly GCA_025934895.1. Classification (GTDB taxonomy): domain Bacteria; phylum Actinomycetota; class Actinomycetes; order Propionibacteriales; family Nocardioidaceae; genus Nocardioides_B. The sequence continues at coordinate 32,990 of JAICWH010000026.1, read as the reverse complement.
CCGAACGGCACCGAGTCGCCGAGTGCAAGGTAGCTCCGGTGGTGATGCCACGCGTGGTGGTCGGCCGATGACGGGCTCTGCCGCCCGGCCCGCGCGGAAGCCGCGCTCGTGTCGAACAAGGAGCCGACGAGGAGCGCGAGGACCGCGGTCAGGACGACGGCGATCCTGCGGGTCCGACGGGACTGCGCTGCGGTGGGCATCGAACTCCTCGCGATCTGGCGCCACTCGGCGGAGGCGTTGTGTCGACCCTTCTCCCGCTCCTGGGTCGATGTCAACAGATCTGTCCCCAGGCCTGAGCCGACCCGGCTCGGGCGACCTCGCCCGGACGTAGACTCAGCGCCGTGGCAGGGCTGATCCGGGACGACGACATCGCGCTCGTGCGTGAACGCGCTCGGATCGACGAGGTGGTCTCCTCCTACGTCACCCTCAAGCACGCCGGCGGTGGCTCACTGAAGGGGCTGTGCCCGTTCCATGATGAGAAGTCGCCGTCCTTCAACGTCAACCCGTCGCGGAACGTCTATCACTGCTTCGGGTGCGGGGAGGGTGGGGACGTCATCTCCTTCCTGATGAGGATGGACGGCCTGGGGTTCTCCGAGGCAGTCGAGCGGCTCGCCGACACGTACGGCGTCCAGCTCCGCTACACCGAGGGCCACGACCGGCCGGTCAGACGAGACCACAACCTCCGGCCCCGGATGATCGAGGCGCACAAGGTCGCGCAGGCCTACTACGCCGACCACCTGAGCACCCCGGAGGCTCAGCAGGCGCGAGACTTCCTGGACTCGCGTGGGTTCGACCCGGACGCGGCGGCGACCTTCGGGGTCGGGTTCGCGCCGCGAGGAGGCGACGACCTCTACAAGCACCTGCGCCAGAAGGGCTTCGCTGACGAGGAGCTCGTCACCGGCGGTCTGGTCGCGCAAGGCACCCGCGGCCACTACGACCGGTTCCGTGGGCGGCTGCTGTGGCCGATCCGGGAGACGAACGGGGAGGTGATCGGCTTCGGCGCCCGGCGGATCTTCGACGACGACCGCATCGACGCCAAGTACCTCAACACCCCCGAGACGCCGCTCTACAAGAAGAGCCAGGTGCTCTACGGCATCGACCTGGCACGCCGCGACATCGCCCGCGCCTCGCAGGCCGTGGTCGTTGAGGGCTACACCGACGTGATGGCCTGTCACCTGGCCGGCGTCCCGACTGCCGTGGCCACCTGCGGCACCGCGTTCGGCGAGGACCACGGCCGGGTGCTGCGCCGGCTGCTGCACGACCACGACGAGTTCCGCGGTGAGGTGATCTTCACCTTCGACGGGGACGCGGCCGGGCAGAAGGCCGCTCTCCGGGCCTTCGAGGGCGACCAGAGCTTCGCCGGTCAGACCTACGTCGCGGTGGAGCCGGGCGGCCTGGACCCCTGCGACCTGCGCCTGCACCAGGGCGACGCCGCCGTGCGTGAGCTCGTCGCCCGGCGGGTCCCCCTCTACCGCTTCGTGCTCGGCAACGTCGTGCACCGCTACGACCTGGACCGTGCCGACGGGCGGGTCGACGCGCTGCGGGAGGCGGCCCTTCTGGTGACCGCGATCCGCGACCGGTCCAAGGTCGAGGCGTTCGCCCGCGAGCTGGCGGGGATGGTCGGCGTCGACGTCGACGAGGCCCGGGCAGAGATCCGTCGCGCCGGCAACCGGCGACCCGACGGGCGCGGCACCCGCCCGAGCGCCGCTCCCGAGACGGTGCCCGACCGCCCCTCGGTCCCCTCGCTCCCGGATCTGCGCGACCCCCGGTTCTTCCTGGAGCGCGAGACCCTCAAGCTCGTCGTACAGCATCCGGAGTCGGTCGGGCGGATGGCCGAGGACGTGGACGGCGACGACTTCCGGCACCCCACCTACCGCGCGGTGTGGGAGGTGGTGACCGCGTGCGGCGGCCCGGCGAACGCTCCCGGCGGTGAGGTGTGGGTCTCCAAGCTGCGTGACAGCGTCACGGACCCGGCCGTCTCCTCGGCGCTGTCCGCGCTCGCCGTGGAGCCTCTGAAGCGCGAACCCACCACGGCGTACGCCGCCGAGCACGTCTACCGGCTGCAGGAGGTGACCGTCCTGCGGCGCATCGCGGAGCTGAAGTCGAAGCTCCAGCGCACCAACCCGGTCGAGCACCCGACGGACTACAACCGGATGTTCGGCGACCTGGTGGCGCTCGAGGCGCACGCCCGAGGGCTGCGCGAGAAGGCTATCGGCGGTCACGCATGAGGCGGCTGTTCGACCGCGGCCCACGGGTGCCGGCAGAGGTGTCGCAGCGGGCCGACCTCCCCCGACGGGAGAAGGTGCTCGCCGGCGCGGCCACCGACGAGGGCACCTGGCTGCTCGGCACGCGGGACGCCCTCGTCCTGGTGCCGACCGCCGGACGCCCGGTCCGGATCGCCTGGGAGTGCGTCGAGGCGGCGGACTGGGACCGCGATGCCGGGCGGCTCAGGCTCAGCGAGGTCGGCGAGTTCGGGCAGCCGCGCCCGGTGCACGTGTTCACCGTTCCGGAGCCGGGGACGCTGCTGCCGATGGTCCGCGAACGCGTGAGCGCCAGTGTGCTGCTGCAGCGACGGGTCGTCGTCACGGGCCGGTCCGGGCTGCGGGTGGTGGCCCGCCGGGCGCCGAGCGGCCGGGGTCCGACGAGCTGGTCCTACGAGCTGGACCCCGGCGTGGACCCGGACGACCCGGCGGTCCAGCGCGCGGCCGCCGACGGTCTCCGGGCGGCCGAGGAGGAGCTCGGAGAAGCCGACCGCCGGTGACCGACGGATTTAGCGGCTGACCGGACTCCTTGCTAACCTTGCCGCTGCACTATCCCCTGTAGCTCAATTGGCAGAGCATTCGGCTGTTAACCGGAGGGTTGTTGGTTCGAGTCCAACCGGGGGAGCCAAGCACGGACCGCCACCGGTGTCAGCGCCACTGGCCGGGTCGGGCCTCAGGACGGCAGCCACCACACGTGGCCGGCCAGCAGGGCGTAGCCGATGAAGGCGACCAGGTCGAGCACCGTGTGCGCCACGACGAGGGGTGTCACCCGGCCCCATCGGGTGTACAGCCAGCCGAACAGCAGTCCCATGACAGCGTTGCCGACGAAGCCGCCGACGCCCTGGTAGAGGTGGTAGCTGCCGCGGACCAGCGCGCTCGTCCCGATCGCTGCCGGCCGGCCGACCCCGAGCTGCCGCAGCCGGGTCAGCAGGTAGCCGACCACGACCACCTCCTCGAGCAGGGCGTTCTGCAGCGCGGAGAGCATCAGCACGGGATATCGCCACCAGACCGTCGGCAGGCTCTCGGCCACCACGGTCAGGTCGACCCCGAGGGCGTGCGTGACCAGGTAGAAGGCCAGCCCCGTGCTCCCCACGACCGCTGCTATCCCCAGCCCCCGCAGGGCGTCCCTGCGGTGCTGGGCAGCCCCCACGGACCACAGGGCCGCCGGGTCGTCGTCGGAGCGGGCCAGCAGGTAGCCCACCAACAGCACCGGCACGACTCCGAACCCGAGGGCCAAGAGCTGGTAGGTCAGGTCCAGCCATGGCCGGCCCGGAGCCAGGCTGCCGTTCAGCACGGCCTTCTGCTGGGCCAGCCCGCCCGGTGCCGTCGCGGAGGCGACCAGGTCCACCAGGGCGTAGACGCCCGACCGGCCGAGCGAGAGGGCCAGCACCACGACGACCTCGACGATCAGCAGCCGCCGGCTCAGCGCGGACATCGCCGCCGGTCCGGCGCGTCGTGCCACGTCCCGCGTCACCGTGCCAGGCTAGCCGAGCATTCTCCGGCAGCGTTGTGCGTCACCGCCCGGTCAGCGCCGCTGCGAGCCGGGCGACGGTCGTCTCGATGATCGGGCGCGGTGTGGCGAAGTTGTAGCGGACGAAGCCGGCGCCCACCCGTCCGCACAGGGACCCGTCGATCAGCGCGACCCCGGCGTGGTCGGCGAAGAACTCGCCCGGGTGCTCGCCCAGGCCCAGGGCACGGCAGTCCAGCCAGGCCAGGTACGTACCCTCCGGTGGGAGGTAGCCGATCTCCGGGATCTGGTCGGTGAGCAGGTCGCTGAGCAGCTGCCGGCTGCCGTCGAGATGGGACAGCACGGCTTCGAGCCAGGGACCGCTCTGCTCGTAGGCTGCGATGGTGGCCACCACACCGAGGACCGAGGCGCCGAGCTCGAAGCGTCGACCGACGGCCTCCCAGGTGGCGACGTCCTCCTCGTTGCTGAGCACGAGCTGCGCGCACTTGGTCCCCGGCAGGTTCCAGGCCTTGGACGCCGACACGGCGGTCACCGTGTGGGCGGCGGTGACCGGTGAGATCGACGCGTAGGGGACGTGCGCGCGTCCGTCGTACACCAGGGGTGCGTGGATCTCGTCGGAGAACACGCGGCCGCCGTTGCGGTCCACGACCTCGGCGACCGCCTCCAGTTCCGCACGCTCGAGGACCCGCCCCACCGGGTTGTGCGGGTTGCAGAGGACCAGCAGGCTGGCCCCAGCGTCGTACGCGGCCTGCAGACCCTCGAGGTCGTAGACCGATCGGCCGTCGCTGGTCGCCATCGGCACCTCGATGATCGCGCGACCCAGGGCGCGGGGCAGGGAGAGGAACGGCATGTACGCCGGAGTGGGAATGATGACTGGTGCTCCGGGGGCGCTGAAGTGCTCGATCGCCACCTCCAGGCCGGCCACCACGTCGGCGATCGGCCGGACCCGCTCGGCGGGGACGGTCCACCCGTGCCGCTGGCCGGCCCAGCCGCACCAGGCGTCCGCCATCCGGCTGGCAAGCCGCTCCGGGAGGTAGCCGAGCAACCCGTCGTCGACCGCCTGGTGCATGGCGGCGGCGACCGGCGGCGCGGTGCCGAAGTCCATCTCCGCGACGAACGCGCCGATCTTGTCCGGGTGCAGTGACCACTTCAGGCCACCGATCTCTCGCAGCCGCTCCAGGGTGACGTCGAAGCTGGGAGTCTGGTCCATGTGACCTCTCGTCGGGGGATACGGAGTTTCACCGTACGACGCTCGGAGCCGGACCCCATGAGCACCCACCCACGTCCGTGTTCGAGACCACGGTCGTCCTGGCGGTCGTCCTGGCGGGCGTCGGCCTGGACCGCGCAGTCCCAGCGTGGAGCAGCCCGCCGGTCATCCGGACGCCAGACCCGGCAGCGGCCCGGTAGGGTCGTGCAGCCCGGGGCGGTAGCTCAGCCGGTCAGAGCAGAGGACTCATAATCCTTGGGTCGTGGGTTCGAGCCCCACCCGCCCCACACGACGTTTCATGCAGGTCAGGAGGCGCTTCGACCGCCCGGGTCGAGGGCAGGACAGCGTCATCCGGGTGGGCGAGCATCGCGAGTGTCTTCTGGGTGGGTTCTGGGTGGATGTCTTCTGGGTGGATGTCTTCTGGGTGGATGGCGATCCAGGCTCAGGAGTGGTACCGCGGCCTTTCTGCCGGCGCCGGGCCGAGCGTTTCTGCCACACCCAGGACGGCAGGAGCGCGGGGAGCCGGTCGACCCGGATCGGACCGCGTCGGTGGGCACCGGCCGGCACGCCGGCCCCGACCGCACGGGTGCTCGGTCGATGAACGCATGCCCCCGCGGAGCGGCGTAGGTCAGATACACAACGAGCTACGGCTGTCGTATCAGGGCTGGAATCGGTAGCCCATGCCGGGCTCGGTGCGGAAGAAGCGTGGTCGGGAAGGGTCCGGCTCGAGCTTGCGGCGGAGCTGGGCGATGTAGAGTCGCAGGTTGCCTTGGGCGGTGGCATAGCCTGGGCCCCAGACTTCGGTGAGCAGCTGACGTTGGCTGAGCAGTTTGCCGGGGTGGCGGACCAGGACCGCCAGTAGGTGCCACTCGGTCGGGGTGAGCCGGACCTCTCGACCTTGGACGGTCACCCGGGTCGTGGCAAGGTCGACCACGACGTCGCCGAACTCGACTGCCGGTGTGCCTTCCGTGGGGGTGTTGCGACGCAGCATGGCCCGCAGCCGGGCGGTCAGCTCCTCCATGCCGAACGGTTTGGTGACGTAGTCGTCTGCGCCGGCGTCGAGGGCGTCGACTTTGTCGATACTGTCGCTGCGGCCGGAGAGGACCAGGATGGGCACGGTGGTCCATCCGCGCAGTCCGGTGATCACCTCGACACCGTCGAGGTCGGGCAGGCCGAGGTCGAGGATGACGAGGTCCGGTGGGTGGCTGGCGGCGCGTTGGAGCGCCTCGCCGCCGTCGCCGGCGGTGGCTACCTCGTAGCCGCGGGCCCGCAGGTTGATGGCGAGGGCTCGGACGATCTGCGGCTCGTCGTCGACGACAAGGACCCGGTTCATGAGGGCACCTGGGCCCGCGGATCCGCCGCCGGTGCGGCTGGCAGCGAGACCACCGCGGTGAGCCCACCGCCCGGTGTCTCCTCGAGCGCCAGGCTGCCGGCCATCGCCTCGACCAGACCTCGCGAGAGCGCAAGACCAAGCCCGAGGCCGGTGCTGCCGGAGTCGCCGAGTCGTTGGAACGGCACGAAGACCCGGTCCCGGTCGGTCATCGCAATTCCAGGTCCGGTGTCAACGATCCGCAGCTCGACACGATCGTCGATGGTGTTCGCGGTGAGCAATGGCGGGTCGACGGCGTGGCGCTGGGCGTTGGCGACCAGGTTGACGACCACCCGCTCCAGCAGGCCGGGGTCGACGACCACGTCGGGCAGGTGTTCAGGCAGGTCGAGCAGCACGGCCCGGGGCTCGACCCCGAGGTCGTCGAGCGCGCGGGCGACGACATCGTCGACTGGCACCGGACGGGTGCGTACCGGCAGCGCACCGGCTTGGAGCCGGCTGAGGTCGAGCAGGTTCTCGACCAGGCGTGCGAGCCGGTCGAGCGCATCGTCGGCCGTCTCGAGGAGCTCACGACGATCGTCGTCGCTGAGGACGACGTCGCGGCTGCGCAGCCCGGAGACCACCGCCTTCGCGGTGGCCAGCGGGGTCCGCAGGTCGTGACCGACAGCGGCCAGGAGCGCGGTCCGTAGCCGGTTGCCGGCCTCGAGTTCGGCGGCCTCGCGCACCGCCGAGGTCCGCCGGGCTGCGAGGTCGACCACCCAGCTGACCATCAGTGCCACCACCGCGAAGACCACGACGGCGACGACGTCGCTGGCCTCATGGATCCTCAGGGTGCGGTACGGCTGGGTGAAGAAGAAGTTCAGCAGTACCGCGCCGAGGGCGCCCGCGACCAGGGCAGGGCCCAGGCCGCCGAGGATCGCGGCGGTGACGACCAACAGCAAGAACAACAGTGCGTCGCTGGCCAGGTCCAGACGATCGCGTAACGGGAGAAGCCCAGCAGTCAAAACGCCGACCCCGACGACCGCCAGCGCATAGCCAGACGCACGCCGGCGGGTGCTCAGACCACCGGGAACCATCACTGCTCCTGACCTGCCTGCGCCTGCGGCACCACAGCCCATTGTGCTCCCCGACCGTCTCACCGCAGCGCTCACGCCGGCACCCGAACTCCGCTGGTGGCGGTCGCGGTGAGCATGAACGCGGCCAGGAGCAACAGGTCGTGCGGCGCGAAGGTCAAGACACCCAGGGTGTGGATCGCGAATCCGGTGGCGAACGCCCACCCGGCCAGACCCAGACCGAGGGCGTGCCGTCGGTCCAACGCGGCGGCGAGGACCGCCGTCGCAAGGAGCAGCAGCCCCACGCCGTACGCCCCGGTCAGCCGGGCCGCGACGACCACCGCGGTAAGCAGTAACAACACGCCATTGCCGATGCCGAACCGAACTCCGGCCTCGTCGGTCATGGTCTGCACAGCCACGCCGCCCACTCAACCCGGAGGCGAGGCGTCGAGCGGAGTTCCTGACACAACCCTGACGCCGACCCTGCCAACCCATGCGGCGTGCTGACACGCGACCGAAGGGAACCGTTAGGAGGTTGTTAGGCCCGTCCCGAATACGGCCGCGCGTGGGTTGGATGGGAGGAGTGAGCGTCGATGTGCAGCCCCGCGAGGTGAGCCCGGGACGGTTCCGGGAGTGGTTCTTTCACCGTCCCGAGGACACCGCGCGGCATGCCGGTCCCCACGCGGCCGGCCACCCCGGCGAGCATCCGCACCCCTGGTGGAAGGTGATGTGCCTGACCGGCGTGGACTACTTCTCGACCCTCGGCTACCAGCCCGGGATCGCTTTCCTCGCCGCCGGCTTGCTCAGCCCGTTGGCGACCGTCGTCCTGGTCCTGCTCACCCTGTTCGGCGCCTTGCCGGTCTACCGCCGCGTGGCTGCCGAGAGCCCGCACGGGCAGGGCTCGATCGCGATGCTGGAGCGGCTGCTGCCGTTCTGGCGTGGCAAGCTGTTCGTGCTGGTGCTCCTCGGCTTCGCGCTGACCGACTTCATCATCACCATCACGCTGTCCGCCGCCGACGCCAGCGCTCACCTGGTGGAGAACCCGCACGTGCCCGCGGTACTGCACGGCCAGCAGTTGTGGATCACGATGACGCTCATCGCGCTCCTCGGTGCCGTCTTCCTCAAAGGGTTCACCGAGGCGATCGGCGTGGCGGTCGGCCTCGTGGTCGTCTACCTCGGTCTCAACGCGGTCGTGATCGCGGCTGCCGCAGGGCACGTCGCGCAGGATGCGCACGCGGTCACCGACTGGACCAGCGCGTTGACCGCCCAGCACGGCAGCCTCGCCGTGATGATCGCGGTGTCCCTGACGCTCTTCCCCAAGCTCGCCCTCGGCATGTCCGGGTTCGAGACCGGCGTCGCCGTGATGAGCCACGTCCAGGGCGAGCCGGCGGATGACCCACGGCGTCCCGCGGGCCGGATCCGCAGCACCAAGAGGTTGCTCACCACAGCCGCCTTCATCATGAGCGTCTACCTCATCGCCTCCAGCCTGGTGACCACGCTCCTCATCCCGGCGGCGGCCTTCGAGGACGGCGGCCCGGCCAACGGCCGGGCTCTGGCCTACCTCGCACATCTGTACCTGGGCAACGGCTTCGGCACCCTCTACGACATCTCGAGCATCCTGATCCTGTGGTTCGCCGGCGCCTCGGCCATGGCAGGCATGCTCAACCTGATTCCCCGCTACCTGCCGCGCTATGGCATGTCACCGGAGTGGGCCGGGGCGGTGCGGCCGCTGGTCCTCGTGCTCACCGGTGCCGCCTTCTTGATCACCTGGATCTTCGATGCCGACGTCAATGCCCAAGGCGGCGCGTACGCCACCGGCGTGCTGGTGCTGATGACCTCGGCAGCGGTCGCGGTCACCCTCGCCGCCCGGCGGGCCGGCCAACGACGGCTCACGGCGGCGTACGCCCTGATCGGGGTCGTGCTCGCCTACACCACCCTTGACAACGTCCGCGAGCGTCCCGACGGCGTCAAGATCGGCGCCTGCTTCATCGCCGCGATCATCGTGGTGTCCATGCTCTCCCGAGCGTTGCGGGCCTTCGAGCTCCGCACCACCGCCATCAGCTACGACGCGCGCGCCGAGTCCTTCCTACGCGACTGCGCGCGCCGCTCGATCCGACTGGTCGCCAACGAGCCCGACGCCCGCGACCTCGCGGAGTACCGGGACAAGGTCCGCCAGATCGTCGACGATCACGACCTGCCCAACGCCGGCGACATCATCTTCGTCGAGGTCCAGGTCGGCGACTACTCCGACTTCGAGAGCCGCATCGAAGTCCACGGCGAGGTCATGCACGAGGAGTACCGGGTTCTCACGGTCACCGGCGCCTCCGTGCCCAACACCCTGGCCTCGTTGCTGCTCGACATCCGTGACCGCACCGGCGTCCGACCCCACATCTACTTCGAGTGGACCGAAGGCAACCCAGCCAAGCACCTGCTGTGGTTCCTGCTCTTCGGGGTCGGCGAAGTCGCCCCGGTCGCCCGCGAGGTCCTCCGCCGAGCGGAACCCGACCGCAGCCGTCGCCCCCATATCCACGCCGGCTGACCTGGCAATCGGTGGCACCGGCCGCCGAAGACTCTCGGATGCACCTCGGATGCGCCCGACCAGACGTCTGCGCGCGCGGATGTCGACCTCAGGCTGTGCGGGTCCGTTGCCCTTGCCGTGGTGAGTTGCAGTATGCAATACTTGCGTTGCAACAAAGTCATGGAGGGTCCAGGAGCTGAGCATGCGGGAGTCGCGGGGGAAGCACCGGGTTCGGGACGAGGAGCTCGACGAGCTGGTGACCGCGCTGCTGACCGCCTCGCGGGTGCTGGTGGGTGTCTCCGCCAACTCGCTGGCCGGCTTGGACGAGGCGGTGACCATCACCCAGTTCCGCACGCTGGTGGTCCTCGGTGCGCATGGTCCGACCCGGCTCAACCGCCTCGCCGATCGGCTCGGGGTCAACGCCTCCACCGCGCTGCGCACGGTGGACAAGCTGGTCGCCGCCGGGTTCGTCGAGCGCCGGGAGAACGACCAGGACCGGCGGGAGGTCGTCATCGAGCCGACCCTTCGTGGAAAGCGACTCGTCGACCAGGTGACCGCGCGAAGACGCGCTGCGATCGAGGGCATCGTGGTCGCGATGCCGGCCGAGCACCGCCGACAGCTCGTGGACGCGCTGCTGTCCTTCGCAGTCGCCGCCGAGGAACCCCTGGCATTCGCCGACTCCGCCACGATGTTGGGTTGGTGAACCGACATGGTGCGGACAGGTGCGGTCACCGCGACCGGGAACCCGGAGCCGGCGGTGCGGCTGACGCACCTGACCAAGTCGTTCGGCCCCCGGCGAGGCATCCGCGGCGTGGACCTGGAGGTGAACCCGCACCAGGTGTTTGGCTTCCTGGGCCCGAACGGTGCCGGGAAGTCCACCACGATCCGGCTGATGCTCGGGCTGTACCACCCGACGTCCGGCACCCGGCAGGTGCTCGGACTGGACCCTGTCCGGGACCACGCCGAGCTGATGCGGCGGGTCGGCTACCTACCCGGCGAACTCACCCTGTTCGGCCGACTCACCGGCCAGGAGATCCTCGACCGTTTCGCCCACGCGCGCGCAATGACCGATCTGAGCACCCGCCGCGACCTTGCGCAGCGCTTCGGTGCAGAGCTCGACCGCCCCGTCCGCACCCTGTCCAAGGGCAACCGTCAGAAGATCGGCCTCCTGCTGGCCTTCCAGCACCGCCCCGAGCTCCTGGTTCTCGACGAGCCGACCTCCGGGCTGGATCCGCTCCTGCAAGACGAGTTCGCTCAACTCCTCGAAGAGGTCGTGGCAGCGGGCAGCACCGTGTTCCTGTCCTCCCACGACCTCGCGGAGGTGCAACGGGTCGTCCACCAGCTCGCCATCATCCGCGAGGGCCAGATCGTCGCCGCCGACAGTGTCGAGGGGCTGCGGGCCCGCGCCCCTCGAGTGATCGAGCTCCTGTTCCCCGCTCGTCCGAACCCGGCGACCTACGCCGCCCTCCCCGGGACGGAACTGCGTGCAACCGATAGCCGCCGCCTGGTCCTCGCCGTGACTGGACCAGTCACACCGGTTCTCGCCGCCGCGGCCAAGGATGGGGCGGAGGACATCGTTGCCAGGCCCGCAGACCTCGACGAGCTGTTCCTCACCTTCTACGCCGACAAGGAGTCCTCACATGACGCTTGACGTCGCCCGGCTCGACCTACGCACCCGTCGGCGGATGCTGATCGGCTGCATGCTCGGCATCGCCGCCTACGCGTTCCTGATCGTGGCCATCTACCCCGCCTTCGAGGGCGACGCATCCCTGAACCAGATGACCCAGGACAACCCGACCATGGCCGCCCTCTTCGGGGCGACCGGGTCACTGACGTCGACCGCCGGCTGGCTCAACGCGAACCTGTACGCCAACTTCGTCCCCCTGATCGCCCTGCTGCTCACCGTCGGGTATGGAGCCGGAGCGATCGCTGGGCAGGACGAGGACGGCAGCCTCGGCCTCACCGCAACCCTGCCGCTGACCCGGCGGGCGCTGCTGCTGCAGAAGACGGTCACGCTCATGGCACTCGCGGTCGCCGTGCCCGCCGTGACATTTCTGTGCCTGCTGGCGGGGCCGGCGTTCGACCTCGACCCCGACTGGGCCGGTGCAGTCGCGGTCACCGCAACCACCTGTCTGCTCGCCTGGGACCTGGGCCTCCTCGCCCTCGCCATCGGGGCCGCCACCGGCAGTCGCGGTATCGCTCTCGGGGTGGCCACCACGGTCGCCGCGGCGGGGTACCTGATCAGCTCGCTGGCCCCGGCCGTGCATGGGGTGCACGCGATCCGATGGGCCTCCCCGTTCTACTGGGCGGTCGGAGGGGGTCAGCTGACCGGCGCCGGCCCGCTCTGGCGGGACATCGCCGCACTCGTCGGACTCGGTATCCTCCTCGATCTCGCGGCGATGCGGGCCTTCGAACGCCTCGACGTGCACTGACAGGACCCACCCGCCGCGCCACACGTGCGGGAGGAGCGTCGCGCTCGTCCCGGTCCCCGCCATCGTGCCCTCAGCCGGTGGTGGCCGCCTTGGTCAGCCGCACGTAGTCCACGTCGCCGGCGAAGTAGTCACAGGTCACCTTCACGCCGTCGCACTCCGGCTTTCCTCCGATGCTCCACAGCTTGTTGTTGTTCAACGTGCCGGTGTTGTGGTTGACCCGTCCGGTCTGGACGCCGTCGACGTACATCGTCACGGACGTGGGTGTCCGCACACAGCGGATGGAGTGGAACAGGTTGTCGTTGAGCGGCGTGGTGCCGGAGCCCGCCGTGGCCGTACCGGTCGGGGTCTTGAACATGCAACTCAGCTTGCCCCTGGGCTGCTGGAGCTTGACCTGGCCACCGGAAGACGTCGCCTGGCCCTTCTGGAGGAGGTTGCCGAAGTTCTCCTTGGTCCGGTAGCGGATCTCGATGGTGAAGTTCCCCGCGCCCGGGTCCAGGGAGCCGTCGGCGGCGTCCGGGACGGTGATCAGGTGGGCCAGGCCGTAGGAGATCCCCTCTCCGGGCGGATGCCTGTCGAAGTGGGCGAACGCGCCGTTCATCGTGACGTGCGGCAACGGACCGATCGCACCGTCGTGGCCGAAGCCGCTGGAGTCGACCGCCGTTCTGAGCCCTGCGGACTCGTTGAGCTCGAGGTCGAGCACCCGTTGATCGGTGGTGCCCGCCGACGCACCGCCGACCGTTGTGGTCACTGCCAGCAGCGCTGCCGTCGCGCTTAGTGCGAGCGCAGATCGGACCCTCATGATGGTTATCCCCCGGTTTGTCACGCTGTCTCGCCCCCCGAGACGCTTGTCAGCGTATGTCACGCACGGCCTGCTGACCATAGCCCGCGGGCACCGGTTGCTTCGGGTCCTGCACGGTGTGTCTGGTGCGCGCAGGCCGAATCGTCCAGACTGTGGCCAGGCGCGGTCCCGCGGAGAGTCGTCGGCCTCTGGCCTCGGCGGGCGCCCAGCCCGGCAGCGTCCCCGTTGTGAGGGTGGGTTCAAGTTCCGAGGTGGGAGGAGTGTGGCTGGTGGTGGTGGCCAAGCTGGTGTACGAGTTCAGTGAGGGTGACAGGGACCAGAAGGATCTGTTGGGTGGGAAGGGGGCGAACCTGGCGGAGATGACCCGGTTGGGGTTGCCGGTGCCGCCGGGTTTCACCATCACGACGGAGGCGTGTCGGTTCTTTCTGGAGCGGGGGCATCAGCCGGACCAGCTGCGGGTGCAGGTGACTGCAGCGCTGCGGCATCTGGAGGACCGGGTGGGTCGGCGGTTGGGGGACTCGGTCGACCCGTTGCTCGTCAGTGTCCGGTCGGGGGCGAAGTACTCGATGCCTGGGATGATGGAGACGGTGCTGAACGTGGGTCTCAATGATCGTTCGGTGGTGGGTCTGGTCGAGGAGTCTGGTGATGAGCGGTTCGCGTGGGACTCCTACCGCCGGCTGATCCAGATGTTCGGCAAGACGGTCCTGGGAGTCGAGGGTGAGGCGTTCGGGGCGGCGTTGGATGCCGCCAAGGAGCGCAAGGGCGTGCGGACCGATGTGGAGCTGGACGCCGGAGACCTCAAGACTCTGGTGGAGGAGTTCAAGTCGATCGTGGCGGACCACACGGGACGGGAGTTCCCGCAGGATCCGCGTGAGCAGCTGGATCTGGCGACGTTGTCGGTGTTCGAGTCCTGGAACACCGACCGGGCCCGGTTGTACCGGCGTCGGGAGCGGATTCCGCACGATCTGGGGACGGCCGTGAACGTGTGCACCATGGTGTTCGGGAACCTGGGGTCCACGTCGGGGACCGGGGTGTGCTTCACCCGGGACCCGGCAACGGGGCAGCCGGGAGTGTACGGCGACTACCTGGTGAACGCGCAGGGTGAGGACGTGGTCTCGGGGATCCGGAACACGTTGTCGTTGGACGACTTCGCCGAGGTGGACCCGGCCTCGTATCGGGAGCTGCGGCAGATCATGCGCCGGTTGGAGACGCATTACCGGGACCTGTGTGACATCGAGTTCACCGTGGAGCGCGGCAAGCTGTGGATGTTGCAGACCCGGGTCGGGAAGCGGACCGCTGCGGCGGCGTTCCGGATCGCCACCCAGCTGGTCGATGAGCAGCTGATCACGTTGGACGAGGCGCTCGAGCGGGTGGCGGGGGCGCAGCTGGCGCAGCTGATGTTCCCGCAGTTCGACATCGGCGCGGAGCGGACCCTGTTGACCCGGGGGATGGCCGCCTCGCCGGGCGCCGCGGTCGGGAAGGTGGTCTTCGACTCGGCGACCGCGGTGGCCTGGGCGACCCGCGGGGAGCCGGTGGTGCTGGTCCGCAAGGAGACCAACCCCGAGGACCTGGAGGGGATGATCGCCGCGACCGGGATCTTGACCAGCCGGGGTGGAAAGACCTCGCACGCGGCCGTGGTGGCCCGCGGGATGGGCAAGACCGCGGTGTGCGGCGCGGAGTCCCTGGAGGTCGACTCGGTCGACCGGGCGGCTCGCGCCGGGGACGTCACCGTTCACGAGGGCGACCTGCTCTCGATCGACGGGACCACCGGTGAGGTGTTCCTCGGGGAGCTGCCGGTGGTGCCGTCCCCGGTGGTGCTCTACCTCGAGGAAGGCCTCGAGAAGGCCGTCGCCAGCCTGCAGGAGGGCGGCAACGAGGGCACCGCCGACGTGGTCCGGGCGGTCGACAGACTGCTCACCCACGCCGACCGGGTTCGACGGCTGCGGGTGCGGGCCAACGCCGACAACGCTGCGGACGCGGACCGGGCCCGCCGGATGGGCGCCGAGGGCATCGGCCTGTGCCGCACCGAGCACATGTTCCTCGGCGAACGGCGGACCCTGATCGAACGGGTCATCCTCGCCGACAGCAGCCAAGAACGCGACACCGCCCTGCAGGCACTGGTGCCGGCGCAGACCGAGGACTTCGTGGACCTGCTCACCTCGATGGACGGGCTGCCCACCACCATCCGGCTGCTCGACCCGCCCCTGCACGAGTTCCTCCCCGACCGGTCCGAGCTGATGGTCAAGGTCGCCGTCGCCGAGGAACGCGGACAGGTCGACCGGGACGACGTACGCCTGCTCGCGGCCGTCGAACGTCTCCACGAGTCGAACCCGATGCTCGGGCTCCGTGGGGTCCGGCTCGGCCTGACCGTGCCGGGACTGTTCGCCCTCCAGGTCCGCGCCATCGCCCAAGCCGCCGCCCGCCGAGTCAAGGCCGGCGGGGACCCCAGGCCCGAGATCATGGTCCCCCTGGTCGGGTCGGTGATGGAGCTGCACCTGATCCGCGACGAGGCCGACGCCATCCTCGCCGAGGTCTCCGCCGCCGAAGGCGTCGACCTCCACATCCCCCTCGGCACGATGATCGAGCTTCCCCGCGCTGCACTCACCGCGTTCCGGATCGCCGAGGCCGCCGAGTTCTTCTCCTTCGGCACCAACGACCTCACCCAGACCACCTGGGGATTCTCCCGCGACGACGTCGAAGCAGCCTTCTTCGCCGCCTACCTCGACAAAGGGGTCTTCACCGTCTCCCCGTTCGAGAGCCTCGACGTCGACGGCGTCGGTCGACTCCTCGACATCGCCACCCGCGAAGGGCGCCGCACCCGCCCCGACCTCAAGACCGGCGTCTGCGGAGAACACGGAGGAGACCCCGAGTCGATCCACTTCTTCCACACCACCGGCCTGGACTACGTCTCCTGCTCACCCTTCCGGGTCCCCATCGCCCGCCTCGAAGCCGGACGCGCAGTTCTCGGACACCCCGATACCCACACCCACACCGACGACGACATCGAGAAGGGCTGAGGGCCCCTGCGCGACTGGGCATGCTGAGCGCCCCTCACCGTCCGAGACGTCAAGCCGGTCAGGGGCGCTCACTGCAGCTGGTGTCCTGCGTAAGTCCACCAACAAGGTCGACCCAACATGACGAACGACCAACTTGCAAGGACCTGTACGGACAATCTTTCGCAACGCGAACTAGTTGACGGCTGCACGAACCGTTTCAGCGGGGTCGGCACAGTCGATGGATCAGCCGCATCGCGTCGTAGGGTGCGTACCCCTTGATGTCGTTGTCGAAGTAGGCGAACACGTCCAGCCCGTTCGCCTGCCAGCCCCGGCACCGTGCGGCCCACTCGTCGAGCGCGGCGTCGGAGTAGCCGCTGGCGTAGAGCTCTTGGTCGCCGTGCAGCCGCAGGTACATGAAGTCGGCGGTGACCTGCTCGACCTTGGGCCAGCGCCCGGCCGTGTCGGCGACCACGCAGGCGACGCCGTGCCGGCGCATCACCTCGTAGGCCGCCGGGACCGCGAACGTCGCGCTGCGGAACTCCAGCGCATAGCGCAGCGGGACGTCCTGCACGGTCGTGGTCAGCGAGCGACCCTCCTTGACCTTGCTGTCGTGCTGCTCGGCCAGCCTGGCCGCCTGGCCCGTCGACGCGGGCAGCAACGTGAAGAAGGCGTCCAGCACATCTGCGTCGAACCGCAGGTTCTCCGGCAGCTGCCACAGGATCGGACCCAGCTTCGGACCGAGCGCGAGCACTCCCGAGGCGAAAAAGTTGGCGAGCGGCGTCTCGACGTCCACCAGCCGCTTGAGGTGTGAGATGAAGCGGCCACCCTTGACGGCGAAGACGAAGTCCTCGGGCGTAGCCGCGCGCCAGGCGGCGTACGACGTGGGCCGCTGCAGGGAGTAGAAGGAGCCGTTGATCTCGATGGAGGTCAACCGCTGCGCGGCGTACTCGAGCTCTCGACGCTGGGCAAGACCGACGGGGTAGAAGTCGCCGCGCCACCCCGCGTAGCGCCACCCGGAGATGCCGACCCGAGCGACCACGCTCAGCAGACGGCGGCGCGAAGCAGCCGCAGGGTCGCATCCCCCGGGCACTCGGCGTTGGCCGGGTCCGGGGAGGAGTGGGACGGAGTCGTGACCAGGTCCATGCCACCATCTTGGTGCAGGACCGCTCGGAGGGTGACGCCGGTCTCGAGCTGGAGCCGGGACCCCTGCTCGCGTGCGAAAGTCGAGGCAAAAGTGGTGCATGTGCCGGTTGGTGCGTCACACTAGGCTGACAACTGCAGATGCTCTCGTGAGGGCACAGACTCCCGGATCCATGGAGACCGCTGGGGAAGGCGTATCTCGACGCCGGATCTAGGAGGCCACGGTGACCACACGAACAGCGACACGGGCTCAGACCCGGGGCGTGCTCTACGTCCACTCCGCGCCGTCCGCGCTGTGCCCGCACATCGAGTGGGCGGCCGGCGGCGTGCTCGGCAGCGCCGTCAGCCTGGCCTGGACCCCGCAGGCGGCCCAGGCGGGCACCTACCGCGCTGAGTTCTCCTGGACCGGGGAGGCCGGCACCGCGGCCGCGATCGCCTCGGCGCTCCGCGGGTGGAACCACCTGCGCTTCGAGGTCACTGAGGAGCCCACGGCCTCCGGTCACGGCGGCACCGAAGGCGCCCGCTACTCCTACACGCCCTCTCTCGGCATCTTCCATGCCGTCATCGGGGTACACGGCGACATCATGGTCCCCGAGGACCGGCTGAAGGCGGCCGTGGTGAAGGCCTCGCTCGGTGACACGACGCTGCACATCGAGATCGACAAGCTGCTCGGCAAGCCCTGGGACGACGAGCTCGAAACCTTCCGGCACGCCGGGGACGGCGCACCCGTGCGCTGGCTGCACCAGGTGGTCTGAGCCTCGGACCCCGGCCCGGGCCGCACCACCGGACGCTAGAGCGGGATGTTGCCGTGCGCCCCGCGCTGGACGATGCCAGCCTCGGAGATCGCCCGGGCCAGGGCCTTGCGGGTCCCTGACGGCTCGACCACCTCGTCCACGACGCCGATCTCGACGGCCTTGTCGACGCCGCCGGCGATGCGCTCGTGCTCTGCCGCCAGCTCGGCCTCGACCTGCGGCCGGATCTCCGGCGCGACCTCGAGCAGCTTGCGGCGGTGCAGGATCCGGATCGCTGCCACCGCCCCCATCACGGCCACCTCGGCGCCGGGCCAGGCGAACACCTTGGTGGCCCCGAGGGAGCGGGAGTTCATGGCGATGTAGGCGCCGCCGTAGGTCTTGCGCGTCACCAGGGTGACCCGCGGGACGACCGCCTCCCCGAAGGCGTGCAGCAGCTTCGCTCCGCGTCGTACGACTCCGTCCCACTCCTGACCGACGCCGGGCAGGTAGCCGGGCACGTCGACCAGCACCACCAGCGGCACGCCGAACGCGTCACACATCCGCACGAAGCGGGAGGCCTTCTCCGCGGACAGCGAGTCCAGGCAGCCGCCGAGGCGCAGCGGGTTGTTGGCGATCACGCCGATGGTGCGGCCGCCGAAGCGCCCTAGAGCGGTGACGATGTTCGGTGCCCACTTGGCGTGCACCTCCTGGGTGGTGCCCTGGTCCAGGATCGCCTCCACGAGAGGATGTACGTCGTAGGCCCGCTTCTTCGACTCCGGGAGCATCGCAGCGAGGTCGACGTCCTCGACAGCGTCGACGTCGAGCCGGCCCTGGGCTCCGAGCAGGGTGGCCAGCCCACGGGCCCGCTCGATCGCCTCCGGCTCGCTGTCGGTGAGGATGTGCACGACACCGGAGCGTCGACCGTGCGGCTCGGGTCCGCCGAGGCGCAGCATGTCCACGTCCTCACCGGTGACCGAGCGCACCACGTCAGGACCGGTCACGAAGATCCGGCCCTCGGGGCCGAGGATCACCAGGTCGGTGAGTGCGGGACCGTAGGCCGCGCCACCCGCCGCCGGACCCAGGACGACCGAGATCTGCGGGACCTTGCCCGAGGCCTGGGTCATCGCGTGGAAGATCGCCCCGACCGCGTGCAGGGACAGCACACCCTCGGCCAGCCGGGCCCCGCCGGAGTGCCACAGCCCGACGATGGGGGCCTGGTCGGCCATCGCCCGCTCGTAGGCGTGCACCACCACCTTGCAGCCGACCTCGCCCATCGCGCCACCCATCACGGTTGCGTCGGAGCAGAAGGCCACCACGTGCGTGCCGTTCACCCGGCCGACGGCGGCCAGCATGCCGCTGTCGTCGTCGGCGGTGATGAGCTGGCACGTGCCTTCGTCGAAGAAGGAGGCCAGCCGGGTGTTCGGGTTGCGGGGATCCTGGTCACGCGGCAGCCTCGCCGGTCTGGCCGCAGGAGCGGGCGTCTCCCGAGCGGGCGCCGTCGTCACGCGTAGGATCCGAAGGCCACGGCCACGTTGGCCCCCCCGAACCCGAAGGAGTTGTTCATCGCCGCGATGTCGCCGGCCGGCAGGTCCCGCGGCTTCGTGGCGATGTCCAGGTCGACCTCGGGGTCCCGGTCGTCGAGGTTGATCGTCGGTGGCACCACCCGGTCGTGCAGAGCCAGGATGGTGGCGATCGACTCCAGCGCTCCCGCTCCACCGAGCAGGTGGCCGGTCATCGACTTGGTGCTGGTGACCACCACGCGGTCCGCGGCGGAGCCGAGCACGGCGTGAATCATCAGGCCCTCGGCGATGTCGCCGAGCGGCGTCGAGGTGGCGTGGGCGTTGATGTGCACGATGTCGGCCGGCTCCAGACCCGACTCGCGCATCGCGAGCGTCATCGCCCGGGAGCCGCCCTGCCCGGACGGGTCGGGCTGGGCGATGTCGTGAGCGTCGGCGGTGATGCCGGCCCCCAGCACCTCGGCGTAGATCTTCGCGCCGCGTGCCTTCGCGTGCTCCTCGGACTCGAGCACCAGGACGCTCGCGCCCTCGCCGAGCACGAAGCCGTCGCGGGCGACGTCCCAGGGTCGGGACACGGTCGTGGGGTCGCCCTCGTTCTTCGACAGCGCCATCATCTGGGCGAAGGCCGCCATCGGCAGCGGGTGGATCGCGGCCTCGGTGCCGCCGGCGAGCACCACGTCGGCGCGGCCGAGCCGGATCTGGTCGATGGCCAGGGCGATCCCCTCGTTGCCCGACGCGCACGCGGACACCGGGGTGTTCACGGCGGCCCGCGCCCCGACGTACAGGCTGAGGTTGGCAGCGGGCGCGTTCGGCATCAGCATCGGCACCGACAGCGGCGAGACGCGGCGGGGGCCCTTGTGGATGAGGTTGTCGTACTGGTCGAGCAGCGTCTGCACGCCGCCGATCCCGGTGGCCATCGCGACACCGAGCCGCTCGGGCTCCACGCCGCCCTGGTCGAGCCCGCTGTCGGCCCACGCCTCCATGCCGGCGACCAGCGCGAACTGCGCGGTGCGGTCCAGCCGGCGGGCCTTGACGCGCTCGAGGACCTCGGTGGGCTCCACCGCGACGCGCGCGGCGATCTTGACCGGCAGCTGCTCGGCCCATTCCTCGGTCAGGGGTCGGACACCTGACTTGCCTGCCAGCAGGGCGGCCCAGGTCGTGGGCACGTCACCACCGACGGGGGATGTCGTGCCGAGTCCGGTCACGACGACGCGAGTGGCGCTCATGTTAGTTCACCTCGTGGGTTGCGCGGGCTTGCGAGTGTGGATCTGTGCAGACCCCTCCGACATCGGAGGCGAGACGTGACCCAGGATCACGCTCGGCCACCCGATGCCGGAGCAGGTCGGTGGGTCTGGTCAACCGTTCTGGTCAGCCCGTTCTGGACAACCGTTCTGGTCAGCCGTTCTGGTCAACCGTTCTTGGTCACCCGTTCTGGGCGCGCTCGATGAACGCGACGGCGTCCCCGACCGTCTTGAGGTTCTTGACCTCGTCGTCGGGGATCTTGACGTCGAACTTCTCCTCGGCGGCCACGACGACCTCGACCATGGAGAGCGAGTCGACGTCGAGGTCCTCGACGAACGACTTGTCCTGCTGGACGTCGTCGGCGGGAATGCCGGCCACCTCGTTGACGATCTCGGCGAGGTCTGCGCGGATTTCCTCGGTGGTTGCCATGGTGGGGAGCTCCTTCGTGGTTGCGTACGGGACGGTCCTGCAAACCCGGGCATGACGTGCGCGGGGAACTGGGGGAGGGCTAGGGAACCTTGACGACCTGGGCCGCGTAGGACAGGCCGGCGCCGAAGGCGATCAGCAGCGCGACGTCACCGGTCCTGGCCTCTCCGTCGTCGATCATCCGGCCGAGGGCCAGCGGGACGGATGCCGCGGAGGTGTTGCCCTGCTGGGCGATGTCACGGGCGATCTTGACGTGGGCCGGGATCTTCATGGTGCGCGCCATCGCATCGATGATCCGCATGTTGGCCTGGTGCGGCACGAAGACGTCGAGGTCGTCGACGGTGATACCGGTCTTGTCGAGCGTCTGCTGCCCGATCTTGGCCATCGCGAAAGAAGCCCAGCGGAAGACGGCGCTGCCCTGCATGACCAGATGGGGCATCTCCGGGGTCTGCTGCGCGAGCACGTCACGCCAGTCCTCGTTCATCCGGATCAGGTCGTACTGCTCGCCGTCGGAGCCCCAGACGACGGGCCCGATGCCGACGTCCTCCGAGGGTCCGACCACGGCTGCGCCGGCGCCGTCGGCGAAGATGAAGGCAGTCCCACGGTCGGTGAGGCTGGTGATGTCGGTCAGCTTCTCGACGCCGACGACGAGCACGTGCTTGGCGCTGCCGCCACGCACCATGTCCGAGGCCAGCGCCAGGCCGTGACAGAAGCCGGCGCAGGCGGCAGAGATGTCGAACGCCGGGGCGTCGCTGCCGAGGTCATGGGCGATGGCGGTGGCGATCGCCGGGGTCTGCATCATGTGCGAGATCGTCGCGACCACGACGCAGTCGATCTGCGCAGCCTCGATGCTGGAGCGCTCGAGCGCCTGCCGTCCCGCCGCCACGGACATCGACTGGACCGTCTCGTCCGGCCCGGCGAAGCGCCGCTCCTTGATCCCGGACCGCTGCTGGATCCACTCGTCGCTCGAGTCGATGGCCTCCACGAGCTCGTCGTTGGGCACCACGCGGGTCGGGCGGTAGGTGCCGATGCCGAGGATCCTGGCCTCGCTCGCGCCTCCGGAGCTGTTCAGGGTGGTCATGAGGGCACTCCCTCGGGATGCAGCCGGATCAACGGCTGCCCCGGTGAGACGAGGTCGCCGTCCTCGACGAGCCACTCGACGATCGTGCCGCCGTAGGGCGCGGTCACCGCAGCCTCCTCCTGGCGTCCGTGCACGGCGCCGATCCGGTCGTTGGGGGCGATCATGTGGCCCTCGCGGAGGTCTGCGGTCTGGTGGAAGGTGCCCTTGGACGGAGCGACCAGCATCCGCCAGGTCGGGTTGGTGTCGATCTGCGACGCGACGCCGTGCTTGTCGATGAACGCGCGGGCGTCGTCGAGCTGGTCCGGTGTCTTCAACGCGTAGGTCTCGACACCCTTCATCGCCCGCCTCGCGATGCCGGTGAGGGTGCCGGCGGGGGGCATCTCGAGCAGCCCCGTCACACCTAGGTCCAGCATGGTCTCCATGCACAGGTCCCACCGCACTGGCGTGCGGACCTGGGAGACGATCCGCCTGAGCACGTCGACGCCGTCGTGGACGACCTGCCCGTCCCGGTTGGAGATGATCGGGATGCGCGCGTCGTGGGTGGACACCGAGCGCGCCAGCCGGCTGAGTACGTCGACCGCAGGCGCCATGTGCTCGGTGTGGAACGCTCCCGCGACCGACAGCGGCATCAGGCGCGCCTTGGCAGGCGGGTCCTCGGCGAGATCCGTGAGCTGCTGCACCGTCCCGGCGGCGACGATCTGTCCGGGTCCGTTGTCGTTGGCCGCGGTCAGCCCGTGCTGAGCGAGCTTGGCGAGCACCTCCTCGCGGTCCCCGCCCAGCACCGCGGTCATGCTCGTGGGGGTGACGGCGGCCGCCGCGGCCATGGCCCGACCGCGTTCCCGGACCAGCACCATCGCCTGCTCACCGCTGATCGCTCTGGCACCCGCGGCGGCCGTGAGCTCTCCCACGCTGTGTCCGGCGACGGCGCCGATCCGATCGAAGCCGTCGGCCGGGTGTGGGAACAGCTCGAGCGCTGCCAGCAGGCCCGCCGCGACCAGCAACGGCTGAGCCACCGCAGTGTCGCGGATCGTCTCCGCGTCGGCCTCCGAGCCGAAGTGCACCAGGTCCAGCCCGCTGACCGCGGACAGCCAGGTCAGCCGGTCGGCGAAGGCCGGGTTCTCCAGCCAGGGCGTCAGGAAACCGGGGGTCTGGGCTCCCTGCCCGGGAGCGACGATGACGAGCACCCCTCCACTCTCGCGCGGACCACCCCCGGGCCGCGCCTCGGACGCGCACGAAGATTGACCGGGAAAGTTTGTAGGAATCCTACAAGCATACTCAGGCGTGGGGGTGTGCCGCGGAGTCTGGGGCGGCGAGCCGGCCCAGGGTGAGCGCGATCCGGTAGACGTAGGCATGCCGGGGGTCGCTCGGTGAGAGACCGGTGATCTCGGCAGCTCTGCGCAGCCGGTAGCGCACCGTGTTCGCGTGCACGAACATCGCCCGCGCCGTACCTTCGATCGAGCCGCCGTGCTCGAAGAAGGCCGAGACGGTGTCCAGCGTCGCGGCCCCTGCCTGGGACAGCGGCACGAACACCTCCTGCACCAGCTGTCTTCGCGCGTGCCCGTCACCGGACAGCGCGCGCTCGGGGAGCAGGTCGTCACTCGTCACCGGCCGCGGCGCCTCCGGCCATCCGGGCGCGGCCCGCAACCCGGCGGTGGCGGCCCGGGCCGAGATGCTGGCGTGCACGAGGTCGGGTACCACTGGACCGATGACGACCGGTCCGTCACCGAAGTGCTGCGCTACCGCAGCGCCCGCCTTGTCCGGGTTGTCCACCCCGCCCAGAACGACGACCATCCGGTCGCCCTGCACGGCACACAGTGCGTCGAGCCGGGCATGCCGCGCCGAACGTCGTACGTCGTCGATGATCGACTCGCGAGCAGAGCCGTGCAGGGGTCGCACCCGGCCCAGGACGACCACGACGTCGCCGGTGGACTCCCAGCCCAGCGCGCTGGCGCGGGAGCGCACCGTCTCGTCGGCCTCCGCGCGCAACACGTTGTCCACTACCAGCGCCTCGAGGCGGGCGTCCCATGCGCCCCGCATCTCCGCAGCACGGGCGTAGACCTCGGCGGTGGCGAACGCGACCTCGCGTGCGTAGCGGACGATCGCGTCGCGCACCGACGGCGCGTCCGCCTTGCCGACAGCCTCGACGACGTTCTCCTCGACCACCTCGATGGTCAGCCGCACCATCTCGACCGTTTGGTGGAGGCTCACAACACCGGCGAGGGCCTGCGGGGCCACGCCGAAGACCTCGGCGGTGACCGGTGAGGAGGAGTGTGCGGACTCCTCGTACCAGGAGACGAAGGCCTTGATGCCGGCCTGCACGATCAGCCCGATCCAGGACCGGTCCTGGGCCGAGAGGCCACGGAACCAGGGCATCTCCCGCTCCATGCGGGTGAGGGTCGAGGTGGCCAGCGACCCGACCGAGGCCTGGAGCCGCCGACCGATGGCCTCCCGGTCCGGATCCGCCTTCGCGCCGCTGCTCACGGGGTCGACCCTAGGTCACTGCCGTGGCCCGCGGGCCCCGGCTCGGCTGGTTCTGCGAAGGTCACCCGGCGTTCCGAGGGTGAAACCCGGCGATCTGGATACAGTAATGATCAACTATCCTGCGAGGAGCGCGATGCCCAGGGCCCCAGAGGTCGAGTACCTCACCATCCACGGGCACGTGCGTGCCTTCGTGAAGTGCGGCCAGGGACCGGCCCTGCTCCTGCTGCACGGGCTCGGCTGCGACCACACGACCTGGCACCCGGTGCTCGCCGCCCTGTCGCGGCACTACACGGTCATCGCGCCGGACCTGCTGGGTCACGGGCGCTCCGCGAAGCCGCGCGCCGACTACAGTCTCGGCGGCTATGCCAACGGCATGCGTGACCTGCTCACCGTGCTCGGGATCGACCGGGTCACGGTCGTGGGGCACAGCTTCGGTGGTGGCGTGGCGATGCAGTTCGCCTACCAGTTCCCCGAGCGCACCGAACGGATGGTGCTCGTGGCGCCGGGGGGCCTGGGGCCGGAGGTGACCCCGGCGATCCGTGCGATCACCCTGCCGGGCTTCCACCAGGTGATGGGGATGGCGACGTTGCCAGGGGTCCGCCAGGTCACCACGACCGGGCTGCGGGTGCTGGCCGCGACCGGGCTGCCGCACCTGCGTGACCTCGACGAGGTCGCAGAGATCGTCGACTCCTTCAAGGACCCGAACGCTCGCCGGGCGATTCGGCACGTCGTGTCGGCGGTGGTCGACTGGCGAGGTCAGATCGTTACGATGGCCGACCGCGCCTACCTCACCGAGGCGATGCCGATGTGCGTCCTGTGGGGCACCGAGGACAGCGTGATCCCGGTCCGGCACGCCCGGGTGGCGGCGGAGCTGGCGCCTGGCGCGACGATCGAGGTCATCGCGGACGCGGGGCACTTCCCCCACAAGGACCACCCGCAGCGGTTCATGCGGGTTCTCGACGAGTTCATCCGGTCGAACCCGCCTGCGACCTACCGCAGGCACCGCTGGCGCGCCCTGCTCGCCGCCGGCCCGCACGGGGCGCTTCCGGTCGTCGAGGCCCCGGTGGCGGCGCTACCGGCCATGGAGATCGCCTGACGTCCGGACCGCCGACCCGGACCGAGACCCCGGTGAGCGGGGTGCGTCCGGAAAGGCGTCGACTGCCTCGAGGGTGCCTCAGGCGTCTCCGCCTTCCTGCTTCACCCCCCGCACGGCGGTCGGGTCATCGATCCGGTAGGTGTCGAACGCCTCCTGGACCACCTCAGGCTTCACCTCGCCCCGCAGCGCCAGCGCCTGAAGCGCCTGCACCACGACCGACTGCGCGTCGATGTGGAAGAACCGCCGGGCGGCGGGACGGGTGTCTGCGAAGCCGAAGCCGTCCGCACCGAGCGCGTGGTAGTCACCGGGGATCCATTTGGCGATCTGGTTCGGCACCGCCCGCATGTAGTCGCTGACCGCCACGAACGGACCCTCGCTGTCCTTGAGCTTGTCGGTCACGTAGGGGACGTGCGCCGGCTCGGAGGGGTGCAGGAGGTTCCACTCCTCGGCGGCCGCCCCGTCGCGCGCCAGCTCGTTCCACGACGTCACCGACCAGGTGTCCGCGGCGACCCCCCAGTCCTCGGCCAGCATCTTTGCAGCGTGCGTCGCCCATGGCAGACCCACGCCGGACGCCAGCAGCTGCACGCGGGGTGGGTTCTCCCCGCCCGAGACCTCGGGTGGCGGAGACAGGTGGTAGATCCCCTTGAGCAACCCCTGCACGTCGAGGTCGTCCGGCTCCTTGGGCTGGATCGTCGGCTCGTTGTAGACGGTGATGTAGTAGATGACGCTCTCACCCTCGGGGTGCTCGTCCGTGCCGCCGTACATCCGACGCAGCCCGTCCTGGACGATGTAGCTGATCTCGTAGGCCATCGCCGGGTCGTAGTGCACGACCGCCGGGTTGGTCACCGCGAGCAGCGGCGAGTGGCCGTCCGCGTGCTGCAGGCCCTCACCGGTCAGGGTGGTGCGACCGGCCGTGGCGCCGATCAGGAAGCCACGGGCGAGCTGGTCGGCCATCGCCCAGATCGAGTCACCGGTGCGTTGGAAGCCGAACATCGAGTAGAAGAGGTAGAACGGGATCATGTGCTCGCCGTGCGTGGTGTAGGCCGAGCCCGCCGCCGTCGCGGACGCCACGGCACCCGCCTCGGAGATGCCCTCGTGCAGCATCTGCCCCTGCACGGACTCCTTGTAGGCGAGGAGCATGTTGCGGTCCACGGACTCGTAGCGCTGGCCCATGGGGTTGTAGACCTTGGCCGTCGGGAACATCCCGTCCATCCCGAAGGTGCGGTACTCGTCCGGGGCGATCGGCACGATCCGCTTGCCGATCTCCTTGTCCTTCATCAGGTCGCGCAGCAGCCGCACCAGCGCCATGGTGGTGGCGATGGCCTGCTTGCCCGAGCCCTGCTTGAGCTCGGCATACGTCTTGTCCCCGGGCAGCTTCAGCAGCTGGGAGCGGTTCACACGCTTGGGCAGGGAGCCGCCGAGCTGGCGACGACGCTCCATCATGTACTCCATCTCGGGAGAGTCCTCCCCCGGGTGGAAGAACGGAGCGACCTCCGACTCGTCGATCTCCTTGTCGGTGATCGGCAGGTAGAGCCGGTCCCGGAAGGTCTTCAGGTCGGACTTCGTCAGCTTCTTCATCTGGTGCGTGGCGTTCTTGCCCTCGAGGGCGTCGATCGTCCAGCCCTTGATGGTGTGCGCCAGGATCACGGTGGGCTGGCCGACGTGCTTGGTTGCAGCGTCGAACGCCGAGTAGACCTTGCGGTAGTCGTGGCCGCCGCGCGGCAGCTTCATGATCTGGTCGTCGCTCATGTGCTCGACCATCTTGCGCAGCCGGGGGTCGCCGCCGAAGAAGTTCTCCCGGACGTAGCCGCCGGACTCGACCGAGTAGGTCTGGAACTGGCCGTCGGGGGTGCTGTTCATCTTGTTCACCAGCACACCGTCGACGTCGCGCGCCAGCAGGTCGTCCCACTGGCGGCCCCAGACCACCTTGATGACGTTCCAGCCGGCGCCCCGGAACGTCGACTCCAGCTCCTGGATGATCTTCCCGTTGCCGCGCACCGGCCCGTCGAGCTGCTGCAGGTTGCAGTTGATCACGAAGGTCAGGTTGTCGAGCTCCTCACGCGCCGCGACCCCGATGGCGCCGAGCGACTCCGGCTCGCCCATCTCGCCGTCACCGAGGAACGCCCACACGTGCTGGTCGCTGGTGTCCTTGATGCCGCGGTTCGCCAGGTAGCGGTTGAACC
Source organism: Nocardioidaceae bacterium (assembly GCA_025934895.1). Lineage (GTDB taxonomy): Bacteria > Actinomycetota > Actinomycetes > Propionibacteriales > Nocardioidaceae > Nocardioides_B. Next base: position 5,033 of record JAICWH010000026.1, on the reverse strand, counting down.
GCGCCTGGTAGATGGAGTTCAGCGCGGTGAGCCCCATCGAGACGGTGGGGAACTCCCAGAAGTCCGGCATCAGCCGCGGGTGCGGGTACGACGACAGTCCCTGGCCCACGCCGTGCTGCACCTCTTGGCGGAAGCGGGACAGCTGGGTCTCGGTGAGCCGGCCCTCGAGGAACGCGCGGGCGTAGATGCCCGGGGACGCGTGCCCCTGGAAGTAGATCTGGTCACCGCCGCCGGGGTGGTCCTTGCCGCGGAGGAAGTGGTTGAAGCCGACCTCGTAGAGCGAGGCCGCGGACTGGTACGTCGCAATGTGCCCGCCGACCTCGAGGCCCTTGCGGTTCGCGGTGGAGACGATGACGGCGGCGTTCCAGCGCAGGAAGGCGCGGATCCGTCGCTCGATGTGCTCATCCCCGGGGAACCACGGCTCCTTCTCGGGAGCGATGGTGTTGATGTAGTCGGTGCTGCGCAGCGCGGGGACCCCGACGTTCTGCTCCCGGGCCCGCTCGAGCAGCCGGAGCATCAGGTAGCGGGCCCGGCCGCGGCCGCGGTCCCCGACCATCGCGTCGAAGGAGTCCAGCCACTCGTTGGTCTCGTCGGGGTCGATGTCGGGAAGCTGGGTGGGTAGTCCCTCGTGGATGACCTGCGGTCGGCCCGATGACTTGCCGGAGGACTGCTGAGAACCTGTGGCCACGATTCCTCTGCTCTCGTGCTCGCTCTGCCCGATGTGCCGGATGTCTGCCCGAGATGCGTCGGGCACGAGGCGGTCCCTGGTCGCGGGACCGTCACTGTCATCGTGCCACGCTCCGAGCGGAGGCGAAACGTCCGCCCGCTACCGACCCGGGATCCCGGGGGCCGCCCGGCCCGATACGCCCCGCCGCCCGACGCGGACCGGTCGCCCGACCGGCGGTGCGCAGAGTCGACCTCTACGGCCGCGACCCGCGCCGTTGCGATGACGGGCTGGGTCGATCCTCACGCTCCTGGGAGGGCTTGGCACTAGCGTGACATCCACCGGGCGGCCTTGCGCACCGCGACGACATCGGATGGACTACCAGCAAGGACGCACGGTTGCATCAGCAGGACAGGCGGGACGGCACCCGTGACCGGTGAAAGATGTGGAGGAGTGACGTGAGCGCGACCGCGGGTGGCCACGATGGCACCGCCACCCAGAACGCCGGCGAGCGGCTGGGGTTGAGGACCGGAATGGTCGTCCAGGAGCTCGGCTGGGACGAGGACGTGGACGACGGCCTGCGGGCCGAGATAGAAGACGCCATCGACGCCGACATGGTCGACGGGGACTACGGCAACGTGGTCGACTCCGTCGTGCTGTGGTGGCGCGACGACGACGGCGACCTGGTGGACACGCTGATGGACTCGCTGAGCGACCTGGTCGCCGGCGGGGTGATCTGGCTGCTGACCCCCAAGGTGGGCCGCCCCAACGCGGTGGACCCCGCCGACATCGCCGAGGCTGCGCCGGTGGCCGGGCTCGCCACCACCACCACGGTGGCGGTGAGCCAGGACTGGGCCGCCACCCGGCTGGTGGCGCCGAAGTCGCCCCGCTGAGCCCGTTGCCCGACCCGACCAGGGCCCTGCGGCTGGCTGCCGGGACGCCCACGATGCTGCGGGTGCTCGCCGGGGCAGGGGTGCTGCGGGCGTACCCGCCCCTCCGTCTCGTCCGCGTCGCCAGGACGCTCGCTGCCTGGGGGATGGGTCCGGCAGGCGGCTTCGCCGCCATGGCGATCCTGGAGCCGGACCGGCCCTGCGTCGTCGACGAGCGTGGCACCTTGACCTTCGGTGAGCTGGACGTGCGCAGCGACCGGCTCGCCGACTGCCTGTCCACCCAGGGCGTCGGCCCCGGTGACGGGATAGCGGTGATGTGCCGCAACCACCGCGGCTTCGTCGACGTCAGCCTCGCCGCCGCCAAGATCGGGGCCGACCTCGTCTACCTGAACACCGCGTTCGCGGGTCCGCAGCTGCTCGAGGTGCTCGTCCGGGAGAGCCCGGCCCTGGTGGTCCACGACGCGGAGTTCGAGGGCCTGCTCGCAGGATCCGACGTCCGGCGCGTCCTGGCGTGGGTCGACGAGCCGGACCCGGATGCCCTCACGCTGGAGTCGCTGGTCGAGGCGGGGGACCCCGGCCGCCGGACTCCACCGCGCAGGCGCAGCCGCATCGTGATCCTCACCTCGGGCACCACCGGTGCGCCGAAGGGGGCGCCGCGCAGCGATGCCGGGATCGAGGCCGCGACGGCCCTGCTGTCCCGACTGCCGCTGCGGGCCGGGTGGCGCAGCCATGTCGCCGCTCCGCTCTTCCACACCTGGGGCTGGGCGCACTTCGCCCTGTCGATGCTGCTCGGCTCAGCGATCGTGCTCCGCCGGAGGTTCGACCCGGAGGACTGCCTGAGGACGGTCACCGAGGAGGAATGCGACTCCCTCGTGGTGATCCCGGTGATGCTGCAACGCATCCTGGCACTGCCGAAGGAGACCCTCGACTCCTACGATCTGTCGCGGGTGCGGGTGGTCGCCACCTCCGGCTCGTCGCTGCCGGGGGACCTCGCGAACGCATGGATGGACCAGTTCGGTGACCACCTGTACAACGTGTACGGCTCGACCGAGGTGGCCTACGCCTCCGTCGCGTCGCCGGCCGAACTACGGGCCTCGCCCGGTACGGCGGGCCGACCGCCGTACGCAACGGTGGTGCGGATCCTCGACGACGACGGAACCGAGCTGCCCCGGGGCCGGGTCGGGCGGATCTTCGTGGGCAACAGGATCCTGTTCGAGGGCTACACCGGTGGCGGCAGCCGGGACGTCGTGGACGGCCTGATGGCGACCGGAGACGTGGGGCGCTTCGACGGTGACGGCCGGCTCGTCGTCGAGGGTCGCGACGACGAGATGATCGTCTCGGGCGGCGAGAACGTGTTCCCGAACGAGGTCGAGGACGTCCTGGTTCGACACGAAGGGGTGGCCGACGCGGCCGCCGTCGGCGTGGCTGACAAGGACTACGGCCAACGGCTGCGCGCGTTCGTCGTACGCGCCGTGGGGTCCGACGTCAGCGAGGCCGAGCTGAAGGACCATGTGCGCAGCAGACTGGCGCGGTTCAAGGTGCCGCGTGAGATCGTCTTCCTCGACGAGCTGCCACGCAACGCCACCGGCAAGATCCTGAAGCGAGCGCTCGTTTCCGACCACTCGCACCCACCAACAGAGGAGCACCCATGACCCTGGAGATCGGCGAACCCGCCCCTGACTTCGAGCTGCGCGACCAGCACGGCCAGCCGGTGAGCCTGGCATCGTTTCGCGGGACGAAGGCGGTGACCGTGATGTTTTACCCGTACGCCTTCAGCAGCGTCTGCACCGGCGAGCTGTGCGCGGTGCGCGACAGCCTCCCGACGTTCTCCTCCGGCGACGTGCAGCTCCTCGCCGTCTCCTGCGACCCGATGTTCTCGCTGCGCGCCTTCGCCGAGCAGGACGGGCTGACCTTCCCCCTGCTCTCGGACTTCTGGCCGCACGGGGAGGTGGCCCGGTCCTACGGCGTGTTCAACGACAAGCGCGGCTGCGCGGACCGGTCCACGTTCATCGTGGACAAGGAGGGCGTGCTGCGGTGGACGGTGCACAACGAGATGCCGCAGGCCCGCGACCTCGAGGAGCAGGCCCGCGTGCTGGCTGCGATCGGCTGACGGACCTGCGGCTGCCGATCGGGTCCGCGCAGCAGGCAGGTCCGAACCGGACCACTGATCGAGGGTCGCCCCACGGGTCAGGCGCTGGCGACGCTCAGGCGAACGTGGCGGAGCGGTCCTCGGCGAAGCCGTCGTGGGACGCCTGGACGGCGCGGACCTCCGCGAGCGCTTCCGTGCGCAGCTCCGTCAGGTGGCGTGCGGTGGGCAGGTCGCGGGCGCGCACCAGCAGACCGATGACCAGGCTCACCAGGAGGCCGGCCAGCACCCACAGCAACCCCCCGACCATGACCCACGCCCATCCGCTCATGTGCCTAGTGTTCCGAAGTGAGACGCTAATGTCAACTAAGTTCATAGAGTTTTGTATCCAGGCAGGGTCGCGGGTCGGACGTGTTGCAGCGCATCAGCCCGCGAAGCGACGACGGCATGTTGCACAGCGCCACCAAGCGCTCGGGGAGGTGGCTGCGTTCGGGGGTGACCTGCCACTCGCCGGTGGGTCCGTTCTGCTACTTTCCGGGGATGAGGCGGTTCGTCATGCAGAGTTGTGCGAGGTCGAGGGCTTGGCTGGCATCGCTGACACTCGTAGCCGTTGCGGGCTGTGCGTCGGGCGGGATGACGAATCAGGCCGACACGCCCTCTGGGAAGTCGAGCGGCGGGTCCTCGGCAACCGCGCGCAACAAGCCGCTCGGTAAGCCAGCCAACAAGAAGACCGTCGCACACGTCGGCTCGACCATCACCCTCGGCGGCAACACCTCCCCGGGCGAGAAGTTGGCCGTCACTCTTGTGAAGTATGTGCCGACTACGATGGCTACTGACCAGTTCAGCAAGCCTGCCCCGGGTAAGCGGTTCGCGGCGGTGCAGTTCCGTTTCCGCAACTTGGGCAGGTCGGCGTACCAGGACTCACCGAGTAACGGTGCCAAAGTGATCGACGTGAAAGGCCAGTCATTCGGGTCGTACCTGGTGGGCGACGTGAAGGCGGGTCCCCAGTTCGCACATGGGCTCGTGAACATCCTGCCGCGCGATAAGGCCCTCGGGGTGATCGCTTTCGAGGTCCCGAAGAGAGCAACAATCGCGAAGGTGCAGTTCGGCACCGACAGCGGATTCGGGGAGGTAGGAGAGTGGCGGGTCGGCTAGCGCTACCGCTCCCAGTCGCACCGACTCGATGACTTCAGGAATTTCCTCCAGCGGCGCTGACCCGACACCCGGGCCGCCCACGGTGCAGCAGGTCTCCGGGGTCGGTCCAGGTCCGACCAAGACCAGCCGGGCCGGCCGACTCTCGTGAACCGGCTCCGGCCCCTTCAGGGATGACTTTGCGGTCACACGGTGGGCGCAGCAGGGATCGAACCTGCGACCACCTGCTTGTAAGGCAGGT
>JAICWH010000068.1 GCA_025934895.1 Nocardioidaceae bacterium | reverse complement strand
CCGACCTTCTTGGGCGATCGCGGCGGCTGGACAGGGCCGACTCCGCACTGGTCGTGCCCTGCGGATGCGCCGGCTCGACAGGTTCCAGGCCTGCAGACGCGCCGGCTCGACAGGTTCCAGGCCTGCAGACGCGCCGGCTCGACAGGTTCCAGGCCTGCGGACGCGCCGGCTCGGCAGGTTCCAGGCCTGCGGACGCGCCGACTCGGCAGCGCCGTGGCATGGCATGGCCGGGGCTCGGATGGATACCAGCACCACCAGGACAGACGTGCACTCGGGGAGACCCGCAGCAGCCAGACTCGGGACGGCGGCCCGGGCGCCACGGGTGCCCGAGCCACAGGAAGGCAAGGCGATGACGGCCCACACCAGCGAGCACACCGAGGCACACCAGCGGCTGGCCGAGCAGCTGTCGGCCACCCTGGGCGCAGGGACGGTGACGCAGCGCTCGATCGATCGGCTGAAGTACGCCCATGACGCGTCCCACTACCTGCTCGTCCCGCAGACCGTCCTCACCCCGCGGAGCGCCGAGCAGGTCGCCCAGGTCATGCGGGCCTGCGACCGCGCGGGCGTCCCGCTGACGTTCCGGTCCGCCGGCACCAGCCTGTCCGGCCAGGCCCTCACCGACAGCGTGCTCGTCGACACCCGCAAGCAGTTCCAGGGGGTCGAGGTGCTCGACGACGGACGGCGGGTCCGCGTGCAGCCGGGGGTCACGGTCCGCGCGGTGAACACCGTGCTGGCGCCGCACGGTCACAAGCTCGGTCCGGACCCGGCGAGCGAGAGCGTCTGCACGATCGGCGGGGTGGTCGCCAACAACTCCTCGGGGATGCACTGCGGGACGCGGCTCAACACCTACCGCACCCTGGAGTCGATGACCTTCGTGCTCCCCAGCGGCACCCTCATCGACTCCGCCGACCCGCAGGCCGGCCGCCGGCTGGCCGAGGCCGAGCCCGAGCTGCACGAGGGCCTCATCCGGCTGCGCCGGCGGATCCGCGACAACCCGGAGTCGGTGGCCACCATCGAGCGGCAGTTCGCGATGAAGAACACCATGGGGTACGGCGTCAACTCGTTCCTCGACCACGAGGACCCGCTCAACATCCTCGTGCACCTGATGGTCGGCAGCGAGGGCACCCTCGGCTTCGTCGCCGAGGCCGTCTTCCGGACCGTCGAGCTCGTCCCGCACGTGGCCACCGGGCTGCTGGTGTTCTCCGACGTGGAGACCGCCACCTCCGCGGTGCCCGAGCTGATCGAGGCCGGCACCGTCACCGCCGAGCTGATGGACGCCGCGTCGCTCAAGGTCTCCAGCCGCGACCCGAAGTGCCCGGCCGCCATCCGCGACCTGGACGTGACCCGGCACGCGGCGCTGCTCGTCGAGTTCGAGGCCGGCTCCGCGGACGAGCTGGCCGAGCGGCGCCGTACCATCGAGCCCACCCTGCAGGCACTCGGACGCGGTACGCCGTTCCGCCTGACCACCGACGCGGCCGAGCGGGGGACGCTGTGGCACATCCGCAAGGGCCTGTTCAGCGCGGTGGCCAGTGCCAGGCCGAGCGGCACGAACGCGCTGCTCGAAGACGTCGTGGTCCCGGTGGCGCAGCTCGGCGAGACCTGCGCCGCGCTGACCGAGCTGTTCGACAAGCACAACTACGAGGAGTCGGTGATCTTCGGACACGCCCGCGACGGCAACGTGCACTTCCTGCTCAAGGAGCGCTTCGACGACGCCGCCCACATGGTCCGCTACGAGGCATTCACCGACGACATGGTCGACCTGGTCCTCGACCAGGGCGGATCGCTGAAGGCAGAGCACGGGACCGGCCGGATCATGGCCTCGTTCGTGCGCCGGCAGTACGGCGGCGAGCTGTACGACGTGATGTGGGAGCTCAAACGGCTCGTGGACCCGCACGCCGTCCTGAACCCGGGATCGGTGCTGTCGGACGACCCGCGGTCCTACCTGAACGACCTGAAGGCGGCACCCAAGGTCGAGGATGAGGTGGACCGCTGCGTGGAGTGCGGCTACTGCGAGCCCGTCTGCCCGAGCAGAGGCCTGACGACGACCCCTCGACAGCGGATCGTGCTGCGCCGCGAGATGGAGGGCGCCCGCCAGCGCGGCGACGTCGAACTGCTGGCGGAGCTCGAGCGCGACTACGACTACGACGCGGTGCAGACCTGCGCGGTGGACGGGATGTGCCAGACGGCGTGCCCGGTGCAGATCAACACCGGCGACCTCGTGCGCCGGCTGCGCGCCCAGGACTCCGGGCCGGTGGCCGACCGGGTGTGGAGGACGGCAGCGGCGCACTGGGGTCCGGCCACCAGGGCCGCCGGCGCTGCGCTGACCGTCGCGGACGCTCTGCCCGGGGTGCTCCCGACCGCCGCCACCCGGGTCGGGCGCGGCGTGCTCGGTGCCGACCAGGTCCCGTTGTACGACGAGGGCCTGCCCCGTGGCGGCACACCACGCCCGGCGCTGCACGACCCGGAGCCGGAGGCGGTGTTCTTCGCCTCCTGCCTCGGCGCGATGTTCGGCGCCGAGCCGCACGGCCACGGCATCGGCGCCGGGCAGGCGTTCGTGGCGCTCGCGCAGCGCTCGGGCATCACGCTGCGCACCCCCGAGGGGCTCGGCGACCTGTGCTGCGGCACCCCGTGGAAGTCCAAGGGCCACCGCGGCGGCTACGACGTGATGGCGGCCAAGGTGCTGGAGTCGGTGACCAAGGCGAGCGACGGGGGCCGGCTGCCCGTGGTCGTCGACGCGTCGTCGTGCGCCCAGGGACTGGTGACCATGGCGGGCGCTGCAGCAGCGGCCCACCTGACGGTGCTGGACGCGATCGAGATGGTCGCCACCCGGATGCTGCCCGGTCTGACGGTGACGGCCCCGGTGCCATCGCTGGCGCTGCACCCGACCTGCTCGTCGACCGAGCTCGGGACGTCCGCCGCGATGGAGACGATCGCCCGCTTCATCTCACCGGAGGTCTACGTGCCGCGGGCCTGGGGTTGCTGCGGGTTCGCGGGCGACCGCGGGCTGCTCCACCCCGAGCTGACGGCCTCGGCCACCGCGCCCGAGGCGGGCGAGCTGTCCGCCCGCACCTTCACGGCCTACGCCTCGTCGAACCGCACCTGCGAGCTGGGGATGAGCCGGGCCACCGGCAAGCCCTACGTGCACATCCTCGAGCTGCTCGAGCAGGCGACCCGCTGAGGGCCTCAGCTCACCCAGACACCGCGATGCATCACCCGGAGCACGTCGAGCTCCTCGTCGAGCACGACCAGGTCGGCCCGGTAGCCGGGGCGCAGGGAGCCCACCTTGGCCAGGCCCAGCATCGCGGCGGGGCTGGCGGTCGCGGCCCGGACCACGTCGTCGATCGCCAGCCCGGCGACCCGGACCGCGAACCGCACCGCGGCCGCCAGGGTGAGCGTCGAGCCGGCGATCGCACCGTTGCTCGCGAGCCGGGCCACCCCGTCGCGCACCTGGACGGTGAGCTCGCCGAGGAGATAGTCGCCGTCGCCCGCGCCCGCGGCCGCCATCGCGTCCGTGACCAGCACGGCCAGGTGCGGCTTGCGGGTCGCGGCGAGCCGCAGCACCGCCGGGTGCAGGTGCACGCCGTCGGCGATCAGCTCCACGAAGGCGTCGGGGTGCTCCAGCAGCGCCGTCACCGGCCCCGGCTCCCGGTGGTGCAGCCCGCGCATCGCGTTGAACAGGTGCGTGCCGACGCCGGCGCCCGCGTCCAGGGCGGCCCGCGCGTCGTCGTACGTCGCGTCGGTGTGCCCGATCGCGACCACGACCCCGGACGCCGACAGCCGGCGTACGGCGTCCAGCCCGCCGGTCAGCTCGGGTGCGAGGGTGACCATCCGGAGGTGTCCTGCGCCGGCCTCGACCAGCGCGTCGACGGCGCCGGGTGTCGGCTCGGCCAGCAGAGCGGGATCGTGCGCCCCGGGGTGCCGGGGGCTCAGCCACGGTCCCTCGAGGTGGATGCCGGCGAGCAGCCCGTCCTCGACGAGCGCGACGAGCTCGCGCACCGACCTGGCCAGCTGCGCGGGGCGATCGGTGACCAGGCTCGCCATCAGGGACGTGGTGCCGTGCGCCAGGTGGGCGCGGGCCACAGTGGCGGCCAGCTCGGGATCCCCCGAGTCGAACGACGCGCCTCCGCCGCCGTGCAGGTGGGCGTCGACGTACCCCGGGACGAGCGTGGCGGCGGGCAGCTCGAGGTCGGCCGGGCGAGGGGGCGCCCCCGCCTGGACGTCGAGGACCCGGTCACCCTCGACCAGGACCCACCCCGGCGTGAAGACCCGCGCCGGGGTGACGACCCGCCCTCCGGAGATCAGCATGCTCAGGCTCGCGTGTCTGCCTCGATCGCCGAGTCCGCGTCCTCCTCGTCCTCGCGGCCCGGTGTGCGCAGGTTCCACCTGCGGATCACGAACCGGAACGCGAAGTAGTAGAGGACCGCGTAGCCGAGCCCGATCACCACCAGCCACAGGGGTCTGGTGGCGATGTTGAAGTTGAGCACGTAGTCGAACAGGCCGGCCGAGAACCCGAAGCCGTCCTTGATGTGCAGCGCGTTGACCAGCGCCAGCGAGGTGCCGGTCAGCACGGCGTGCATCACGTAGAGCGGCCACGCGACGAACATGAACGCGAACTCGAGCGGCTCGGTGACCCCGGTCAGGAAGGAGGTCAGCGCTGCGGACAGCATGATGCCGCCGACGGCCTTCTTGTGGGCCGGCTTGGCCTCGTGCCAGATGGCCAGGGCCGCGGCCGGCAGGGCGAACATCATGATCGGGAAGAAGCCGGTCATGAAGCCGCCCGCGGTGGGGTCGTGGTGCAGGAAGCGGGCGATGTCGCCGTGGTAGACGACTCCGTCGCTGCCCTTGTAGCTGCCGATGATGAACCACGGCCCGGAGTTGAGGATGTGGTGCAGGCCGACCGGGATGAGCAGCCGGTTCAGCGTCCCGTAGACGAACCCGCCGACGACCTCGTTGTGGGTGACCCAGGTTCCGATCGAGTTCAGCCCGCTGTTGAACAGCTTGTAGACCAGGCTCAGCAGCACCGAGATCACGATCGCGGCGAACGAGGTGATGATCGGCACGAAGCGCCGGCCGCCGAAGAAGGCGAGGTAGGGCGGCAGGCCGATGCGGTGGTAGCGCTGCCAGAGGTACGCCGCCGTCAGGCCCATCACGATGCCGCCGAGGACCCCGTAGTTGATCAGGTCCTGCGTCGCGCCCTTGGCGGGCAGGCCCAGGACGAACGGCGACATCGCGTCACCGACGCCTTTGAACACCAGGTAGCCGACCACCGCGGCCAGGGCCGTGGACCCGTCGGCCTTCTTGGCCATCCCGATCGCCACTCCGAGTGCGAAGAGCAGCGGGAGGTTCGAGAAGATCGCGTTGCCGGCGGCGCCGATCACGGCGGCCACCTTCTCCCAGCCCAGGCCGTCCGCGCCCAGGAGGTCGGGCTGGCCCAGGCGCAGCAGCAGCGCCGCGACGGGCAGGGCGGCGATCGGGAGCATCAGGCTCCGCCCGAACTTCTGGAGAGGTGCGAGGTTGAGCCTGCGCCTGTCCTTGCTGACAGAGGCGTCTGCTGTGGTCACGTGTTCATCCCTTCGTGGTTCGTGGAGCCGGGCCGAGGGCGTCGGGGCCCAAGGACATGTGGATCTGGTAGCGGTCGCCGCGGTAGCGCGAGACGACGTGCTCCAGAGGGAGGTCGCCGGAGCGCGAGACGCGCCGGAAGACCAGCAGCGGGGTGTGCAGTGGTGCGTCGAGGCGCCGGGCCGTCGCGACGTCCGCGGACTCGCCCCACAGGGTCTGCTCGGCCGCGTCGATGCCGAGGCCGTAGCCGTCCTTGAGGATCTCGTAGAGCGAGCCGCTGAGGTCCCGCCGATCCAGGTCGGGCAGCGGGGCCTGCGGGTACCAGCCGCGCTCCAGGGCGATCGGCTGCCCGTCGGCGAGCCGGACCCGGTCCAGCCGCCAGGCCCGGGCGTCGTCATCGAGGTCGAGGGCCGCGGCCACGTCGACCGGTGGGCGGTGCGGCTCGATGCCCAGCAGCACCGTGGACGGGGTCAGGCCGCGGCGCCGCATGTCCTGGCTGAACGACGCGAGGTGCAGCCGGCTCTCCAGACGCGGCCGGGACACGAAGGTGCCCTTGCCGTGGATCCGCCGCAGCAGGCCGTCCGCCACCAGACTGTCGATGGACTTGCGCACGGTCGACCGGGACACGTCGTAGGTCGACATCAGCACCCGCTCGGAGGGAATCGCGGCGTCCGGCCCGAGCTCGTGGACGGCCAGCTCGACGAGCGCGTCGCGCAGCTGGGCGTGCTTGGACCGGGGACCGTCGGTGATCGTCTGGCTGGTCATCCTCACCCTCTCGACGGCCGGCTGCGCTACTGGTACGGTCTGGTACGTACCAGTGAGGATGACTGGCTCGCTCGTCCGTTGTCAAGGCCCAGGAGGCGACCGATGTCCACCCAGATGGCCCGTGAGGTGGCCGAGCAGCCCACCGCCGTACGGCGCACGCTGGATGCCCTGCTCCCGCAGCGGCAGGAGGTCCGGGACCTGGCCCGCGGCCGTCGACGGGTGCTCTTCGCGGCCCGCGGGTCGAGTGACAACGCGGCGATATACGGGCGCTACCTGCTCGAGGTGCACGCCGGGGTCCCGGGCGGCCTGGTCTCGCCCAGCGTCGCGACGCACTACCGCTCGCGCCTCGACCTCTCCGACGCGGTCGTCGTCTCGGTCTCCCAGTCGGGAGCCACCGAGGAGATCGTCAGCACCCAGGAGTGGGCGCGGGGCTGCGGCGCCGCCACCGTCGCCGTCGCCAATGTCGCCGACTCACCGCTGGTCGCCGCCGCCGACCTGGCGCTGGTGACCCGGGCCGGGCCCGAGCGAGCCGTCCCCGCGACCAAGACCTACCTCACCCAGCTGGTGGCGATGGCCGCGTTCGGGACGGCACTGGCCCCGGACCCGACCGCGCTGGACGCCGACCTGGACCATGCCGTGGGGGAGATCGAGCGGCTGCTCGCGGAGGGGGCGGGTGTCGACGACGCCGTCGCGACCTTGCTGACGGCCGACTACGCCGTCGTCTCCGGCCGCGGCCTGCTGCTGGGGACCGCGCTCGAGACCGCGCTCAAGCTGGAGGAGACCTGTCTGCGACCGGTGCGCGGCTACTCCTACGCCGACCTGCGGCACGGACCGATCTCGGTGGTCACCGAAGGAGTGACGGCGGTGCTCGTCGCCGCGCCGGACGGGCCCCTGCTCCCTGCGATGACCGAGCTCGCCGGCGACCTGGCCGCCCGCGGGGCCACCACCGTCGGGATCGGCGGGGACCCCAGGTTCGCGGCCGCGTGCGCGGTGCACGTGCCCGGTCCCGACTCGCCGGAGACACTGGCAGCGCTGGGCACCATGGTCCCGGCGCAGCTGGTCGTCGAGGCGCTGGCCCGTGAGCTCGGCCTCGACCCGGACAATCCACGTGGGCTGGCGAAAGTCACCAGCACCGACCCGTCACATCTCAGGAAGGAACACCGATGAGCACCAAGGCGGAGCAGATCCTGGCCGGTCTCGGCGGAGCCGGCAACATCGTCGAGATCGAGGCCTGCATCACCCGGCTGCGCACCGAGGTGGAGGACGCCTCGCTGGTCGACCAGGCCGCGCTGAAGGCGGCTGGCGCGATGGGCGTCGTCGCGTCCGGGACGGTGATCCAGGTGGTCGTCGGGCCCGAGGCCGACAACCTGGCCGAGGACATCGAGGAGCTCATGTGAGGACGCCAACGCAGGTCCTGGCGCCGTGCTCGGGTCGGGTTCTGGCGCTCGCGGACCTTCCGGACCCGGTCTTCGCCTCGGAGATGGTCGGACCCGGGATCGCGGTCGCGCCGGAGCCGGGCGAGGGCACGGTCGTCTCCCCGATCGGCGGCAAGGTCGTCAAGGTGCATCCGCACGCCTTCGTGGTGCTCGGCTCGGACGGCGTCGGGATCCTGGTGCATCTCGGCATCAACACGGTGCGGCTGGAGGGCAAGGGGTTCGAGGTGCTGGCCACCCAGGGCAGCACCGTCGACGCCGGCGCGCCGATGGTGCGCTGGGACCCGTCCACCATCGACGGTCCCGACCTCTCGACGGAGGTGATCGTGGTGGCCATGGACCAGCCGAAGGGCTCGGTGCCGGCTCCCGCGCCGGGCACGGTGGCTGCCGGGGACCTGCTGTTCACCGTCGGCTGAGCCGGCTGCTCACCTGGAGGTCACCGGGAGGACGCCATCAGCGCCGCCTCGCCCTCGATCACGACCTGCTCGCAGATCTCGTGCGTGCGCAGGGCGTCACGGGCCGAGAGAACTCGTCCGGCTCTGACCGCCGTCAGGAAGGCGTCACACATCGCGGCGAACCCGCGCACGGTGGGCACCGGGGTCCAGCCGTCCCGGCCGGTCATCCGGACGCCGCGAGGGTCGGCGGCCTGGGCGTGCCAGGTCTCGGCGAGGTCCACGACCCGGTGCTTGAAGCCGTCGCCGAGCACCTCCACGGTCTCCTCCTCCGCACCACTCACGCGGTGCATCACGCCGAGCCCGGTCGTCCCGCCGACTCGCAGGGCCAGCGTGACCGTGGTGAGCAGCCCGCCGGCCACCGAGCACCACACGGTCGCCTGCTCCTCACCCAGGCCCTGCGGGATCAGGGACCGCACGGTGTCCACGACGTGGATGAAGTCGTCGAACACCAGCCGACGCGGCTCCCCGGGCAGCGCCGGGCGGTTCTTCTCCATCAGCACGACCGCCGGGTCGAGGCCCGCCAACGACGCGTACGCCGGAGCGAACCGGCGGTTGAACCCGACGGCCAACGAGACGTGCAACCGCTCGGCCAGGTCCACGAGATGCGACGCCTCGGCGAAGGTGGAGGCGAGCGGCTTGTCCACCAGGACGGGCACGCCGGCGGTCAGCAGCCGCTCCACGAGGTCGGGGTGCGCCGGCGTGGAGGCGTGCACGAACGCGGCGTCGATGCCGTCCTCGAGCAGGTGGTCGAGCCGGGTGGTGGCACTCGGGATGCCGTAGCGGCGGCTGACCTGAGCCAGGCGGTCGGGGTCTCGGGTCATCAGCCTCAGCGCCACGTCGCCACGCCCGCTGAGCACCGGCAGGTAGGCCTTCTGGGCGATGTCCCCGAGCCCGATGACGCCGACCCGCAGGGGGGACGGGCTCGGTGCGGACACCTGTGAACCCTACGCGCGCCGGCCCGTGTGAGGATCCTGGCATGACGACACGACGCCTCGGGCCCTTCGACGTCCATCCGATCGGGCTCGGGGCGATGCCGCTGTCGATGGGGGACAACGAGCGCCCCAGCCCGGCGCAGGCCGTCGCCACCGTGCATGCCGCTCTCGACGCCGGGGTGACCTACCTCGACACCGCGGACATCTATGCGCCCAGCTGGGACACGATGAACCACAACGAGGCGGTGGTGGCCCGGGCCCTCGCGTCGTACGGCGGCAGCACGCAGGACGTAGTGGTCGGCACCAAGGGCGGCATCACCCGCGGGCCCGGCGAGACATGGGGCCGGGACGGCTCGATCGGCTACCTGCGCAAGGCCGTCGAGGCGTCCCTGCGCGCGCTGCGACGCGACGTGATCGACCTCTACCACTGGCACCGGCCCGACCGGTCCCTCGGGTACGGCGACGGGGTCGCGAGCCTCCGGACCCTGCAGGAGGAGGGGAAGATCCGCGCGGTCGGGATCTCCAACGCCAACCTGGAGGAGATCGACGTGGCGGTCGAGGTGCTCGGACCCGGCGGGCTCGCCAGCGTGCAGAACGAGTTCTCACCGAGGTTCCGGTGCTCGCGCGACGAGCTCGAGCACTGCGGGAGTCTGGGCGTCGCGTTCCTGCCGTGGAGCCCGTTGGGCGGGACCGGCAGCGCCGCCAAGGGCGTCGGCGAGAGGTACTCCGTCTTCGCGGAGGTCGGGACCGAGCTGGGCGTCAGTCCTCAGCAGGTGGTGCTCGCCTGGGAGCTCTCCCTCGGTGACCACGTGATCCCGATCCCCGGCGCGTCCCGCCCGACGTCCATCACCGACTCCGTGCAGGCCGCCGACCTGGCCCTCGACGCCGACCACCTGGACCGGATCGACACGGCTCTGAACCGGTGACCCGCTAACCCGCGCTCAGCTGGCGCGTGGCGGCCTGCTTGAGCATCTGGACGGCGCGGGTGGTCGGGTGCTTCCGATGATGACCTGGCTGGCCCAGCGCCGCTCCGAGCTGAGCTGAGCCCCGCGGCGCTTCCCGCTCGCCATCGCCCGACACCCTGCTGGCGCCGGCCGCTCGTGACCCTTGCCCCCTCAACGGGTCGAGGTCGCTCGCAACTCGCGGCCGACCTCGGCCCCGACCCGTTCGAGCAGGACCGCGGCGTCGCGCATGCTGCGCTCGACGTCCGGCTCGAGGTCCGAGAGAGAGAAGACCCGGTCGAACCCGGCTGCCCTGCTCTGCTCGGCGCTGAGGGTGTTGCGGCCGCACACCGCGACCACGGTCGGAACGTGGTGGGCCCGGGCCCGTCGGGCCACCCCCAGCGGCGTCTTGCCGCCGAGGCTCTGGCTGTCCAGGCTGCCCTCCCCGGTGACGACCGCGTCCACCCCCTCGAGCCGGGCGTCGAGCCCGACCAGCTCGAGCACCACATCGATGCCGGGACGGCGCTCGGCACCCAGCACCGCCAGCGCTGCGAAGCCGACTCCACCGGCAGCGCCGGCGCCGGCAGACCCGGCCCAGCGGTGCACATCGTCGCCGAGCACCTCGGCGAGCTTCTCGGCGAACCGTGCCAGCGCCTCGTCGAGCAGGCGTACGTCGGCGGCGTCGGCGCCCTTCTGCGGTGCGAAGACCGCCGCCGCACCCGTCGGCCCGAGCAGCGGGTTCTCCACGTCGGAGGCCAGCACCACCTCGGTGCCGGCCACCCGCGGGTCCAGCCCGGTGAGGTCCACCGTCTCCAGCCGGACCAGGCCGCCGCCGCCTGGAGGCACCGGACCGCCGTTGCGGTCGAGGAGCCGGACCCCGAGCGCGCTCAGCAGCCCGGCCCCCCCGTCCGTGTTCGCGCTGCCGCCGATCCCGAGCACGACCCTGTGGCAGCCGGCGTCGAGCGCGGCGGAGACCAGCTCACCGGTGCCGTGGCTGGTCGCTCCCAGCGCGTCGAACGCCTGCCGGCCGTCGCGCACCGGCAGGACGCCCAGCCCCGAGGCCAGGGCCATCTCGACGACCGCGACCTCACCGTGGACCGCGAACGTCGCCTCGACGGGGTTCCCCACCGGCCCGGTCACGGGGACCGTGACCGCTCGGTACCCGGCCGCGAGCGCCGCGGCCACCGTGCCCTCCCCGCCGTCGGCGACCGGCACCCGGTCCACCTCCACGCCGTCGAGCACCCCCTCGATCCCGGCGGCGAGGCTCGAGGCGACCTCGGCCGCCTCGAGGGAACCCTTGAACTTGTCGGGGGCGATCAGCACACGCACGAGACGTCCTCCAGTCCGGCAGCCGGGCCCCACGTCTACCACAACCGGAGGGACCTGGCGCCCCGGCCACGCCCCCGCCGGGCCCCCGGCCCGCGCCAGCCGCCAGACCCGCCGGGTCGCCGTAGGGCGACGGACGGTGGTTGGCATAGTGTCTCCTTGACTGTCGTAACAGACGGGCAATAGCGTGGCGTGGTGCAGCTCAGCCGGTCCGGACACGTCGACACGTTCTGCCGCGAGCACCTGCCGGCCGCCGACCAGTGGCCCGACCTGCTGTTCGAGCTGCCCTCTCTGACGTATCCCGAGCGGCTCAACGCCGGTTCCGCGCTGGTCGACGAGGTGGCCTGGCGGCACGGACCCGACCGTCCGTGCCTCCACTCGCCCGGCTCGCCGACCTGGACCTATGGCGACCTGGTCGTGGCGTCGAGCCAGGTGGCCCACGTGCTGACCGAGGAGCTCGGCGTCGTGCCCGGCAACCGGGTGCTGCTGCGCGGCCCCAACAACCCCTGGCTGGCCGCCGCGATCCTCGGCGTCCTCAAGGCCGGCGCGGTGATGGTGCCGACGATGCCTCTGCTGCGCGCGCGGGAGCTGGCCACCATCGAGGAGATCGCGGCCGTCGACGTGGCGCTGTGCGACCACCGGTTCCTCGCCGAGCTCGACCGGGTGGCGGGTGGCGCGCCGGTCGTGGCCTACGGCGGGGACGGCGCCGACGACCTCACCCACCGGGTCGGTGCCCATGCCGGCACCTTCGACGCGGCCGGGACCGCCGCGGACGACGTCGCCCTGCTCGCCTTCACCAGCGGCACCACCGGCCGGCCGAAGGCCACCATGCACTTCCACCGCGACCTGCTGGCGATCTGCGACACCTTCGGCGCGCACGTGCTGCGTCCGTCGCCGGACGACGTCTTCCTGGGCTCGCCCCCACTGGCCTTCACGTTCGGCCTCGGCGGCCTGCTGGTCTTCCCGCTGCACGCCGGTGCCTCCACCGTCCTGGTGGAGAAGGCGTCGCCGGTCGAGCTTGCCCAGCTCGTCGAGGAGTACGCCGTCACCACCTGCTTCACCGCACCCACCGCCTACAAGGCGATGATGGCCGCCGGGCTCGCGGACCAGCTCTCCTCACTGCACACCGCCGTGTCCGCGGGCGAGCACCTGCCGGCCGCGACGTGGGAGAGCTTCAAGGCCGGCACCGGGGTGCGGATCATCGACGGCATCGGCTCGACGGAGATGCTGCACATCTTCGTGTCCGCGGCCGGCGACGCGATCCGGCCCGGCTCGACCGGCGTCGCGGTCCCCGGCTACGCGGCCACCGTCCTCGACGCCGCCGGCGACGAGGTGCCGGCGGGAACCGCCGGCCGACTGGCGGTGAAGGGACCGACCGGCTGCCGCTACCTCGCCGACCCTCGCCAGCTCGACTACGTGCAGGACGGCTGGAACATCACCGGCGACACGTTCCGGCGCGACGCCGACGGCTACTTCTTCTACGAGGCCCGCAGCGACGACATGATCGTCTCCTCCGGCTACAACATCGCCGCCCCGGAAGTGGAGGAGGCCGTCCTCCTGCACCCCGACGTCGAGGAGTGCGGTGTCGTCGGCGTCCCGGACGAGGCACGCGGGATGCTGGTCAAGGCCTTCGTCGTGCTGCGCGCCGGCGCGGCCCGTGACGAGACGACGTCCCAGGCGATCCAGGGTTTCGTGAAGCAGCAGATCGCGCCGTACAAGTATCCCCGCTCGGTCGAGTTCGTCGACGCCCTGCCGCGCACCGCGACCGGCAAGCTGCAACGGTTCCGGCTCCGGTCCCCGACGTGAGCACGCCCGCCCCGCGGCAGCTGATCACCACGATCTTCGGGCTCTACGCCCGTGAGGAGCACGACTGGCTCTCGGTGGCCTCTGTGGTGAGGCTGATGGACGACCTCGGGGTGGACGCGTCCGCGGCGCGCTCCTCGGTCTCGCGGCTCAAGAAGCGCGACGTGCTCCGCTCGGTGCGCCGCGACGGCCGGGCGGGCTACGCGCTCTCACCGGGCACCGTCGAGATGCTCCGCGAGGGCGACACCAGGATCTGGGCACTGCCCCGAGCGACCGACGCGGACGGCTGGCTGGTGGTCGTCTTCTCGGTCCCCGAGGCCGAGCGGGAACGGCGGCACGCCCTGCGCTCCCAGCTGACCCGGCTCGGCTTCGGCAGCGCGGCGCCGGGTGTGTGGGTGGCACCCGGCACGTTGTACGACGAGGCCGTCCGCGCCCTCGACCGGCAGGCGCTGACCGACTACACCGAGTTCTTCCGCGGCGACTACCTCGGCTCCGGCGATGTGTCGGCCCGGATGGCGCAGTGGTGGGACCTCGAGGAGATGTCGGCACTCTACGACGCCTTCACCGCCGACTTCGGGCGCCTCCGCGCACGGCGCGACCCGGCGCCGGCCCAGGCGTTCAGGACCTACGTGCCGATGCTGACGGCCTGGCGGCGGCTGCCCTACCTCGACCCCGGACTGCCGCTCGAGCACCTGCCCGGGGACTGGTCGGGGGTGCGGGCCGAGCGGCTGTTCGCCGAGCTGGACCACCTGCTTCGCGAGCCGGCCGACACCCATGCCCGGGCCGTGCTGCACGGGTAGTGCCCACTGTCGGCTGGCCGGCTCACCGGGTCTCCAGGACCGCGGTTCCCTGCACCTCCACGAGCGCCTCGACGTCCCACAGCCGGGACACTCCGATCCCCGCCATCGCCGGGTAGTCGGTGCCGACGAGCCTCCTCCAGACGGCTCCGATGTCGCGGGCACGAGCGCGGTAGTCGTCCATGTCGACGACGTAGACCGTGAGGGCGACCAGGTCCGCCGGCTGCCCGCCGGCCGCCGCCAGGGCGGCCAACAGGTTCGACAGCGCCTTCTCGAACTGCTCCACCACCCCGGTCCCCACCACCGTCCCCGTCGCGTCGAGCGCGGTCTGTCCGGCGAGGTGCACGGTGGTGCCGGTGGCGAGGACCGCATGGCTGAACCCCGACGGCCGGGCCAGGGAGTCCGGGTTGACGCGCCGCACGGGGGTCACGACTGCACGGCTCCGCCGTCGATGTTGATGCCCTGCCCGTTGACCGCGCCGTTGTCCACGCAGAGCAGGATCGTCTGGGCCACCTCCGCGGGCGAGACCAGCCGTCTGTTCGGCTGACGGGTGGCCAGCAGCGTGCGCGAGTCCTCCAGGGAACGGCCGGTGCGGGCGGCGATCTTCTCCACCGAGTCGTCGGTCATCGGGGTGTCGACGTAGCCCGGGCACACCGCGTTGACCGTGACCCCGTGGGCCGCCACCTCCCGGGAGGCGGAGCGGACCAGACCGAGGACCCCGTGCTTCGACGCTGCGTAGGCGCTGACCATCGGCTCGCCCCGCTTGGCGACCACCGACGCGACCACGACCACGCGGCCGAACCCGCGCCCGGTCATCGAGGGCAGAGCCCGGCGGATGCACCGGAACGGTGCGGTCAGGTTCAGCTCCAGCATCCGGTGCCAGGTCTCGTCGTCGGTGTCCACCACCGAGGCGGCAGCGGCGGCGCCGGCGCTCAGCACGAGCACGTCGACCGCTCCCCACGCGCTCTCGACGGCGGCGAACATCCCCTCGAGCTGCGCGGGGTCGGTGACGTCGGTCGGCACCGACATCGCCGGCCCGGGCAGTCGCGACGCCAGAGCCTCGAGCTCGCCCGCGTTGCGGGACGCCAGGGCGACCCGGTGCCCTCGTGTGGACAGCGCCTCGGCGGCCGACCTGCCGATCCCCCTCCCGGCACCGGTGACCAGGCAGACGAGCTGCGGCCGGCCGGTGCGCTGGGCGTCGCCGTCCCCGGCGGTCACCGACCGCTCCAGCGCGGCGGACGCTGCTCGTTGAACGCGGCGTGGAACTCGGCGTGGTCCTCGGTCGTCATCAGCAGCGCCTGGGTCATCGCGTCCAGCTCGACGCTGGCGCCCAGGGACATGTCGAGCTCGCGGGTCAGCAGCGCCTTGGTCTGCGCGAACGCGAGCGTCGGGCCCTCCGCGAGCCGTCGACCCAGCCGTCGTACGGCGTCGTCGAGGGCCTCGTCCTCGACGAGCTGGGACACCAGGCCGTAGTGGTCGGCGGTGTCGGCATCGATGGTCTCGCCGAGCATCAGCAGCGAGGTGGCCCGGCCGAGGCCGACCAGACGCGGAAGCAGGTAGGCGGCCCCCATGTCCCCGCCAGAGAGGCCTACCTTGGTGAACAGGAAGGCGAACCGGGCCGAGCGGCTGACGACGCGGAAGTCGGCGGCGATCGCGATGACCGAGCCCGCTCCGGCGGCGATCCCGTGGATACCCGCGATGATCGGCACCGGGCACTCGCGCATCGCCTTGACCACGTCACCCGTCATCCTCGTGAAGCCCACCAGGTCGGCCGCGTCCATGGTGATCAGCTCGCCGATGATCTCGTTGACGTCCCCGCCCCCGCAGAAGCCCTTGCCCGCGCCGCGGATCACGAGGACGCGCGTGTCTCCGCGCTGCGGCAGCTCGTGCAGCAGGTCGCGCAGGTCGGCATAGGCCTCGAACGTCAGCGCGTTCAGCTTCTCCGGGCGGTCCAGCGTGACGGTGGCGACCCCGTCCGTGACCTCGAACCGGAAGCTCCTCCAGTCCTCGGTGAAGCCTGAGGACCCCGTGTACCTGTACGGACCGGACTGCACCATGCGGACGACGGTATTGCGTCTTGACAACGCCCGTCAACAACACAATATGTTGGCTGCATGCGCATCGCGGTGGTCGGTGGAGGTCCGGGTGGGCTCTACTTCAGCGCGCTGGCCCGGCAGCTGTCGGCACAGGTCGGGCCGGCGCCGCACGACATCACCGTCTGGGAGCGCAACGCGGCCGACGACACCTTCGGCTTCGGGGTCGTCCTGAGTGACGAGACCCTCGGCGGCATCGAGCACGCCGACCGGGAGGTCTACGCCGCGATGGAGGCGGAGTTCGCCCGCTGGGACGACATCGACGTGCACGTCAAGGGCGAGGTCGTCACCAGCGGCGGCCACGGGTTCGCGGCCATGTCCCGCAAGCGGCTCCTGCAGATCCTGCAGAGCAGGTGCTCGGAGCTCGGGGTCGACGTGCGGTTCTCCACCCCGGCTCCCGATGTCGCCGAGCTGTCCCGCGACTACGACCTGGTGATCGCCGGAGACGGCGCCGGGTCCGCGATCCGCTCACGCTTCGCCGACAGCTTCGGCCCGAGCCTCGACGTCCGGGACTGCCGCTACATGTGGCTCGGCACGGACAAGGTGTTCGACGCCTTCACGTTCTACGTGACGCAGACGCCGTACGGCGTGATGCAGATCCACGGATATCCCTTCGACGCGACCCGCAGCACGTTCATCGTGGAGATGGCCTCGGCCGTGTGGGACAGGGCCGGGTTCGCCGCCCACGTTCGCGACTGGCGGCCCGGCGAGTCGGACCACGAGTCCATCGAGAGGATCCGCGGGCTGTTCGGGGACGTGCTCGACGGTCACCAGGTGCTCGCCAACAACTCCCGGTGGGTGCGCTTCACGACGGTCCGCAACGAGCACTGGCGCCACGACAACGTCGTGCTCCTCGGCGACGCCGCCCACACCGCGCACTTCTCCATCGGGTCGGGCACGAAGCTCGCCATGGAGGACGCCCTGTCGCTGGCCGCCTGTCTGCACGAGGAGCCGTCACTGGACGCTGCGCTCAAGGCCTACGAGATCGAGCGCAAGGCCGTCGTCGCCTCCACGCAGCGTGCGGCCCAGGCCAGCCTCGAGTGGTTCGAGAACCTCGGTCAGTACGTCGACCAAGACCCGCTGCAGTTCGGCTTCAACATCATGACGCGCAGCCGTCGGGTGACCTATGACAACCTCCGGGTCCGCGACCCCGAGTTCGTCGAGCGGCTGGACCGCTGGTTCGCCCGTCACGAGCAGCGCCGTGGGCACGGCACCGGCGAGACGCGGCCACCGATGTTCCAGCCGTTCTCGATCGGTTCGCTCGAGCTGCACAACCGGGTCGTCGTCTCGCCGATGGACATGTACGTCGCCGAGGACGGCGTCCCCAACGAGTTCCACCTCGTGCATCTGGGCGGGAAGGCGCTCGGAGGCGCGGGTCTGGTGATGACCGAGATGGTCTGCACCTCGCCCGAGGGCCGGATCACCCCCGGCTGCACAGGACTGTGGAGCGACGAGCAGCGGGACGCGTGGCGACGGGTCACGGACTTCGTGCACCAGTGGTCCCCGGCCGCGATCGGCCTCCAGGTCGGCCACTCCGGCGGCAAGGGCTCGACCAGGCTGATGTGGGAGGGCATGGACGAGCCTCTGGACGAGGGCGGCTGGGAGGTGGCGGCCGCGTCGCCGGTCCCCTACCGCGCGGGCGTCAACCAGGTGCCCCGGGAGCTCAGCAGGTCGGAGATGACGTCGCTGACCCAGGAGTTCGTGGACGCCGCCCGCCGGGGCGCCGAGGCCGGTTTCGACCTGCTCGAGCTGCACTGCGCCCACGGCTACCTGCTGAGCGGCTTCCTCTCACCGCTGACCAACCAGCGCACCGACGACTACGGCGGCGACGTCCACGCCCGCCTGAGGTTCCCGCTCCAGGTCTTCTCGGCGATGCGTGCCGCGTGGCCGGCCGACCGGCCGATGACCGTCCGGATCTCCGCGACCGACTGGGTCGACGGCGGCCAGACCCTGGCCGACTCGCTCGTCGTCGCGCGCGCCTTCGCCGACGCCGGAGCCGACGCGATCGACGTGTCCACGGGGCAGGTCGCCTCCTCCGAGCGCCCGCAGTTCGGGCGGTCCTACCAGACGCCCTTCGCGGACGCGATCCGCAACCGGCTGGGCGTCCCGACGATCGCGGTCGGCGTCATCTCCTCCTACGACGACGTCAACTCGCTCCTGCTGGCGGGCCGTGCCGACCTGTGTGCGCTGGGACGCGCGCATCTCTACGACCCGAGCTGGACGCTGCACGCCGCCGTGGAGCAGGACTACGACGGGCCCGGGGCGCCGTGGACGCCGTCGTGGCGGGCCGGACGCCGCAAGCCGCAGGTTGGACGCACGGACGGCCCCAGGCCACGGCTGCAGCTCGTCCGGGACAGCGCCTTCGGTCGCGGGGGCACCGCCCACCGCCGCTGGCGCCCGGGTGGCTGAGCGCTCCCGCCCGGCCGTCGCGTCCTGAAGTGTTCAGTACATGGCCGACGGCTCGGCCAGCGGACCCTCGCGCTCCAGCGTGGTCTCGAGCCGGATGACGTCCAGGACGGCGTGGATGAGAGCCAGATGAGTGAACGCCTGTGGGAAGTTGCCGAGGTGCTGCCCGCTGTGGGGGTCGATCTCCTCGCCGTACAGCTGCAGGGGACCGGCGAAGGAGAGCAGCTTCGCGCACAGCTTGCGGGCCTTGGTGAACTCACCGATCTCGCAGAGGGCGGAGACCAGCCAGAAGGAGCAGATGGTGAAGGTGCCCTCCTCGCCGGAGAAGCCGTCGTCGGTCTCCTCCACCTTGTAGCGCAGCACCAGCCCGTCGACGGTCAGCTCGTTGCGGATGGCCATCACGGTCGCCCTGAGGCGGGGGTCGTCGGCGGGCAGGAAGCGGACCAGCGGCGCGAGCAGCAGCGACGCGTCCAGCGCCGTCCCACCGTAGTACTGGGTGAGCACCCCTCGGTCGTCCACCCCGTTCGCGAGGATGTCCTCCCTGATCTCCTCTGCAGCCAGCTCCCACTCGGCGGCCTTCGCGTCCTCGCCGGCCACCCTCGCCAACCGGGCGCCCCTGTCCACGGCCACCCAGCACATGATCTTCGACGAGGTGAAGTGCCGGAGCTCACCACGGACCTCCCAGATGCCGGCGTCCGGCTCCCGCCAGTGCTTGAGCGCCTCACCCACCTGCTTGTCGAGGATCGGCCAGATCCGGTTGTCGAGGTGGTCGGCCGCCGTCGAGTGCAGGAACACCGAGTCCAGCAACGCACCCCACACGTCATGCTGCTGCTGGGCATAGGCCGCGTTGCCGATCCGCACCGGCCGCGAGCTCGCGTAGCCGGGCAGATGGTCCAGCTCGAGCTCCTCGAGATCGCGTTCCCCGCCGATGCCGTACATGATCTGGAGATGGTCGTCGCGTTCGGCGACGTCGGCGATGAAGCAGAAGAAGTCGACCGCCTCCCAGTCGAAGCCGAGCGAGTACATCCCCCACAGTGCGAAGGTCGCGTCCCGGATCCAGGTGAAACGGTAGTCGTAGTTACGGTCGCCCCCGGGCGTCTCCGGCAGCGAGGTGCTCCCTGCCGCGGTCACCGCACCGGACGGCGCATAGGTGAGGCCCTTGAGGGTCAGCGCGCTGCGCTGCAGGTGACCGCGCCAGGGATGGTCGGGGAACGCCCCCCGGGCGAGCCAGTGCTGCCAGTGGTGCGCCGTCCACACCTGGCGACGGTAGGCGTCGGCATAGGTGTGTGGCGGTTCGGCGCCACCCCACGATAGGGCCACGAACCGCACGTCGCCCTGCTTGAGCAGCGTGCGGGTGCTCGCCTGGCCACCTTCGAACCCGAGCAGCATGTCGGTGGTCAGGGTGAGGCGGACGTCGGAGCCGTCGGCGGTCGCCTGGCCGGCGTGGTAGTCCTGCCCGGAGTAGTCCCAGTGCACGGGCCGGCGCCCGTAGTCGAGCACCGGCTCGCAGTCCATGATCGTCTGCACCTCTCCGGACACGCATCGGATCGTGCGGAGGAAGACGTGCTCGGCCTCGTAGTCGTTGGGCGTGCGGCGGTAGGTGACCGAGCGGTCGTCCCTGTGGTGCCACGGCCCGATCAGCAGCGCGTCCCGGACGATGATCCACCCGGTCGGCGTGCCCCAGCTGGTCTCCAGGATCATCGTCCCGGGAAGGTACCGACGGTCCGCGGGCACCCTGACGTCCAGAGGAGCGACCCGGAACCTCCCCGCGTGCCTGCCGAGGATCGTGCCGAAGACGCTCGGCGAGTCGAAGCGGGGCACGCACATCCACTCGACCGACCCACCGGGTGCCAGCAACCCGGAGACCTCGCCGTCGCTCAGGAACCCGTAGTCCCCGATCGGGACCGCCCGAGAGTGGTTGATCTGCGCGCTGAGCCGGGCTGACCTGTCCTTCTGCTTCGCCATGGTTGAGGGAACCAGACCGCACCGTTCACAGGCAAGCACGCCGTACGGCTTCCGCCCGCAGCTCGATCCTCGCCCAGGAGTTGTTGACATAGCCCTTCGGGTTCCACAACGAGGCCGCCGACTCAGGCTGGCTCGCCCCGGTGGTGTCCCAGGCCCGCACCGTGACGCGGTGCCTGCCCTCGGGCAGGTCGAGCACCGAGCGCCACAGTCGCCAGGCCCACGGACCGTCGGGCTCGGCGACGTCGGCCTGCGTCCAGGTGCGGCCGTCGTCGCACGACACGTCGACGCGGGTCACGCTGCGACCCTCACCGGCGTAGGCGTAGCCGCTGACCTCGGTGCTGCCGGCCGGGACGGTGTCGCCGTCGCGGGGCCGCAGGATGTCCGAGTTCAGCGCCACCGGGCCGAGGGCGAAGCCCCGCCCGGGCTGGTTGGCGGGGTCCGCGTCGGGTGGCAGCAACCGGTAGGCGACGGCTTGGAAGTAGCTCGCCGACGGCTCGGCCTGGACGGTCACGCGCTGCACCCACTTGACGCTGCGCGCGCCGATGTATCCGGGGACCACGACCCGCACCGGCGCCCCGTGCACCGGCAGCAGCGGGGCGTCGTTCATCTGCCAGGCGAGCAGCACCTCGCCGCTCAGGCCCTTGGCAAGCGGTATCGAGGACCCGTAGGGCTGAGCGGGGTGGGCGTCCCGCGAGACGTCGGGGGCCTCGAACGCGACGTGGGCGGTCTCCTCCGGCTCGGCGCCGGCAGCCCGCAGCACGTCCGCGAGCCGGGCCCCGGTCCAGCTGGCGGTCGAGGTGGCTCCCCCGCTCCACGGGCTCTCCCCCGGGATGTCGCGGACCGCCAGCAGCCCGGTGCGGCGGTTCCCGGCACACTGCAGGGTGGCGACGACGGTGGTCGGCTCGAAGCGCCGCTGCAAGTCGTCCAGGGAGAGGTCCAGGGCCGACCCGACCAGGCCGTCGACCCGCAGCGTCCACGTCCTGCCGTCGATGTCCGGAACGGGCCCGTGGTTGCGGGAGTAGAACGCGTCGGTCGGTGTCAGCGGCAGGTCGGCGATCGCCTCGGGTGGCGGCTCCGCGTTGTAGGGATCGACCTCGTGCACGACCATGTCGCTGCGCTTGTCCCACACGTGGCCCAGCTCCGTTCCTCCCGGCGACGGTTGACCTCGTCACTCTCCTCCACCTGGCCGGCGGACTGCCACCGCTCGCCAGGCGAGGTTGCCGTTCCCTGCCTCGATCCCTGCCTCGTCCGGCGTGCTCAGGCAACCTTAACCTTCGACCACTACTGTTGGCGCTCGTGCCGGAGAGCCGGTCGGCACGCCGTCGAGGTTCGCATCGAGGTCCGCATCTGTTTGGGGGGCACCGCAGTGTCGTTGACCTGGCGTGTCCGGGTGTCCGACCGCACACACCGCCATGCCAGCGTGCGCCGAGCCGCACTCTCGTCCGTGGCCGGACTGACCACTGCGGTTCTCCTGCTGGCCGGATGCTCCTCGCCCCCCTCGAAGAGCGGCTCGGCAGGCACGGGCTCCTCGGTCACGGCCGGCTCCGGTGCCGCGCCGGTGATCGCTGCCGCGGGCGACATCGCCTGTGAGCCGGGACGAGCCCCCACGCCGACCAAGTGCCAGCAGGCCGCTACGTCACATCTACTGGACGGGGTCCAGCTCGCCGGAGTCCTCACGCTGGGCGACGAGCAGTACGTGGAGGGACGGATCAAGGGTTTTCGCAGCGTCTACGCGCCCACCTGGGGTCGCTATCTGTCGATCACCCACCCCGCACCGGG
>JAICWH010000051.1 GCA_025934895.1 Nocardioidaceae bacterium | reverse complement strand
CGAGTCGGCGGGTCTGGCGGCCGGGGCGTGGTCGAGTCGGCGGGTTTGGCGGCCGGGGCGTGGTCGAGTCGGCGCGTCCGCAGGGCGCGGCACCGGTTCAGGCGGATGTCTGGCAGGGTGACTGCATGGTTGCGCCGAGCGGAGAACAGTACGAGATCAGAGGCGGCGGCTACCGGGCCGTGGTCACCGAGTCTGGCGCGAGCCTCCGGCTCCTGGAGTACGACGGACGTCCGCTCGTGCTCGGCTGGCACGAGGACGAGCAGACGTCGTCGGGGAGGGGCCAGTTGCTCGCGCCCTGGCCGAACCGGATCCGCGACGGCCGCTACACCTTCGACGGCCGCCAGCTCCAGCTGCCGTTGAGCGAGCCCAAGCTGAGCAACGCCAGCCACGGCCTGGTGCGGTGGACCTCATGGAATCTCGAAGAGCGCACCGAGCACTCGGTGTCCCTGGTCTACCGGCTGATGAGCCAGCCGGGGTACCCGTGGACCCTCGACTTGCACGCCCTCTACGACCTGTCCGCGGACGGGCTGACGGTCACCGTCACGGCGACCAACCTGAGCGACTCGCGAGCGCCGTACGCCTTGGGTGCGCATCCCTATCTCACCCTCGGCGACGGGCTCGTCGACGGCTGGGAGCTGACGCTGCCTGCCGAGACCCGTGTCGTGGTCGACGAGCAGCTGATCCCCACCGGGACCGAGGACGTCCGCGACACCGACCTCGACTTCAGGATCGGCCGCCCGATCCGTGCGATCAGCCTGGACACGGCGTTCACCGACCTCACCCGCGATGCCGACGGCAGGGTCGAGGTCACGCTTCGGGACCCGCGCGGTCAACGCGGAGTCGCGATGTGGATGGACGCTCGGCATTCCTGGGTGCAGGTGTTCACGGGGGACGCTTTGCCCTCGGGCGCGCGTGAGTCGCTGGCCGTCGAGCCGATGACTGCTCCGCCCGACGCCTTCAACAGCGGCCACGGGCTCGTGGTGCTGGCGCCGGCCGGCACGGCGCTCGACGAGCACTCGGCATCCTGGGGCATTCGCGCCCTCTGACCGTCGGCCCTGCGGATGCGCCGACTCGGCGGTCCCCGGCCCTGCGGATGCGCCGACTCGGCAGTGTGGTGGGCCGCGTGCGTCACCGGGGCGACCTCCGGCGGTCAGGTCACGGCCCCTCGCGTCCCGTCAACCACGAGGTCGGCGCGCTCCCGGGTCCGCTCGCGCGCGAACATCTCCTCCTCCTGCTGCCGCCACGCCCGCCAGTGCTCCCGCATGTGGTCGCCGTCGCGCTCCAGACCCCGCATCAGGCGTACGTCGGGCGGGGTGTCGATCCACACCAGACAGGTGATCGCCTCGTCGTACGCCGTGGAACCGGACCCCACACCCTCGATGACGAGCACCTCGCACGGCTCGACGACCCGCTCCTCGACGAAGACCTGACGGTGCCAGTCATAGCGGCGGTAGCGCCCGGGCTGGCCCGCCGTCAGTGGCCCGATCACGTCGAGCGCGATGGTCGACATCCCGTCGGCCAGCCCGGACCAGCCGGCGAAGACGTTGTCCATGTGCACGGTGCGCACGTGCGCGCGGTCGGCGGGTCCGCCGGGCGCCCGCAGCGCGTCGCGCAGCTCTCGGTCCAAGGCCGCGGCCAGCGTGGTCTTTCCCGAGCCGGCCGGTCCGTCCACGCACACCAGCCGTCCGGCGCCAAGGGTCGGCGGCCGCTGCAGGACGCGTACAACGATGTCTCTGGCCACCGCGTCGACGTGGCGGAACCTCGCTGTCACCAGGTCTTGCCGGCGCCGCGGTAGGTCGGCACGACGTCGCAGAACTCGGAGCGGGAGAGCAGATGCCGCTCCTCGAGCTGGGCGAGGGACGCCGACTCGACCCGGCGTACGGCGGCGGACCGGACCCGATGAACGGGCTCCTCGTCGAGGACGCCGGCGACCTGCCCCCCGTGGGTCATCACACCCGACCAGCCGGGTCGGGTCGGGCGCCGACCTCCCTGGCGGGCTCGACGTCGACCGCCACCGGGACCGGCGCGGAGGAGGCGCGGACCTGGTCCACGAGGTGCAGGTGAGGGACGTCGTCGACCATCAGCGTCGCCGCCGCCAGGCCGGACTCCGAGGAGCCACCCGACCCCGGGCGTCGATGTCGACGGTGGGGTAGCCCATGAGGATGTCGTCGCTGATCCCGTGCTGGCACAGCCACAGGGCCTCGCGCGGCGAGTACCCCAGCACGCCGGCGAACCCCGGAGCGGTCAGGGCGCGGGTGAGCACGGTGGGCGCGCGCAGCGACGTGGGGGCCGCCCGGATCGGCTTGCCGAGCGCCCGGCGCCACAGATAGGCGGCGTTCTGGTGGAAGGCGTCGAGGTGCCAGGTACGTCGGCGCCGCAGGCTGCGGGCTCAGCGCACCCCCGGCTTCGTCGAGGCGGGTCCGGGTCACGAGATCCCGTGCTTGCGCAGGATCGCCTCGATGTCGTCCATGTCCTTGTCCTGCACGGCCGGCTGGGCCTTCCTGCGCGACGGCTCGGCCGAGAGCTGCTGGGCCGGAGCGCGGCGCGTCGTACCCAGGCCGCGGGCGTGCATGGCCGCCGACACCGCGAAGAGCATCAGGGACACCCCGGCCACCGCGATGCCGACCCACACGACCGGGCTGAACACCAGCCGGACCGCCCAGCTGACGATCGAGTCGCCGATCTCCCAGAGCAGTCGCAGCGTGCCCGTCAGCCCGGCGGCCAGCGGCAACAGCGACCAGGCGGTGCTCCGCACGCCTGCCGCGGGCCCGCGTCGCCGCCAGACCAGGATGCTGACCAGCAGCCCCAGAACGGTCAGCGTGAGTCCGAGGGCCTGCCAGGTGGTTGCGTCGATCACGATCCCAGCGTACGGCGGCCGGCCGCGGGTGGCCCTGCTCGCCGGACGGTTCTCGGCACTCCCCATGGGGTTCTGGCCCTCCCCATGGGCCATGACCCGGGGGGAGCGCCAAACGGCCTGCATCCCCTGGTAATCGGCGGGGGCCCGCGGGGCGGGAGGATGGCCCCGTGCGAGACCTCCCGAACCCCGGCTTCCCGGGCGACGACGGTACGGCGTCCGAGGAGGTGCGCGCGGCGATGGCGGCCTACGACGCGGATCCCGACGCCCGGCACGACGCCACGCTCGAGGTGCTGCAACGGGCCCGGCTGCTGGTGCCGGTGGTCGCCCTGCTCGGTGAGGTGGCCCAGCACTCCGACGGCCTGGCGCGGGACAAGACCTCCGACATGGCGACCGTGCTCACGCGGGGCCGCGACGGGCGCACGGCCCTGCTGGCGTTCACCAGCACCGACACGCTGGGTCGCTGGGACCAGCAGGCGAGGCCGGTGCCGGTCTCGGTGGACCGGGCGGCGCGGGCGGCCCTGCAGGACGACGCCGCCGCGATCGTGGTCGACGTGGCCGGGCCGGTGATGTTCGTGGTGGACGGCGCGGACCTCGATGAGCTGGCGCGAGGCAGCGTGCTGGTCCGGGTCGGACCCGTGGGCGGGGTCAGCGGCCGCTACGGGTGGGTGACACCGGGCCGGTGAGCCGCTCGCCGGGACCCTCGCCGGCCAGGTCCGGGACCTCCGAGGCCTCCCGGAACGCCAGCTGCAGGCTGCGGAGCCCGTCGCGCAGCGGGGCGGCGTGGTGGTGACCCATCTGTGGCGCGGCCGCGGTCACCAGGCCGGCCAGCGCGTCGATCAGCGTCCGTGCCTCGTCGAGGTCCCGGTGGTCGGGCAGGTCCTCGGCGAGGCCGAGATGCACGGCGGCGGCGCTCATCAGGTGCAGCGCGGCCGTGGAGACCACCTCGAGGGCCGGCACCTCGGCGATGTCGCGGGTGGACGGGTCGCCGGACGGCTTCGGGTCGGGGGTCATGGCCCCAGGGTGGCACCCACGAGGACGATGTGCGCCGAGGGGCCTGGACGCGGTACCCTCCTCGTTGACCGATCGCTCGACTCGACCTGCGGCGCGGCCCGGCCGGAATACCGGGGCCGCACGGCTGGTTGACCAGGGTGATCTCACAAGCGGGGACCACGTCTCCCACCCGCACCGGCCGTCGCTCCACCAGGTCGTCGGGTCCGGTCCGGCGGGCAGCTCACGCAGAGCCGCCCGGCGTTGGCGTGACGACGGCCCGTGGGTCGCCGTACGCCGGGACTGGCTTCCGCTTGGGACATGGCGGAGGCCCTTTTGTTGCCTCCCTCGGGTCCACAACTACACCCCCGACACACATGGAGGCACCATCAGCACGGAGCTGCGCATCAACGACCGGATCCGGGTTCCCGAGGTTCGGCTCGTTGGCCCGAACGGCGAGACCGTCGGCATCGTCCGTATCGACGACGCCCTGCGGCTCGCGCAGGAGGCCGACCTCGACCTCGTCGAGGTCGCGCCGACGGCACGACCCCCGGTCTGCAAGCTCATGGACTACGGCAAGTTCAAGTACGAGAACGCGCAGAAGGCCCGCGAGGCACGACGCAACCAGACGAACGTGATCATCAAGGAGATGAAGCTTCGTCCGAAGATCGACGCGCACGACTACGAGACCAAGAAGGGTCACGTCGTCCGGTTCCTCAAGGCCGGCGACAAGGTGAAGATCACGATCATGTTCCGTGGTCGTGAGCAGCACCGACCCGAGCTCGGCTTCCGGCTGCTCCAGCGGCTCGCCGAGGACGTGGACGACCTCGGGTTCGTGGAGTCCTCGCCGAAGCAGGACGGCCGCAACATGATCATGGTCCTCGGGCCGCACAAGAAGAAGGCCGAGGCCAAGCTCGAGGTGCGCGCCGCCAAGGCCGAGCGGGCGGCGGAGCGCGACGCGGAGCGCGAGGCCGAGCACGCCGAGCGCACGGCGACCGCGCCGACCGCCCCTCAGGACAAGAAGCCGCGCCGCCGCTCGGAGAACATCGACCTCGACATGTGAGCCTCGCCGGTGGCCCAGCCGGCCCGCGTCGTACCCGCCAGAAGCACGACCCGCACCACGAAGTGAAGGACTGAGAGACTCATGCCGAAGAACAAGACGCACTCGGGCGCCAGCAAGCGCTTCCGGGTCACCGGCTCGGGCAAGATCCGGCGCCAGAAGACCGGACTGCGCCACAACCTGGAGCACAAGGCGTCCAAGGTCACCCGCCGGATGAGCGGCACCACCGAGGTCTCCAAGGCCGACACCAACAAGGTCCGCAAGCTCCTCGGCCGCTGAGCCGTCCCCCCAGTCCTGTGGTGGTCAGACCACCTCGCCGAAGCACCGAAGCAGCAAGGAGCAACAAGTGGCACGCGTCAAGCGGGCGGTCAACGCCCACAAGAAGCGCCGGGTGACCCTCGAGCGCGCGTCCGGCTACCGCGGGCAGCGTTCGCGCCTGTACCGCAAGGCCAAGGAGCAGGTCACCCACTCGCTGGTCTACAGCTACCGGGACCGCAAGGCCAGGAAGGGTGACTTCCGCAAGCTGTGGATCCAGCGGATCAACGCCGCCACCCGGGCCCAGGGCCTGACCTACAACCGCTTCATCCAGGGTCTCAAGGTCGCCGGTGTCGAGGTGGACCGCAAGATCATGGCCGACCTGGCCGTCAACGACCCGGCCGCCTTCACGGCCCTGGTGGAGACCGCCAGGGCCGCCCTTCCCGCGGACGTCAACGCGCCCCGGCCCAGCGGGTCCGACGAGCCGGAGCCCGTGGGCACCACGGCCTGAGGACCGGCGACGGCGGCACCGGCCTCTGCGTACGTCGATGAGCCAGCCCCTGCTGACCGCCAGGAGCGGTCGCGTCAAGGCTGCCCGCCGGCTGTCCCGGCGCGCCACCCGGGCCGAGCACCGACTGTTCCTCGCCGAAGGCCCCCAGGCCGTCCGCGAGGCGCTCGCTGTCCCGGGTTGCGTCCGGGAGGTGTTCGCCGTACCCGACGTGCACCCGGCCCTGCAGGCCTCGGCGGCCCAGGCCGATGTGCCCTGGCAGCCGGTCGAGGACGCTGCGCTGACCTCCCTCAGCGAGACCGTGCAGCCCCAGGGCGTCGTCGCGGTCTGCGCGTTCCTGGACCGGCCCTTCGCGGACCTGGTGGCCAGACACCCGGGCCTGCTCGCGATCTGCGCCGACGTGCGCGACCCCGGCAACGCCGGCGCCGTGATCCGCTGCGCCGACGCGGCCGGCGCCGACGGTGTCGTGCTGGCCGGCTCGTCGGTCGACCCCTACAACGGCAAGGTGGTGCGCGCGTCGGCCGGGTCGCTGTTCCACCTGCCCCTGGCCCTCGGACCGCGTACGACGGACGTGGTGGCCGCCCTGCGACACGACGGGGTGAGCGTCCTCGCGGCTGACGGGGCCGGGGAGCTCGACCTCGACGACGCGGCGGACGACGGCGTGCTGGCCGGCCGCACGGCGTGGGTGTTCGGCAACGAGGCGTGGGGCCTGCCCGAGGAGGTCGCCGCCCTCGCCGACCACCGGGTGCGGATCCCGATCCACGGCCACGCCGAGAGCCTCAACCTCGCCACCGCCGCGGCGGTCTGCCTCTACGCCTCCGCCCGGGCCCGCCGCCGATCCCGGCCCGGGCACCAGTGACCAAGGATAGCCTTGCCCTCATGACGACGACGGGGACGGCGCCCCAGGAGCAGGACGTCCTGGACACCCTCCCCGACGGCGTCGTGGTGGCGGACCGGCACGGCACGGTGCGGCTGATGAACGCCGCCGCCGTCCGGCTGCTGCGCATCGCCGACGGCGTGGGCCGGCACCTCTCGGACGTGGTCCAGCTCCAGGACCGCGCCGCCAACACCTGGTTCGTGTGCACCGCGCCGTACACGGGGCTGGCCACCCGCAGCCACCTGACCGAGCAGGCGTGGTACCTCTCCGACGGCACCGAGCTCCTGGTCACCGCCCGCATCCTGCGTGACGCCCCCGCCGACCCGGTCCGCCAGGTCGCCGTGTCGCTGCGCTCCGCCCGCGCCCGCGAGCGACTGGACCGCGAGCGCTCGGACCTGGTGGCGACGGTCGCGCACGAGCTCCGCTCGCCGCTGACCGGCGTCAAGGGCTTCGTGGCCACGTTGCTGGCCAAGTGGGACAAGCTCAACGACGACCAGAAGAAGATGATGCTGGAGACGGTCAACGTGGACGCCGACCGGCTGACCCGGCTGATCGCGGAGCTGCTGGACGTCGCGCGCATCGACACCGGGCGGCTCTCGCTGCACGCCCGTCCGGTCGACTTCCGTGCGGCCGTCGAGCGCGTGCTGGCCTCGGTGCGCGCCGGCACCGGCCGCGAGATCGCACTGGTCGTCGACGGGGAGCTCCCCAGGATCTCCGCGGACCCCGACAAGCTCGCGCAGGTCATCACCAACCTGGTCGACAACGCGATCCGGCACGGCGCGGGGCAGGTCACCCTGTCGGCGTCCCCGGTCCGCGACGAGGCGCCGTACGACGGGGTGGTGCTGCACGTCGACGACGAGGGCGACGGGATCAGCCCGGCGATCCGCACCCGGGTGTTCACCAAGTTCTGGAAGCACGGGACCCAGGGCGGATCCGGCCTGGGGATGTACATCGTGCACGGCCTGGTCACCGCCCACGGCGGCTCGGTCGTGGTCGACGAGTCTCCGGCCGGCGGGGCCCGGGTCAGCATCGCCTGGCCGGCGCAGGACCGTCGTCCCGAGTAGCCGCCGGCGATCCCGCCCGGAACCGCAACCGGTTCGCCCCGGACGCCGGGGCTTCCTAGACTGCGGACAAGCAGGTCCCGCCCACGAGAGGTAGTCATGTCCGGCCCGAACACCGAGTACGACCCGGTCGCGGTCACCCCGCTCAAGGCCGACGAGGTCGAGGCGATGCGGGTCGCGGCCCTGGACGCGGTCGCCGCGGCCCGCGACCTCGAGGCGCTCAAGCGGGTCCGCACCGAGCACGCCGGCGACCGGTCGCCGCTGGCGCTCGCCAACCGGGAGATCGGGGCGTTGCCGCCCCAGGCCCGCAAGGACGCGGGGATGCGGGTCGGCCGGGCGCGCGGCGACGTCAACCAGGCGCTGGCCGCTCGGCAGGCGGAGCTCGAGGCCGAGGCCGAGGCGCGGATGCTCGTCGAGGAGACGGTCGACGTCACGCTGCCGTGGGACCTCACCCCGCAAGGAGCCCGGCACCCGCTGACCACGTTGCAGGAGCTGGTCGGTGACGTCTTCGTGGCGATGGGCTGGGAGGTCGCCGAGGGCCCCGAGGTGGAGGCCGAGTGGCTGAACTTCGACGCCCTGAACCTCGGCGCCGACCATCCCGCGCGCACCATGCAGGACACGTTCTGGCTGGAGCCTGCCGACGGCGGCTTGGTGATGCGCACGCACACCTCGCCTGTGCAGGCGCGGACGATGCTCCAACGCCGGCCACCGATCTACGTCGTCTGCCCCGGTCGGGTGTTCCGCACCGACGAGCTGGACGCGACGCACACCCCGGTGTTCTCCCAGGTCGAGGGTCTGGTCGTGGACAGGGGCATCACCATGGCGCACCTCAAGGGCACCCTGGACCACTTCGGCGAGGCGATGTTCGGCGAGGGCATCACGACCAGGTTCCGCCCGTCGTACTTCCCGTTCACCGAGCCCTCCGCGGAGGTCGACCTGGTCTGCTTCGTGTGCCGTGGCAGGGAGCCGGCGGTGCACGGCTGCCGGACCTGCAAGGGCGAGGGCTGGATCGAGTGGGGCGGTTGCGGAGTGGTGAACCCGCGAGTGCTGGCCGCCTGCGGCATCGACAGCGAGACCTACACCGGATTCGCCTTCGGGATGGGCCTGGAGCGGACCCTGATGTTCCGACACGGCGTGGAGGACATGCGCGACCTGGTCGAGGGGGACGTGCGGTTCACTGCGGCGTTCGGGACGGAGATCTGATGCGGGCGCCGCTGTCCTGGATCCGCGACTACGTGGACCTGCCGGAGGACCTCACACCGGCCGATCTCGCGCATCGGCTGACCGCGCTGGGCCTCAAGCTGGAGGCGCTGCATGCACCGGGCTCCGACATCGTGGGTCCCATCGTCGTGGGCCGCGTGCTCAGCGCCGCCGCCGAGCCGCAGAAGAACGGCAAGACCATCTTGTGGTGCCAGGTCGACTGCGGACCCGTCCACGGCCAGCACGGCATCGTCTGTGGCGCCCAGAACTTCGGCGCGGGCGACCTCGTCGTGGTCTCGCTGCCCGGCGCGGTGCTGCCCGGCGGCTTCGCCATCGCCGCCCGCCCGACTTACGGTCACGTCTCGGACGGGATGATCTGCTCGGCCAGGGAGCTCGGGATCGGCGACGACCACGACGGGATCCTGGTCCTCGACCCGGCCCTGGACGGCGACGTGAAACCGGGGGACCCCGTCGAGGAGCTCCTGGGCCTGCGCGAGGACGTCATCGAGCTCGAGATCAACCCGGACCGCGCCTACGCCCTGTCCCTGCGGGGCATCGCGCGGGAGGCCGCGATCGGCTTCGGGGTGGCGTTCCGCGACCCGGCGGTCCGGGACGTGCCCGCGCCCGGTGGCGACGGCTACCCGGTCCGGGTCGAGGCCCCCGATGGCTGCCCGGTGTTCACCACCCGCACCGTCATCGGGTTCGACCCGGCCGCGCCGACCCCGCGGTGGATGGCGCGGCGGGTGCAGCTGGCCGGCATGCGGCCGATCTCGCTGGCCGTGGACGTGACCAACTACGTGATGCTCGAGCTCGGCCAGCCGATCCACGGCTACGACGGCGACCGGCTGGCCGGCCCCATCGTCGTACGACGGGCGAGCGAGGGTGAGCAGCTGACCACCCTCGACGACGTCACCCGGACGATGTCCGCGGAGGACCTGCTGATCACCGACGACTCCGGTCCGATCGGGATCGCCGGCGTGATGGGCGGGCAGACCACCGAGCTGTCCGAGGCGACGACCCACGTGGTGATCGAGGCGGCGCACTTCGACCCGACGACGGTGTTCCGGACCGCCCGCCGGCACAAGCTGCCGTCGGAGGCGTCCAAGCGGTTCGAGCGCGGGGTCGACCCGCTGCTGCCGGCCTATGCAGCGGACCGGGTCGCCGAGCTGCTGGTGAAGCACGGCGGCGGGACGGCGACCGACGCGATGACCTACGTGGGGGGCCCGCCGGAGAGCCATGCGATAACCGCCGATGTCGACCTCGCCGCCCGGGTCACCGGGATGCCGATCCCCGGGGACACCGCGGTCGAGCACCTGCGCACGGTCGGCTGCGCGGTGACCGTCGAGGACGGCACGCTGACCGCGCTGCCACCGAGCTGGCGCCCGGACCTCACCGACCCCTACGACCTGGTCGAGGAGGTCGCGCGGATCGTCGGCTACACCGAGGTGCCCTCAGTGCTGCCGGCGGCCCCGCCGGGCCGTGGCCTGACCCGGCCGCAGCGGCTCCGGCGCCGGGTCGGCTTCGCGCTCGCCGGGGCCGGTCTCGTCGAGGTGCGGTCCTGGCCCTTCGTGGGCGACGCCGACTTCGAACGGCTCGGTCTGCCCGCCGGCGACGGCCGCCGCAGCACCATCCGGGTCGCGAACCCGCTCTCGACCGAGACGCCGCAGCTGGCCACCACCTTGCTGCCCGGGCTGCTGGCGACCACGGCCCGCAACGTCGGTCGCGGCGCCTCAGCGGTGGGCGTCTACGAGACCGCGCCGGTGTTCCTGCCGACCCCTCAGCGGCTCAAGGCCCCGATCCTCGGCGTCGCCTGGCGCCCCGACGAGGCCGACCTCGCCAAGCTGATGGCGGCGGTGCCGAGCCAGCCACTGACCCTGGCGGTGGTGCTCGCCGGGGACCGGCAACCCGCCGGCTGGTGGGGTCGCGGCCGGCCGGCGTGCTGGGCGGACGCGGTCCAGGTGGTCCGTGAGGTGGCCCGGGTCCTGGGAGTCGAGATACAGGTGGCCCAGGGCAGCCGCGAGCCCTGGCATCCCGGCCGGTGCGGGCAGCTCACGGTCGAGGGCGAGCTGCTCGGTCACGCCGGGGAGCTGCATCCTGCGGTCTGCGCGGCCTACGGCGTGCCGGCGCGCACGTGTGCGGTGGAGGTCGACCTGGACCTGCTGATCCGCTGCGCCCCGGCCGTCGTACACGCCCCGAGGCTCTCCACCTACCCGGTCGCCAAGGAGGACGTCGCACTGGTGGTCGACGCGGACCTGCCGGCAGCCGACCTCGCCGCCACCCTCCGGGAGGGAGCCGGCCCGCTGCTGGAGTCGTTGCGGCTCTTCGACGTCTGGACCGGCGACCAGGTCGGGCCGGGCAAGAAGTCACTGGCCTTCGCGCTGCGCTTCCGGGCACCGGACCGCACCCTGACCGAGGCGGAGACCGACGCCGCCCGGGCCGCCGCCGTCACACTGGCGGCGGAGCGCCACGGAGCCGTCCAACGGTGAGTCCGGACGCGCCGACCGCTCGGACAGGCACTCGAGCACCGAACACGTCGCTCGCCCGCCTGAGCATGTCGAAAGGGGACGCGAGTGCCCGTCCCAGCGGCTGCCCCCCGGCACCCTAGGTCGGCGGCTGACCCGGTCGGTGGAGCTGCTCGAGGTCCGGCGATCGTCGTCACGCGCCGACTCGTCAGCCCTGGTCGATGGACTCCGCAGGTGACCCGGGCATGCCGGATGCCGCTCGGGCAGCTGCTGGGGGCCGTGCGCGCACTCGGCGCCCCGTGAGGGTGACGCCGGCGCTGGCGAGCACGACCAGCGCGATGCCGACCAGCTGCCGCCGCGGCGGCAGCTCGTTCAGCACGACGAGACCCGCCAGCGCGGCGATCGCCGGGTTCAGGCTGGTCAGCACCCCGAAGACCGCCGTCCGGAGCCGCCTCAGCGCCAGCAGGTCGAGGCTGTAGGGGATCGCCGAGGACACCACACCGACCGCCAGCCCCAGCGCCAGCGTCCGCGGTTCGAGCAGATCGGTGCCGGCTACCAGGATCCCGGCCGGCAGCGTGAGCACCGCTCCCAGTGCGGTGGCGAGCGCCAGCCCCGCCAGGGCGTGGTCGCTGGTGCCCATCCGCCGGCTGACCAGGATGTAGGACGCCCAGGCGAGCGCCGCACCCAGAGCGGCGAGCACCCCGACCAGGTCGCCGGCGTGCAGCGACCCGCCGATCAGGGCGACCCCACAGGCGGCCGGCAGCGCCCACACGCGAGGCATCCAGGACAGCGCGGTGACCACGGCGACGCCCAGCGGACCCAGGAACTCCAACGTGATCGCGGTGGCCAACGGCAGGCGGCTGACGGCGACGTAGAGGCTGACGTTCATCACCACGAACACCACGCCGAAGACGACCACCGTGCGTGCGTCGCGGCCGGTCCAGCGCACCCGCCAGGCCCGCGTCGTCAGGACCAGGACGCCGGCGGCGCCCAGGAACCGCAGGGACACGGTGCCGACCGGCCCGACCAGCGGGAACAGCGTGGCCGCCAGGGCTGCCCCGAACTGGACCGACGTCGCCGCAGAGACCGCCAGCGCGGTGCCGGCGAGCGTGGATCGGTCGGTGGTCACCGGCCCGACGCTACGAGGGACCGACCGCGAGCGACGACGCGCCTGACAGCTTGCTGCACATATGCAGTCTCACGTATAGTCATGCACATGACGAAGCTCAGGGTCGCGGTCGCCGGGGCAAGCGGCTACGCCGGTGGCGAGGTGCTGCGGCTGCTGCTCGGCCATCCGGAGGTCGAGATCGGCGCGCTGACGGCGGGCTCCAACGCGGGAGAGCAGCTCGGTACGCTCCAGCCGCACCTGGTGCCGCTCGCGGAGCGGGTGCTGGAGGACACGACGGTCGAGGTGCTCTCCGGGCACGACGTCGTCTTCCTCGCCCTCCCGCACGGGCAGTCCGGCGCGCTCGCCGCGGGGCTTCCGGAGGACACCGTGGTGGTGGACTGCGGCGCGGACTTCCGGCTCACCGACGAGGACGAGTGGGACAGGTTCTACGGCGGCGACTACGCGGGTACCTGGCCCTACGGACTGCCCGAGCTGGCCCACCAGCGCGAGCAGCTGGCCGGGTCGAACCGGGTCGCGGTGCCCGGGTGCTACCCGACCGTCTCCACGCTGGCGCTGGCACCCGCGGTCGCCGCCGGTCTCGTCGACCCCACCGGCATCGTGGTGGTGGCCGCCTCCGGCACTTCCGGCGCTGGCAGGTCCACCAAGCCGCACCTGCTCGGCTCGGAGGTGATGGGCTCCGCCGGCGCCTACGCCGTGGGCGGCAGCCACCGGCACACTCCTGAGATCACCCAGAACCTCCGCCTGCTCACCGACGAGGACGTCCGGGTCTCGTTCACCCCACTGCTCGTCCCGATGCCCCGGGGGATCCTCGCCACCTGCTCGGCGCCGACGACTACGGGCCCCGACACCGGCCCCGACACCGGCCCCGACACCGGCCCCGACACCGGCCCCGACACCGGCCCCGACACCGGCCCCGACACCGGCCCTGACACCGGCCCCGGCACCGGCACAGCCACCGGGCGCGCCTACGCGACCTACCACAAGGCCTACGCCGACGAGCCGTTCGTGCACCTGCTTCCGCCGGGCCAGTGGCCGCAGACGAAGTCCGTGACCGGGTCCAACGCCGTGCACCTGCAGGTGACCGTGGACGAGACCGCCGGCCGGCTGGTCGCGGTCGCCGCCGTCGACAACCTGGCCAAGGGCACCGGGGGTGCGGCCGTGCAGTGCATGAACCTCGCCGTCGGCCTGCCCGAGACCACCGGCCTGACCACCGTCGGGCTGGCGCCATGAGCGTCACCGCCCCCCACGGCTTCCGGGCGGCCGGTGTCACAGCCGGTCTCAAGCCGTCCGGCAGCAAGGACGTCGCGCTCGTCGTCAACGACGGCCCGGGCTTCGCCTCCGCGTCGGTCTTCACGACCAACCGGTGCAAGGCCAACCCGGTGCTGTGGAGCGAGCAGGTCGTCAAGGACGGCGTCGTCCGCGCGGTGGTGCTGAATTCCGGCGGCGCCAACTGCTACACCGGGCCGGAGGGGTTCGCGACCACCCACGCGGTAGCGGAGCGAGTAGCGACGGGCCTCGACGTCGGAGCCGGCGACGTGGTCGTCTGCTCCACCGGGCTGATCGGTCTGACCAACGACCGCGAGGTGCTTCTGAAGGGTGTCGACGAGGCGCTGGCCGTCCTGGACTCGCAGGGGGGCGACGACGCGGCCGCAGCGATCATGACCACCGACACGGTCCGCAAGCAGGTCGTGGTCGACGGCGGCGGATGGACCGTCGGCGGCATGGCCAAGGGCGCCGGCATGCTCGCCCCCCAGCTCGCGACCATGCTCGTCGTCCTCACCACCGACGCGCTGGTCGACGCCGACACCTGTGACCGGGCGCTGCGGGCCGCGACCCGCACCAGCTTCGACCGTCTCGACTCCGACGGCTGCATGTCCACGAACGACACCGTCACCCTGATGGCCAGCGGGGCGTCGGGCATCACGCCGACCGAGCGGGACTTCACCGACGCGCTGGCCCGCGCGTGCTCCGACCTGGCTATGCAGCTGCTCGCCGACGCGGAGGGCGCGGACCACGAGATCGCCATCACCGTGCGCAACGCGGCGACCGAGGACGAGGCCGTGGAGGTGGCCCGCTCGGTGGCCCGCAGCAACCTGTTCAAGGCCGCGGTCTTCGGCAAGGACCCCAACTGGGGCAGGGTGCTGGCCTCTATCGGTACGACGCAGGCAGCGTTCGACCCCGCGGACCTCGACGTCGCGATGAACGGCGTCTGGGTGTGCCGCCACTCCACCCCCGACGAGGATCCCGCCCGGGTCGACATGGAGGATCGCCAGGTGAGCGTGACGATCGACCTCAAGGCCGGGCAGGCTCGCGCCACGGTGTGGACCAACGACCTCACGCACGCCTACGTGCACGAGAACTCGGCCTACTCCAGCTGATGACCACGTGATGACGACCCACGACGCGCACGAGGTCCCGGCCACGGAGGCCGCAGCCGCCGTGACCGACGCCAGTGCGAGCCGACAGGCGTGGCAGCGGGCCACTGCGAAGGCGGCCACCCTCGCCGAGGCGCTGCCCTGGCTGAAGAAGTACCACGGCCGGATCATCGTGGTGAAGTACGGCGGCAACGCGATGACCGACGAGACGCTGAAGCAGGCTTTCGCCGAGGACATCGTGTTCCTGCGCTACGCCGGCGTGCACCCCGTCGTGGTGCACGGCGGCGGCCCGCAGATCAGCTCGATGCTCGACCGCCTCAACATCGCCTCCGAGTTCCGGGGGGGACTGCGGGTCACCACGCCGGAGGCGATGGACGTGGTGCGGATGGTGCTGGTCGGCCAGGTCGGTCGGGAGCTCGTCGGCCTTATCAACCAGCACGGGCCGCTCGCGGTCGGCCTGTCCGGTGAGGACGCCGGGCTGTTCACCGCAGAGGCCACCGGCACCGTGGTGGATGGCGAGACGGTCGACCTCGGCCTGGTGGGCGAGGTGGCGAAGGTGCGACCCGAGGCGGTCCGCGACCTCGTGGAGGCGGGCCGTATCCCGGTGATCAGCTCCGTCGCCCCCGACGTGCACGGCCAGGTGCACAACGTGAACGCCGACACGGCCGCTGCTGCACTCGCCGTGGCCCTGGATGCGGAGAAGCTGCTGGTGCTCACGGACGTCGAGGGGCTCTACCGCGACTGGCCGCGCAGCGACGACGTGATCGGCCACATCAGCCCCGAGGCACTCGCCGAGATGATGCCGGGACTGTCCTCCGGCATGGTGCCGAAGATGCAGGCCTGTCTGGACGCTGTCACGAACGGGGTTCCGCGGGCCACCGTGGTCGACGGCCGCGAGTCGCACGCCGTGCTCCTCGAGATCTTCACCGACGACGGTGTCGGCACCCAGGTGCTGCCCGGCACCGAGACCACCATCCGAGCGGCACTGCGCAGAGAGGGCTGACATGGCCGGGACGTCACAGCAGCTGCAGAGACGTTATGCGGACTCGATGATGAACACGTTCGGGCCGCCCAAGTTGGTGCTCGCGCGCGGC
This sequence comes from Nocardioidaceae bacterium, assembly GCA_025934895.1. Lineage (GTDB taxonomy): Bacteria > Actinomycetota > Actinomycetes > Propionibacteriales > Nocardioidaceae > Nocardioides_B. The sequence goes on along the minus strand of JAICWH010000051.1, from coordinate 11,011 downwards.
GAGGGCTGCTACGTGTGGGACGCGGACGGCAACCGCTATCTCGACCTGCTGGCCGGGATCGCGGTCAACGCGCTCGGACACGCCCATCCGGCGCTGGTCCGCGCCGTCACCGAGCAGCTGCAGACGCTCGGCCACGTCTCGAACTTCTTCGCCACCGAGCCCCAGGTCGCCCTGGCCGAGAAGCTGCTGTCCCTCCTGGGCGTTCCTGCCGCCGACGGGAAGGTGTTCTTCGCCAACTCCGGCACCGAGGCCAACGAGGCCGCCTTCAAGCTCACCCGGCGCACCGGCCGCACGCACCTGGTGGCGATGGACGGCAGCTTCCACGGCCGGAGCATGGGCTCCTTGGCGCTCACGTCGAAGGCGGCCTACCGCGAACCCTTCGAGCCGCTGCCGGGCGACGTCACCTTCGTCCCGTACGGCGACCCCGACGCCCTCGCCGCGGCGGTGACGGACCGGACCGCGGCCGTGGTCGTCGAGCCGGTCCAGGGGGAGGCCGGGGTCGTCCCCGCGCCGGAGGGCTTCCTGGCTCGGGCGCGGGACATCACCGCCCGGCACGGGGCGCTGCTGTGGCTCGACGAGATCCAGAGCGGCATGGGCCGCACCGGGTCCTGGATGGCGTTCGAGGACTCCGGCGTCAGACCGGACATCGTCACCTTGGCCAAGGGGCTCGCAGGCGGCATCCCCGTCGGGGCCATGGTCGCTCTCGGGGACGCCGGCACCCTGCTCGGCCCGGGCAACCACGGCACCACCTTCGGAGGCAATCCCGTCGCCGCCGCAGCCGCGCTCGCGGTCATCGCCACCATCGAGGCGGACGGCCTGCTGGAGAACGCCACCAAGGTCGGCGAGCTGTTGCGCGACGGGGTCGCCGACTCGCGCGTCACCGAGGTGCGGGGCCGCGGCCTGCTGGTGGGGCTCGACCTGGACGCCGACGTGGCGTCCGAGGTCGCCGACGCGGCGATGCGGCACGGCGTGATCCTCAACGCCTGCACACCGAACCGGATCCGGCTCGCCCCGCCCCTGGTCCTCACGACGGACCAAGCCTCGGAGTTCCTGGAGGTCTGGCCACGGATCCTCGAGGAGGCCTACCAGGGCGCGTCCGGCAGGCAGTCGTGACCCGGCACCTCCTCCGCGACGACGACCTCTCTCCGGCCGAGCAGGCCGAGGTTCTCGCACTGGCCAAGGAGCTCAAGGCGGCGCCGTACTCCTGCCATGCCCTGGAGGGTCCGCAGGCCGTCGCGATCATCTTCGACAAGCCCACGCTGCGCACCCAGGCGTCGTTCACCGCCGGTGTCGCCCAGCTGGGTGGCTACCCGATGCTGGTCGACGGCGCCCTGGCGCGGATCGGGACCCGCGAGTCCGTCGCGGACGTCGCCCGGGTCCTGGGCCGGATGACGTCGGCGGTGGTGTGGCGGACCTTCGGCCAGGAGCGTCTGGAGGAGATGGCGGCGCACGCCGGGGTGCCGGTCGTGAACGCGTTGACCGACCAGTTCCACCCCTGTCAGCTGCTCGCGGACCTGCAGACCATCGAGGAGCACAAGGGCCCCCTGGCGGGGCTGCAGGTCGCCTTCCTCGGGGACGCCGCGTCGAACATGTCGCACTCGTTCCTGCTCGCCGGTGCCACCGCGGGGATCCATGTCCGGGTCAGCGGCCCCCAGGGTTTTCACCCCGACGCGGCCGTGCTGGCGCGCGCCCAGGAGGTCGCCGGTGCGACGGGCGGCTCGGCGCGGTCCGTCGGCGACCCGGTCGACGCCGTGCGGGGCGTGGACGTGGTGGTCACGGACACCTGGGTGTCGATGGGCAAGGAGGAGGAGGCCGGCGAGCGCAACGCGCCGTTCCTGCCCTACGCGGTCACCACCGACCTCCTGGCCCATGCCGACGCCGACGCGATCGTGCTGCACTGCCTGCCGGCCTACCGCGGCAAGGAGATCGCCGCCGAGGTGATCGACGGGCCGCGCAGCGTCGTGTGGCACGAGGCCGAGAACCGGCTGCACGCCCAGAAGGCCTTGTTGGCCTGGCTTCTCGCTCGGGCTGACGCCGGGGGGAAGCCCGCGTGACGGCCGTCATGCCCCTCACCAAGGGCGCCCGTCAGCAGAAGATCATCGACCTGCTGGCGCGCCACCAGGTGCGCTCGCAGAGCGAGCTCGTCGAGCTGCTCGCCGGGTCCGGGGTGGTGGTCACCCAAGCCACGCTGTCGCGCGACCTCGTCGAGCTGGACGCCGTTAAGATCCGGACCGCCTCCGGCGCGCTGGTCTACGCGGTGCCCGCCGAGGGGGGCGACCGCACCCCGGTGTCCGGAGGTGAGTCGTCGGCCTCGGGGGCTCGGCTGGCCCGGCTGGCCGGCGAGCTGCTGGTGTCCGCGGACTCCTCGGCCAACCTCGTCGTGCTCCGCACGCCACCGGGGGCCGCGCAACTGCTCGCGTCGGCGGTGGACAAGACCGGGCTCGACGAGGTCCTCGGGACCATCGCGGGCGACGACACGGTGCTCGTGATCGGTCGGGACCCGGACGGGGACGCCCTGGCTCGACGACTCCTGGACCTCGCCAGTCATGCGGTGAGGTCCGACGCCTGAGACCCATTCGGTGTGACACAACCTGAAGGAACGATGAAGTGAGCAAGGTCCTCACCTCCCTGCCCAAGGGTGAACGCGTCGGCATCGCGTTCTCCGGTGGCCTGGACACCTCCGTCGCCGTCGCGTGGATGCGCGACAGGGGCTCGATCCCGTGCACCTACACCGCGGACATCGGGCAGTACGACGAGCCCGACATCTCCGGTGTCCCCGACCGAGCCCGCCAGTACGGCGCCGAGATCGCCCGGGCCGTGGACTGCCGAGCGCAGCTCGTGGAAGAGGGTCTGGCCGCGATGGCCTGCGGGGCCTTCCACATCCGCTCGGGCAACCGCACCTACTTCAACAGCACCCCGCTCGGGCGCGCGGTCACGGGCACCATGCTGGTCCGTGCGATGCACCAGGACGGCGTCGACATCTGGGGCGACGGCTCGACGTTCAAGGGCAACGACATCGAGCGGTTCTACCGCTACGGCCTGCTCGCCAACCCCGACCTGCGCATCTACAAGCCGTGGCTGGACGCCGACTTCGTGCACGAGCTCGGTGGTCGCGCGGAGATGAGCCGGTGGCTGACCACCCACGACCTGCCCTACCGCGACAGCGCCGAGAAGGCCTACTCCACCGACGCCAACATCTGGGGCGCCACGCACGAGGCCAAGACCCTCGAGCACCTCGACGTGTCCCTGGAGAGCGTCCAGCCGATCATGGGCGTGCGGTTCTGGGACCCGGAGGTGGACATCCCCACCGAGGACGTCACGGTCCGGTTCATGCAGGGCCGCCCGGTGGCGGTCAACGGGACGACGTACGCCGACGCCGTGTCCCTGGTGCAGGCGGTCAACGAGATCGGGGGGCGCCACGGCCTCGGCATGTCCGACCAGATCGAGAACCGCGTCATCGAGGCGAAGTCCCGCGGCATCTACGAGGCGCCGGGGATGGCCCTGCTGTGGATCTGCTACGAGCGGCTGCTCAACGCCACGCACAACGAGGACACCCTCGCCCACTACCACGTCGAGGGCCGTCGTCTCGGTCGGCTGCTCTACGAGGGCCGCTGGCTCGACCCGCAGGCCCTGATGGTCCGCGAGTCCATCCAGCGCTGGGTCGCGTCGCTCATCACCGGCGACGTGACCCTGCGGCTGCGCCGCGGCGAGGACTACAGCATCCTGGCGACGTCGGGGGAGAACTTCTCCTACCACCCCGACAAGCTGTCGATGGAGCGCACCGACAACGCAGCGTTCGGTCCCACCGACCGGATCGGCCAGCTCACGATGCGCAACCTGGACATCGCCGACTCGAGAGACAAGCTCGAGCTCTACGCGACCCAGCCGCTCGACCAGGGTCAGGTCCTCGTCGAGCACGGGGTCCTGTTCGGGGAGCTCGAGCCCGGAGGCGCCGATCGCATCTCCAGCAACCCCACCGCCGAGGCCGAGGCGGACCTGGCCCTGGACAACGCGGCCATGGAGTCCGGCACCGACTGACCACACGCGCCCCGTCCTCTGCTACGAAGGAACACGTGACCTCCACGACCAACACGGGCGCCCTGTGGGGCGGCCGCTTCGCGAGCGGGCCCAGTGACGCCCTCGCCGCCCTCTCCAGGTCGACCCACTTCGACTGGCGGCTGGTCCCGTACGACCTGGCCGGGTCGCGTGCCCACGCACGGGTGCTGCACACCGCCGGGCTGCTCAGCGGGGACCAACGAGACGCGCTGGTCGCCGGCCTGGAGCGGCTCGGCGAGAGATACGACGCGGGTCAGCTGCACCCGGCCGCGTCCGACGAGGACGTGCACGGAGCGCTGGAGCGGCTGCTGCTCGACGAGGTCGGTGTCGAGCTCGGTGGCCGGCTGCGCGCCGGGCGCTCCCGCAACGACCAGGTCGCCACCCTGTTCAAGGCCTACCTGCGCGACCATGCGCGGGTCGTCGCGGCCCTCGTCCTCGACCTGGCGGAGGCGCTCGCCGAGCAGGCCAGGCGGCACCTCGGGGCGGTGATGCCCGGACGCACGCATCTCCAGCACGCGCAGCCCGTGCTGCTGTCCCACCACCTGCTCGCCCACGCCTGGCCCCTGGTGCGCGACGTCGGACGGCTCCGCGACTGGGACGCCAGGGTCGCCGTCGACTCACCCTACGGATCGGGGGCGCTGGCCGGCACCAGCCTCGGTCTGGACCCGCAGCAGGTCGCCCGCGACCTCGGCTTCACCGACTCAAGCCCCAACTCGATCGACGGGACGGCGGCCCGGGACTTCGTCGCCGAGCTCGCGTTCGTCGCCGCGATGATCGGGGTCGATGTCAGCCGGCAGGCCGAAGAGGTCATCCTCTGGGCCACCCGGGAGTTCGGCTTCGTGGTCCTCGACGACGCCTACTCCACCGGCTCGAGCATCATGCCGCAGAAGAAGAACCCCGACATCGCCGAGCTGGCGCGCGGCAAGGCGGGCCGGCTCGTCGGCAACCTCACCGGGCTGCTCGCGACGCTCAAGGCGCTGCCACTGGCCTACAACCGGGACCTGCAGGAGGACAAGGAGCCGGTCTTCGACTCCATGGACACCCTCGAGGTGCTGCTTCCGGCGTTCACCGGCATGGTGGCGACGCTGCGGTTCGACACCGACCGGATGGCCGAGCTGGCGCCCCAGGGCTTCTCGCTGGCCACCGACGTCGCGGAGTGGCTGGTCCGCCGAGGCGTCCCGTTCCGCGTCGCCCACGAGGTGGCCGGAGCGTGCGTGCGCCGGTGCGAGGACCTCGGCGTCGAGCTGGACGGGCTGAGCGACGAGCAGCTCGCCGGGATCTCCGAGCACCTGACCCCGGGTGTCCGCGAGGTGCTCACGGTCGAGGGCTCGGTCGCCTCCCGCGACGCACGAGGCGGCACCGCGCTGGTCCGGGTCGGCGAGCAGCTCGACGAGCTCGCCAGGCTGCTCGCGGACCACCGTGCCTGGCTCGGCTGACGCTCTCGCCGGTCCGGTGCTCGAGGTCGCACCCCGGCTGCTCGGCGGAGTGCTGCGACACGGCGAGGTGGCGGTGCGGATCACCGAGGTCGAGGCGTACGACGGCGCGAACGACCCCGGCTCGCACTCCTACCGCGGCCGCACCGCCCGCAACGAGGTGATGTTCGGGCCGCCCGCCAGGCTCTACGTCTACTTCACCTACGGGATGCACCACTGCTGCAACGTCGTCGTCGGCCCGGTCGGCATCCCGTCCGCGGTGCTGCTGCGGGCGGGTCAGGTCGTCGACGGACTCGAGCTGGCCCGGGCGCGCCGGGGAAGCGTCGACCGGGACCTGGCCCGTGGACCGGCGCGGCTCTGCCAGGCGCTGGCCATCGACCTGACCCACAACGGCACCGACCTCACCACCGGGAGCCTGACCCTCGACCTGCACGGGGGCTACACCGGCCGCGTCCGCACCGGCCCCCGCGTCGGGCTGCGGCAGGCGGCCGACCGGCCCTGGCGGTTCTGGGCCGATGGCGACCCGACCGTCTCCACCTACCGTCCGGCCGTCGTGCGTCGCCGCACCCGGACCTGAGCGGCCACACGGACAGGCGGCTACCCCACGAGGTGCCCGGAACAGGCGAGATGCGGGAGGAGCTGCATGTCCGGGTGGCCGCAGCCCAGGTGCCAGACTGGGCGGCATGCTGATCCACCCCTGGGACGTGGCGACCCGCGAGGAGTGGCAGGGTCTCCTCGCCGAGGCCGACTTCGGCCAGCTGGTCACGGCCGGTCACGTGGACGGCTACCCCGTCGTGGTCCCCACGCACTTCCTCTACGACGGCGACGCGGCCGTGCTGGTGCACCTGGCCCGGCCGAACCCGGCCTGGCGGGCGATCGAGGCCGACCCGCACGTCGTCCTCGCACTCGCCGCCGACTACACCTACGTCGAGGCGGCCTGGAACGCCAACCCGGGCACAGATCCCGACCTCGGGGTTCCGACCAGCTACTACACCGGCATCCAGCTGCTGTGCATCGCCGAGATCGTCGATGACCCCGACCAGAAGGCCGCCCTCTTGGCGGAGCAGCTCGCGCACTTCGAGCCCGCCGACTCGACCAGGCGCAGGCCGAGCACCCAGTCCGAGAGCGACCGCCGGCAGCTGCCGGGCATCCGCGGCCTGCGGCTGCGCGTCGAGGCCGTGCGCGCGAAGATGAAGTACGGCGGCAACAAGACCCCCGCACACCGCGAGCAGATCGCCGAACACCTGGCTCGGCGCGACGCCGGTGCCGACCGCGTGGCCAGGGAGCACCTGCTGCGCCGGCTCTGACCCCCTCGTCCACCCGGACGGGCGTCCCCGGCGCGCACGACCGCCGCAGAGCACCGGCCCGAACCGGCGCACTCAGCCTGGCGAGACCGGCAGCCGGGCTCGCACGACGGTCCCGCCTCCGGGTCCCGGCCGCACCTCGACCAGGCCGCCGACCTCCGCGACCCGCTGTCGCATGGACGCCAGAATGACGCCGGCCGAGCGTTCCCGCGCCAGACCGATGCCGTCGTCGCGGACGATGAGCAGCAAGTCGTCCACGGGCCGTCCAATGTCGCAGCGGCGGGCGTGCGCATCGCGGACGACGTTTGGTGAGCGCCTCCGAGGCGATCCGGTCGGCCGCGACCTCCACCGTCGGGGGCAGGTCACCGGCGGAGCCGACAGGCAGACGTCGAGCACGCCCTCGGCGCCAACGTGCCACCCGCTGCTGCAGGTCGCCGACCAGCCCCACGGCCAGTACGGCGGTGGGCATCAGCACCTGCCACCACGCGTCCGGCACCAGATGCACCCCGGTCAGGTCCCGCACCGGGCGCACGCGGAGCGGCACCTCATCCGGGTTCGAGGAGTGGAAGGGGTAGGAGATCGGCACGAGGAGGCCGCGTGTGCCGATCAGACCGCTGGCGAGGAGCACCGCCCGCACCGCCGCGAGGGCAGGTGGCCGTTCGCGAGGAGAAGCAGCAGCTCGGGGACGCCCGTCTCGGACAGCACCCCGACCGGCTACCCACGTCTTGAGCCCGGCCCGCAGCGGAGGGGCATCCGGCCGGCGCGGCGTACGCGCCCCTAGGGTCGGCGGGTGACCCTTCGAGACGAGACCACGCGAGCCCTGCACCGCATCGCCCTCGACCAGCAGCGCAAGGACCGCGTACCCGGCGTCTTCGTCGGCGTGGCCCGTGGCGGCGGCCTGCTGTGGCACGACGGCGTGGGCGCCGCCCGGCTCTCCGACGACCCCCCCATTCCACCTGGCCCTGACGACCAGTTCCTGATCGCGTCGAACACCAAGACCTTCACTGCCACCATGGTGATGGCACTGCGCGACGAGGGCCGCCTCGCGCTCGAGGACACCATCGACAGCCACGTCCCCGAGGTGACCCAGCGTGCGGTCACCGTCCGGTCCTGCCTGGCGCACTTGAGCGGCCTGCAGCGCGAGCCGGTCGGCGATGTCTGGGAGACGCTGGTGTTCCCCGACCGCGCTGAGCTGCTGGCCGGGTTCAACGAGGCCGAGCGGGTGCATCCACCGCACCGGCTCTGGCACTACTCCAACCTCGCGTACTCGGTGCTCGGTGAGGTGGTGGCACGCATCGACGGCCGGAGCTGGGCGGACTCGCTGCGGGCCCGGATCCTGGATCCGCTGGAGATGCGTCGCACCACGGTCGGGTTCTCCGGTGCCCACGCCGAGGGTTACTACGTCCCGCCCTACACCGACGTACCCGTGCCCCAGCCAGGCAACGACCTGCGGGCGATGGACCCGTGCGGAGGTTTGGCCAGCACCGGGACCGACCTGGCGCGGTGGTCCGCGTTCGTGGCGGACCCCGTGGCCGAGGTGCTCGCCCCCGACACCGTCGAGGAGATGTGCGAGCCGCAGGCGGTGATGGACCGGGAGCGGTGGACCGCCGCGATGGGGCTCGGCTTCTTCCTGATCCGTTCGGGCACCCGCACGTACGTCGGCCACACCGGCGGGATGCCCGGGCACATCACCGCACTGTTCACCGACCGGCAGGCGAAGACCGGAGGGATGGCGCTGACCAACTCGGGCACCACCTCCGACATCGCGGGACTGGCGGTCCGGCTGGCCGACCACGTCACCGACCGGGAGCCGCCCGAGCCGGAGCCCTGGCGTCCGGGCACGGCCGTGCCGGCCGAGCTTGCGGCGATGGTCGGTGTCTGGTGGTCCGAGGGCAGCCCGTTCACCTTCTCGGTCCGCGAGGGCCGTCTCGAGGCGCGGGCCGTCGAGGAGCCGGAGCACCGACCGTCCTCGCGCTTCGAGCGCGTCGCCGACGACCTCTACCGGACCGTGTCGGGACGCGAGCAGGGTGAGCTCCTGCGGGTCAGGCGCGACGCAGACGGCCGGGTGTCCACGATGAGCTGGGCGACGTACCTCGTCACCCGGGACCCGCTGGCATTCGGTGAGTGGGAGGCTTGAGCGCGCACCGTCCCGAGGAGAGGCACCCCGTGAGCGCTGACATGCACGTCCTCGACGACCTGCAGTGGCGAGGGCTCGTCGCGCACTCCACCGACCTCGACGCGCTGCGCGCGGAGATGGACGACCACCCGGTGCGCTTCTACGTCGGCTTCGACCCGACCGCACCGAGCCTGCACATGGGCAACCTGCTGCAGATCCTGACCGCTCGACGCCTTCAGGAGGCCGGGCACGTGCCCTACGCGCTGGTCGGTGGGGCGACCGGCATGATCGGGGACCCGAAGAACTCCGGCGAGCGGGCGCTCAACGACCTCGACGTGGTCAAGGCGTGGGTGGAGCGGGTGCGGGGACAGATCGAGCCGTTCCTGTCCTTCGAGGGCAGCAACGCCGCCACCATGGTGAACAACTATGACTGGACCGCGAGCCTGTCCACGATCGACTTCCTGCGCGACATCGGCAAGCACTTCCCGGTCAACCGGATGCTGGCGCGCGACGTGGTGAGGTCGCGCCTCGAGGCCGGCATCTCCTACACCGAGTTCAGCTACGTGCTCCTGCAGTCCATGGACTACCTCAACCTGCACCGTGACCATGGCGTCACCCTGCAGACCGGAGGCAGCGACCAGTGGGGCAACATCACCGGCGGGGTCGAGCTGATCCGACGGGTCGAGGGCGCCCGCGTGCATGCCCTCGCCACCCCGCTGGTCACCCGCGCCGACGGCACGAAGTACGGCAAGACCGAGGGAGGCGCCCTCTGGCTGGACCCGGAGATGCTCTCGCCATATGCGTTCTTCCAGTTCTGGCTCAACGTCGAGGACGAGAAGGTCGGCGAGCTGCTGCGGGCTTTCACCTTCTTGAGCCACGAGGAGATCGAGGCGCTCGACGCGCAGACGAGCGAGAAGCCGTTCCTGCGCGCCGGGCAGCGGGCCCTCGCAGAGCACGTCACCGCTCTGGTGCACGGTGCGGAGGAGACTGCCCGGATCATGGCCGCCTCGACGGCCCTGTTCGGCGGCGGCGCCCTGCGCGACCTGGACGTCGACACCTTGGCGGCGGCGCTGCGGGAGGCCGGGTCGGTGGAGGTCGAGCGAGCCGACGGGCTGCCTGCCGTCGTCGACCTGATGGTTGCCTCGGGACTCTCCCGGAGCCGGAGCGAGGCCCGCCGCACGGTCGCCGAGGGCGGTGCCTACCTCAACAACGTGCGGGTGCGCGACCCGGAGCTCTCTCCGACCGAGTCCGACCTGCTCGCCGGTTCGTGGCTGGTGCTCCGTCGCGGCAAGAAGAACCTTGCCGGCGTTGAGGTCCTGCGCTGAGCAGCCGGCACTTCGCCGGCCGGGACGTGGAGCGTGTGGAGCAGCCGACCTCGGGGAGGCTCTGATGTCTCCGCCGGGGGGCCCGGACCGGGATGACCGCTGCCGGGCGGCACCCCTGCCTGGGTCGATTTGACTCCTCTTGGACGCCCTCGTAGTGTTCCGTCCTGTCGTCAGGGACCGGCGGGACGCAAGGCCGACAGGCCGGGTGGCCGGCCCCGAGACGAACCCCCCTTCGCAGGACACCTCCACCGAGGTGGCTCGGCTGCGCGTGGCAACGCGCACCGGATCGCACCGGAGGCCCTGCCTTGCTCCGGGGGCCCGGAGGACCGGAACTGATTTGACTCAGCACCGCGAGACCGGTAAGTTTTAGCAGGTTGCCCCCCAACGAGGTCGAGAGACCGGGTTGAGGTGCGCGCTTGATCCTTGAGAACTCAACAGTGTGCCAAAAGTCGACGAATTAATTTGTAACGCCAGTCGGCAGGTTGCGGGAGACGATTCGTCGCCATCCCGGTATCTGTCGATGATTCCTTTAGGTAGGACTCGCGATCTTGTGAACCTGCAGGAGAGCAACTCTTGCCGGGATGCTCCAAGAAGTTGATGACCACGACGGGCCTCGCGCCTGGAGTGCTGATCAAGAGAATTCAACGGAGAGTTTGATCCTGGCTCAGGACGAACGCTGGCGGCGTGCTTAACACATGCAAGTCGAGCGGTAAGGCTCCTTCGGGAGTACACGAGCGGCGAACGGGTGAGTAACACGTGAGCAATCTGCCCTTCACT
>JAICWH010000179.1 GCA_025934895.1 Nocardioidaceae bacterium | reverse complement strand
GTGCGCCATCAGGGACTCGAACCCCGAACCCGCTGATTAAGAGTCAGCTGCTCTGCCAATTGAGCTAATGGCGCGCGAAGCGAACCGAACCTTAGCAGCGCGGCACACCTAGGATGAAATCGTGGTCCGGTGTCCGGTTCGTGACGGTGGCCGCCGGAGGGGCGACACCCACGAGAGCACGGCAGAACCGGACTATTTTGGGTCCAGACCCATCCGAAGGGGGGATCTGGGCGAACCATGGACACATGTGAACGTGGGGGACGAGGAGGAGGCAGCGGATGTCTGAACCTGGGCTGCGGCTGGTTCCTGCAAGCGGTCCCTCGGACGTCGACCTGCTGCTCGGCAGGGTCGCCCGGGGTGACGCCCAGGCCTTCGAGGCTCTCTACGACGAGCTGTCGTCGGTGGTGTTCGGACTCGCGCGTCGGGTGGTCCGCGACCCCGCCCGTGCTGAGGACGTCACCCAGGAGGTCTTCCTCGAGGTATGGCGCAAGGCGGCCCGGTTCGACCGCAGCCTCGGGAAGGCCAACACGTGGGTCCTGACGATCGCTCATCGCCGGGCTGTGGACGCCGTACGGCGTAGCGAGTCGCAGAAGCGGCAGGACCATCGGGCCGCTCCCGACGAGGTCAACCACGATGAGCCGGCCGACATGCTCATCCAGTCCGAGGAGCACGGTGCTGTCCGGGAGTGCATGGACACCCTCACCGACCTGCAGCTGGAGTCGGTGCGGCTGGCGTACTTCAACGGCTACACCTATAACGAGGTGGCAACCCTGCTGGACAAGCCACTTCCCACGATCAAGACCAGGATGAGAGACGGACTCATCCGCCTGCGCGACTGTCTGGAGGGGCACCGATGAGCGTCGACCTGCACACGCTCGCCGGCGCCTACGCGCTGGACGCGCTCAGCCAGGAGGAGGCGGCGGACTTCGCCACCCATCTGCAGCAGTGCCCGAGCTGCCGCGAGGAGGTCCTTGAGATGCAGGACGTCGCGGCCCGGATGGGTGCGGTCGAGGCGACGCCCCCACCGAGCGCTCTCAAGGCCCGCGTCCTGGCTGCTGCCGACCAGCAGCCTCAGCTGCCGCCGCGAGTCACCCCGATCGAGAAGGCTCGCTCGCGCCGCTGGCAGCCTCGTCTCGCCACAGCTGCCGCGGCCGTCGTCCTGCTCGCCGCCGGCGTCCTGGGCGTCACCCGGCCGTGGGAGTCCGACCAGGCGCCTGCGGTCGCCGCGCCAGTGACCCAGGTGTTCACGGCGCCGGACGCACACACCGCGACGGTGCGGACTGCCAACGGCGGGCGCCTGCGGGTCGCCACCTCGGCCGCGCGGGGCCAGATGGCGGTCGAGACGGGTGGTCTGCCAAAGCTCAAGGACCGCACCTACCAGATCTGGGCGATCCGCAACAACCGCCCGACCAGCGTCGGCCTGATCAACGACACCGATGCCGGCAAGGTGATGCCGATCCCCGCCGCCGGTACGACGGTCGCCATCACCATCGAGCCCCCTGGCGGGTCCAAGCAACCCACCCAGCGGCCCATCGTCACGATGGACCCGCAGGCGGTTTGAGGGTCGGCGAGCTCCTGGCGGAATGTTTAGCGTTCAACTACCGTTGGCTGAGGTACACCACCTGCTCGAGGAGAACGCCATGCCTGCCGTCACAGTGGACGACCTGACCGCTCTACCACGGGTGTCCACTCCGGGCCTGGCTGACGTAGTGCGCCCGGTGCTGGGCGTGACCACCGCGCCGCGTGGCTTCGAGGGTGAGGGCTTCCCGGTCCACCGGGCTTTCGCCGGCGTCGACCTCGCCGCGCTGGACCCGTTCGTCCACTTGGACCAGATGGGCGAGGTGAACTACGCCCCCGGTGAGCCGAAGGGGACGCCGTGGCACCCGCACCGCGGCTTCGAGACCGTCACCTACATGATCGACGGGGTGATGGACCACCAGGACAGCCACGGTGGCGGAGGCTCGATCACCAACGGCGACACCCAGTGGATGACTGCCGGCTCCGGGTTGCTGCACATCGAGACACCTCCCGGGTGGCTGGTGGCCGCAGGGGGCCTGTTCCACGGGGTGCAGCTGTGGGTGAACCTGCCGCGGGACCAGAAGTGGGTCAGCCCGCGCTACCAGGACCTCCGCTCGAGCCAGCTCGGGCTGGTGGCGACCGCCGACGCAGGTGCGCTCGTGCGGATCATCGCCGGGGAGGTCGGCGGCCACACCGGGCCCGGCTCGACGCACACGCCGATGTCGATGGTGCACGCCTCGCTCGAGCCGGGCGCCCGGCTCGACCTGCCGTGGCAGGTCGACTTCAACGCCCTGGTCTACGTGCTAGCCGGCTCCGGGTGGGTCGGCCTTGACCGGCGCCCGCTGCACGCCGGCCAGCTCGCGGTCCTCGGCACGGGAGACTTCGTCTCGCTGGGCGCGGCGGACCGTCAGGACGACCGAACGTCGACCATGGAGGTGCTGGTGCTCGGCGGCCGACCGATCCGCGAGCCGGTGGCCTGGGGTGGCCCGTTCGTGATGAACACCAAGGCCGAGGTGCTGCAGGCGTTCGAGGACTTCAACAAGGGCAGAATGGGCCAGGTGCCGGTGGTGCACGGGCTCTCCAACGAGGTCGTCGAAGGCTGAGCCCCAGGCGGCGCGACGGCGCTCAAGGACCGCAGGTCGGTCACGTGCTCCGACCTGCAGTCCTCTCGGGGTGAACGACGGGACTTGAACCCGCGACATCCGCGACCACAACGCGGCGCTCTACCAGCTGAGCTACGCCCACCATGCCTGCCACCCCTGCTGCGACGAACCCGTCGCACAGGCGTGTCGGCCCCTCGCGAGCAGAGCCCGGGAGAAGCCGAAGCAGGAAGCAGTGTAACCCGTTCTCAGGTGGGGGTCGGACCGCGGTCGGGAAGGTCCGGAAACTGGTGACCGGCCGCCCCGGTCAGCGCCCCCCCATGCTCGGCGGCCAGCGCCTTGGCCCGCTCGGAGTCCGGCCCCGGCGCGGGCACGAACACCGCGGCGCGGTAGTAGCGCAGCTCCTCGATGCTCTCCTGGATGTCCGAGAGGGCACGGTGGTTGCCGGACTTGGCGGGAGCGCTGAAGTAGGCCCGGGGGTACCACCGGCGCGCCAGCTCCTTGATCGACGACACGTCCACGATGCGGTAGTGCAGGAACGACTCCAGCTGCGCCATGTCCCGCGCCAGGAACGAGCGGTCGGTCGCCACCGTGTTGCCCGCCAGTGGTGGTCGGCTGCCCGGCGGGCACTGCTCCTTGACGAAGCTCAGCACCTGCTGCTCGGCCTCCGCCAGCGTCACGCCGTTGTCGAGCTCCGCGAGCAGCCCGGAGGTGGTGTGCATGGTGCGGACGAACTCATCCATCTGCTCGAGCGCCTGAGGCGGTGGCTTGATGATGAGGTCGAGGCCCTCGCCGATGACCTCGAGCTCGAAGTCCGTGACCAGCGCCGCCACCTCGATGAGGGCGTCGGCGCGCAGGTCGAGGCCGGTCATCTCGCAGTCGATCCACACCAGTCGGTCGTTCACGCCTGAACCCTACTCAGTCTGCTCTCAGAGATCCTTCCTACAGTGGAGCCATGAAGATGGACGCCACCGCCTGGGACTTCCCGGCCTGGCCGGTGGCCCGGCTGGTCGCGCGCGTCGTCGTCGGAGGTGTGTGGGTGGTCGCGGGCGCGCTGAAGCTGTCCGACCCAGCCGCCAACGTCCGTTCGGTGCGTGCCTACCAGCTGCTTCCCGAGGCTGTCGTCCCGACCGTCGGCCACGCCCTGCCGGCTCTCGAGATCGTGGTGGGAGGGGCCCTTCTCCTCGGGCTCCTGACCCGGGTCACCGCGACCGTCTCCGCCTTGATGCTGGCGGCGTTCGTTATCGGGATCGCCTCGGCCTGGGCCCGCGGGCTCTCCATCGAGTGCGGCTGCTTCGGCGGGGGCGGCTCGCCGGCGGCGAACGCGGCGGCGAAGTATCCCTGGGACATCGCTCGCGACGTCGGCCTGCTGCTGCTGAGCGTCTGGCTGGTATGGCGGCCCCGCTCCGCGTTGTCTCTGGACCGACGTCTGCTGCCCTCCGAGGCATGACCGGATCCTCGACATCCGGCAGCGACCTCATGCTCCATCGACCCCGAGAGACATAGGCTCACGCAATGGCGAAGAAGAAGTCGACGGCGACCCGGCGCGCCGAGTCGCAGGCCGCCTCGGCGCGGGCGGCCGCGATCCGCAAGGAGCAGGAGCGGAAGGAGAGGCGGCGCCAGACCCTCGTGGTCACCGCCGTCGGCGTGGTTGTGCTGGCGATCATCGTGCTGGTCGTCACCCGGTTGAGCTCGTCGAAGGACACCACCGGTGCGACGGGGGCCGCGCCGAAGGGTGTGGTGGCCGGCTATGCCGTGCCGAGCGGTCCCAGCTCCGCACCTGTGAAGGTAACGGTCTACGAGGACTTCATCTGCCCCTACTGCGGCCAGTTCGAGGCGGCCAGCCGGACCGCGTTCCAGAAGGACATCGACGCAGGCAAGGTGCAGTTCCAGTACCACGTCCTGAACTTCCTCGACGGCAACAGCACGACGCGCTACTCGACACGCTCCGCGAACGCGCTGGCCGTCGTGCTCAACTCCGCGGGCCCCACAGCGGCCAAGAGATTCCACGACCTGCTGTTCGAGAACCAGCCCCAGGAGCGCACCGCGGGGCTCACCGACAGCCAGCTGGTCGACTTCGCCGTCCAGGCCGGGGCCAAGAAGTCCGCCGTCCAGTCCGGGATCGGCGACCTGACGTTCGAGCCGTGGGTCAAGAAGGTCACTGACAAGGCTTCCAAGGACGGCGTGACCGGGACTCCCACCGTGTCCATCGGCGGCAAGACGCTGAAGTACTCCACGACCGAGGAGCTGGTCACCAAGGTCGAGCAGGCCATCGCCAAGGGCCGCAGCTAGTCTGGCGTCCATGCCGCGACAGACCCCTGCGACGCCGTACGCCGACTTCGTGGCCGGTCTGCCCAAGGCGGAGCTGCACGTCCACCATGTCGGGTCCGCGTCACCGCGTATCGTCTCCGAGCTCGCCGCCCGGCATCCCGGGACCGTGCCGAGCGACCTCGACGAGCTGCGCGAGTTCTACGTTTTCCGCGACTTTGGGCACTTCATCGAGGTCTACCTCGCGGTCGTCGACCTGCTGCGGGAGCCGCAGGACATCCGGTTGCTGACCTACGAGGTGGCCTCGGACATGGCTGCGCAGAACATCCGCTACGCCGAGCTCACGCTGACCCCCTGGACCTCGGTGCAGACCGGCATCCCCATCGAGGCGTTCGTGGAGGCGGTCGAGGACGCCCGGGTGGCGGCCGAGCGGGACCACGGCATCCGGCTCCGCTGGATCTTCGACATTCCCGGGGAGTCGGGCCTGCGCGCGGCGCAGGACACGTTGGGCTTCGCGCTCGAGCACGGCCCGCCCACGCTGGTCGGGTTCGGCCTCGGCGGCCCGGAGGTCGGCGTCGACCGGCCGCAGTTCGCGGACGTGTTCGCACGGGCGCGCGCGGCCGGTCTGCACAGCGTGCCGCACGCCGGCGAGACGACCGGCCCGCAGACCGTCTGGGACACGCTGCGCGACCTCGGCGCGGAGCGGATCGGGCACGGCACCTCCTCGGTGCAGGACCCCGACCTGGTCGCCTACCTCGTCGAGCAGCGGATCCCGCTCGAGGTGTGTCCGACCTCCAACATCGCCACCCGCGCGGTCGACCGGCTCGCGAACCACCCGATCCGCGAGATGTACGACGCGGGCATCACCGTAACGGTGAACAGCGACGACCCGCCGATGTTCGGCACCACGCTCAACACGGAGTACGAGATAGCCGCGGAGCTGCTCGACCTCGACGAGTCGGGCATCGTCCGGCTCGCCCAGAACGCCGTGCACGCGTCGTACATGTCGGCGCCGGAGAAGGCCTCGTTGATCGCCGAGATCGACGGCTACCAAGGGTGATCCCCTCGCGGAAGCGCATCCGACGCAAGTCCGTCTGAGC
>JAICWH010000164.1 GCA_025934895.1 Nocardioidaceae bacterium | reverse complement strand
GTGGCGCGTCAGGAGGACAGACTGAGGTCGGCGACATCGTCTTCGCCCCCTTCTCTTGGAGGCACAGTGTCCGCAACCTCGACGTCGACTGTGATGGCCGGTCTTGATGACATCCGGGGTGCGCAGGAGGACCTGTACCGCGGCCTGCACGCGAGCCCGGAGCTGTCGCATCAGGAGCACCGCACCGCGGCGGTCGCGGCCGAAAGGCTGCGGGCCATCGGCTTCGTGGTGCACACCGGGATCGGCGGTGACGGCGTCGTGGGGGTGCTGGTCAACGGCGAGGGCCCTACGGTGCTGATGCGGGCGGACATGGACGCGCTCCCGGTGCGTGAGCAGACCGGCCTGACCTACGCGAGCACCGTCACCGGCACCGACGCCGACGGCAACGAGGTCCCGGTGATGCACGCGTGCGGCCATGACGTTCACGTGACCTGTCTGCTCGGGGCGGCCCAGCTGCTCGCCGGCAGCCCCGATGCCTGGCAGGGGACGCTGGTGACACTGTTCCAGCCGGCTGAGGAGACCGGGGACGGTGCTCGCGGCATGGTCGAGGACGACCTCGCCACCATCCTCTCGGGCGTCGACGTGGCATTGGCCCAACACGTGATGCCGTTTCCTGCCGGCCGGGTGGGAACCCGACCCGGACCCGTCCTGGCCGCGGCGGACAGCATGAGGATCACGGTGCACGGCCGCGGCGCACACGGGTCGATGCCACAGGCGGCGGTCGACCCGGTGGTGCTGGCGGCGACGATCGTGGTCCGGTTGCAGACCGTCGTCGCACGAGAGGTGCCGCCCGTCGAGACCGCGGTGCTCACCGTTGGCAGCATCCAGGCCGGGACCAAGAGCAACGTGATCCCCGACGTCGCGCGGCTGCAGCTGAACCTGCGCAGCTACAGCGACGTGACCCGCTCGCTGATGCTGGAGGCGATCCACAGGATCGTGACCGCCGAGTGTCAGGCATCCGGCTCCCCCCGGGACCCCGAGTTCGAGCTGTTCGACCAGTTCCCCCTGACTGACAACGACACCAGCACCACAGAGCGGGTCACCGCAGCATTCGCGGACTTCTTCGGCGACCGCGCCGGCGACATCCCACCGCAGTCGGCGAGCGAGGACTTCAGTGACATCCCCCATGCGCTAGGCGCCCCCTACACCTACTGGTTCGTCGGCGGCGTCGACCCCGATGCCTATCACCAGGCAGAGCTGGCGGGTCGTGTCGCCCAGGACATTCCGGTCAACCACTCCGCCGTGTTCGCGCCCGTCGTGCAGCCGACCCTGGACACCGGGACCGAGGCGCTCGTCGTGGCTGCCCTGGCCTGGCTCGGTGGCTGAGCGGCCAGCTACCCGCGGTCACCGGAGGAGGCTGGTCCTGCCCGTCCGGCTCCGGGCGGTTTCGGGGCGTCCAGCCCGAAGTGCATCCCGAGCACCCGGATCACGAAGCAGGTCCCGGCGGCGCCGAGGGCTGCCGGCGCTCCGAGCACCTGGTCCACGCCCGTGCCGGTGGCGGCCACCGCCAGCGCTGCGCCGCCCATGGCCGGGATGGCGTAGAGCCCGCTGCTGAGCACGGTCGGGACCTCGCGGACCAACACGTCGCGAACCGTCCCGCCACCGACGGCGGTGACCGTCCCGAGGATGACGGCTTGCACCGGTCCGAGGCCCAACTCGTGTGCCTTGCTCGCCCCGGTCACCGCGAACAGGCTCAGCCCGGCGGCGTCCAGCACGTCGATCGAGGTGGTGAACCGGCCCAGCCTCCGGCTGAACAGGAACGCGATGAGTCCTCCGGTGGCCGCCACCGCCAGGAAGCGCCAGTCGACGAAGGTGGCCGGTGGTAGCGCACCGAGCAGGATGTCGCGGATGATGCCGCCGCCGAGCGCGGTGATGATGGCGAGGGTGACCACGCCGACGATGTCCAGATGCGCGACCCGTACGGCGGTCAAAGCGCCGTTCAACGCGAACGCGAACGTGCCAGCGAGGTCCAACGTCAACAGCACGGAGGGTTCAGCGGCCACACCAAGGGTCTACCGCATGCACTGCCCGAGGCTCGCGTGGGACGCGCCCCGGCCGAAGCAGCAGCCGTCCTCGGACGAGGTTCACGTGGAGTCATGACGATGGGGCTCAAGGTGTCGTCTACGCCTTCAGCGCCGTAAACTAAGTAGGACGATCGAGCCAGCAGAGGGGCTTGTGCCGAATCGTCTGTGGCGTGGAAACCCGCCGACACCGTCTTGGAGCCGAGATGCGACGTCGCCCAGACCGAAGCCGCGGAGCGACTGGTTCTCGGGCGGCTCCGCCTCGGATCGCTGCCGGCCGGATGGACGGGAGCCGTGACCGACGCCCGAGCCCCACGAGATCGTGGAGGCCGCGGCGCGGGCCGGCCGGCCCGGAAAGGGTCGGGGCGTCCCCCGTGCTGAAACGCACCCTCGTGTCCGCGGCGATCGTCCTGGTGCTCGCCATCGTCTTGGTCGGCGGCTACGTCGAACACTGGGCCTGGACCGGTTACCGCGACCGGCATCACCAGCTTCGCACCCTGTGGGACTGGCTCGGGGTGTCCGTCCTGCCGCTGGCAGTGGCGCTGACTCCGGCTTGGCTGCGAACCAGAGGAAGGCTCCGGCGCGAGTGGAGGGTGGCCGCGCTCCTGACGGCGACGCTCCTGGGACTGCTCGCACTGGGCGGCTACCTGTTGCACTGGACGTGGACCGGCTTCACGGGCAACACCTTGTACGACTGGTTGCAGCTGTTCCTCGTCCCGTGTGCGCTCCCGATGGCCTTCGCGCTACTCGACGCGAAGGCTCCGCAGACGGGCGTCGATGACGCCGACCAAGGGATGGTCGATGACGCCGACCAGGGGATAGTCGGGCCGGTTCCGGCCGTGGGGAGGAGGGGACGGTGGGTCAGCGGAGCAGCCGCGTGCCTGATCGGGCTCGGAGCCTTCGTGATCGGGGGAGTCGCCGCGCTCGTGACCGGCGGGTTCGGCCTCGCCGGGGCGAGCGGAAGCTCGTCCCCGCCTCAGACAGGGGAGACGACCAGACCTCCCGCACAGGCACCTGCGGCTGGTCAGGTCGCACGTTGGCTGGTGGTTGAAGGTCAAGACCCCTGGTGGACCGACACCGGGATCCCGGTAAGCGCCCACGAACGGCTCGACATCTCCGCAGTCGGGCAGGTGCGGCCCAGTCCCCGCCCGGTCTATCACTGGGCCTCCCCGGCGGGACTCCGCTTCCCGGCTCCGCCGGGGCACCTCAGCATCGACAAGAGGATCCGTCACGCGGCGCTCGTGGCCACCGTGGGGAGGCCTGGACAGGTCCTCAGCCTCAGTCAGACGCCGCCCTCGCCGGTTATCGACGTCGGGAAGCGTCGAACGATCATCATCCCACGGAGGGGGGAGCTGTTCCTCGGCCTGAACGACGAGAGGACCGCCGACAACAAGGGCTGGTTCGGAGTGACCATCACCATGCGCCGCGGCAGCTGAGACCACGGACAACCGCGGCAAGCCCGCCCGCATTCAGGATCGTCGAATCCCTCTCGTCCGTACGGCCGCCACGGTTCGCGGAAGAACGTCCCGAATGCCCAGGCCCGGGAAGCGGCTCGAGGGCCCGACAGATGCGAGAGATGTGCGTGGAAGCCGGTCATGGCCACGCACACCCTGAGCACACCGACGCGCGGCACCGGTCGCCGTACTGTTCGGCGATCGAGACTGACGGGAGCCGAGGATGCTGCTGTACACTCGAGTTCGTGCCGAAGATGCGGATCCGTGAGGCCGCCGGGTTCATGGGGGTCAGCGACGACACGGTCCGTCGGTGGATCGAGCACGGCTCGCTGAACGCCTCCCAGGACGGTGCGGGCCGGATGGTGATCGACGGCTACGAATTGGCGCAGTTCGCGCGCAGCCAGGCGACCACTGCACCGAACCCACTGGGCGTCGCGAGCTCCGCCCGCAACCGCTTCGTCGGTCTGGTGACCGACATCCGAACGGACGCCGTGATGGCGCAGGTCGAGCTGCAGTGCGGCCCGTTCCGGGTCGTCTCGCTGATGAGCAGTGACGCGGTCGCCGACCTGAGGCTGGAGCTGGGTTCGGTCGCGGTCGCGGTCGTCAAGTCGACCACGGTCATCGTCGAGACACCGCAAGGAGAGTCGTGAAGCGCTGGGCGGCATCGGTGGTGGCTGTGCTGCTGATCGGAACGGCTGCCGGGTGCGGGTCCGGCAGATCGTCGGGCACATCGTCCGGCAGTCCCTCGGGGTCCCCGAGGCAGACGCTGACCGTGTTCGCGGCGGCGTCACTGACCTCGACGTTCACCAAGCTCGGCAGGGAGTTCGAGGCGGCCCACAAGGGCGTGAAGGTCTCGTTCAGCTTCGCTGGGTCCTCCGACCTGGTGGCGCAGATCGAGCAGGGAGCCCCTGCGGACGTGTTGGCCTCTGCGGACACGAAGAACATGGACGAGGCCGTGTCCGCCAAGGTCGTCGAGAACAAGCCGGTGGCCTTCGCGTCCAACACCCTGGAGATCGCCGTCCCGCCGGACAACCCGGCCGGGGTCACCTCGCTCAAGGACCTCGCGACGCCCTCCACGAAGGTGGTGGTGTGCGCTCCACAGGTGCCATGTGGCGCCGCTGCGCGGAAGGTCGAGCAGATCGCCAAGGTGAGGATCACGCCGGTCAGCGAGGAGCAGGCGGTCACCGACGTGCTGACCAAGGTCGAGTCCGGCGAGGCCGACGCCGGTCTGGTCTACCTGACCGACGTCAGGGCGGCCGGTGGCAAGGTCAAGGGACTCACCTTCCCCCAGTCCTCCTCAGCGGTGAACACCTACCCCATCGCCGCGCTCAAGAAGAGCAAGCACGCCACCCTCGCGAACGACTTCGTGAACCTCGTCACCAGCACGGAGGGACGCAGTGTCCTGGCCGCGGCCGGGTTCGCCGCACCCTGAGGTGGCGAACCGGACGCGTGCGGTCGGGCCCCCGCGCTGGGTGTTCGTGCCCGCCGCTGCGGGTGCGGTCTTCGTGGTCCTCCCGCTCGCGGCGATCATCGCCCGCGTCCGCTGGTCCGGTTTTCTAGCCCTGGTCACCTCCGACTCCTCGCTCGCCGCGCTCGCGCTCAGCCTGCGCACGTCTGCGACCAGCACGCTGCTGTGCGTCGGACTGGGAGTCCCGATGGCGATGGTGTTGGCCAGGACCAGCTTTCCCGGCCAGCAGGTGCTGCGGTCGCTGGTGCTGCTTCCACTGGTGCTCCCGCCGGTGGTGGGCGGCATCGCGCTGCTGTACACGTTCGGGCGACGTGGCCTGCTCGGTCACACTCTCGAAGTGCTCGGGATCCAGGTCGCGTTCACCACCGCCGCCGTCATCATGGCGCAGACCTTCGTGGCGCTGCCGTTCCTGGTGGTGAGCCTCGAAGGCGCGTTGCGGACGTCGGGGGAGCGCTACGAGGCGGTGGCGGCCACCTTGGGGGCCGGGCCCACGACGGTGTTCCGCCGGGTGACCCTGCCCCTGGTGCTGCCCGGTCTGGCCGCAGGGGCGGTGCTGTCCTTCGCGCGGTCCCTGGGGGAGTTCGGGGCCACCATCACCTTCGCCGGCAGCCTGCAGGGCGTCACCCGGACGCTGCCGCTGGAGATCTACCTCCAGCGCGAGGTCGACCCCGACGCGGCTGTCGCCCTGTCGCTGGTCCTGGTCCTCGTCGCCGTCCTCGTCATCGGGCTGGTCCGCGCCGGGCGGGCCGCATGACGGTCTTCGAGCTGAGCGCCACCGTCCGGCACCGCGGCCTGCACGTGGCGTTCTCGGTCGGCGAGCACGAGGTGGTCGCCCTGCTGGGACCGAACGGCGCCGGCAAGTCCACCGTGCTGTCCGTGGTCGCCGGTCTGCTACGGCCCGACGTCGGCCATGCGACGCTCGGGGAACGCGTCCTGTTCGACGTGGGGCGCCCCGGGGCGTCCCAAGCGTCCTTCTTGCCCGCGCATCGGCGCAGCGTCGCCCTGCTCGCCCAGCAGCCACTGCTCTTCCCGCACCTCACCGCGCGGGACAACGTCGCCTTCGGGCCTCGCAGCGCCGGCCGCTCGCGCGCGGAGTCGCGCGCCATCGCGACCCGGTGGCTGGCGGAGGTCGACGCCACCCAGCTCGCGCACCGAAGACCCGCCCAGCTCTCGGGCGGCCAGGCGCAACGCGTGGCAGTCGCCCGTGCACTGGCCACTGATCCTGGCCTGCTGCTGATGGACGAGCCGATGGCCGCCCTGGACGTTGCCGTCGCGCCCACCCTGCGGCAGATGCTCCGCCGCGTCCTGGCGGACCGCGCGGTGGTCATCGTCACCCATGACGTCCTCGACGCGCTGCTGCTGGCCGACCGGGTCATCGTGCTGGAGAACGGCCACGTCGTCGAGGACGGTCCTACCTCGCAGGTGCTCGCCCGGCCCCGCAGCGCCTTCGCGGCGCAGATCGCAGGGCTCAACATGGTGCGCGGCACCTACGACGGTCGCGGAGTCCGGAACCCGGACGGGCTGCTCATCGAGGGCCTGACCGAGGACCGCGTGGACCCGGGCGACAGCGCGGTGGCGGTGTTCCGACCCAGCGCCGTCGGCGTCTACACCCGGCCGCCCGGCGGCAGCCCCCGCAACGTCATCGACGTCACCGTCACCGAGCTCGAGCCGCACGGGGACCAGATCCGGGTGCGCACGGCCGAGCTGAGCGCCGATGTCACCGCAGGGGCCGTGGCCGACCTCGACCTGGCTCCCGCGCGCAGGGTGGTGTTCGCGGTCAAGGCCAACGAGGTGGCCATCTACCGCTCCTGACCGGCCCTTCCAGGCCGGGCCCCCCCGCGCACTCCCCGCGTACCGATCCGCCGGTCGAGGACCTGGCCCGGCGGCCCCAGCCTCCGGCTTCTCCTTGAGGGCGGGGACTAATGTGGGGTGGCACTGCCGATCGGTCGGCCCAGTCGAGCACGAGGCGGAACTCCTTGACGACCACGACCCCACGCGGCTCGGCGTCCGACCCCCGGGTCGCCGGAGCGACAACGGAGCCGTCCGGCGAGTACACGCATGCCCAGGTCCTGACCATCCTGTCCGGTCTCCTGCTGGGCATGTTCCTTGCGGCGCTCGACCAGTCCATCGTCGGTACGGCGATCCGCACCATCGCCGACGACCTGAACGGCCTCTCGATCCAGGCCTGGGTCACGACCGCCTACCTCATCACCTCGACCATCACCACACCGATCTACGGCAAGCTCGGCGACCTGTACGGGCGCAAGAAGCTTTTCCTGTTCGCCATCACGCTGTTCATCTTCGGGTCCGCCGCGTGCTCGTTCGCCACCTCGATGTACATGCTGGCGGCGCTGCGGGCGGTGCAGGGGCTCGGCGCGGGCGGCCTCTTCACGCTCGTGCTGGCGATCATCGGTGACATCGTGTCGCCGCGCGAGCGGGCGAAGTACACCGGATAC
>JAICWH010000136.1 GCA_025934895.1 Nocardioidaceae bacterium | reverse complement strand
GCCGCACGTACTCCTGCTCGAGCTCCAGCATCCGCTCGGTGTGGGTCGCGAACTGGGCGGCGGTCCCGTGCAGGAACATCCAGTTGCGGGTGTCGTGCAGCTGCTTGCCCTGGGTCTCCAGCTCCTCGTCGCTCAGCTCCGCGGCGGGCCGACCGTGCGGGACGGTGGGGTCGGTCTCGGTCATGGGTGTCCTCCTTTGGACGGGACGAGGCCGGCGTAGACCTTGAGGGCGTTGCCGCCGAGCACCTCCGTGACGACCTCGTCGGAGAGACCGAGGCCCGCGACCGCGCGCGCGTTCTGTGCGGCCCCCGGGACACCCGGCCAGTCGGTCCCGAAGATCCACCGGCGGGCCAGCCGCCCGAGGTCATAGCTGCGGTAGTAGTCCGGCAGCCGCTTCGGTGGCAGACCCGCGAGCTCGATCCACACCGTCGGGTTGGCCAGCGCCATGAACGCCGCCGCGTCGTACCACCAGCCACGCCCGCCGTGCGCGAGCACGACGTCCAGCGTCGGGAAGTCCCGCACCACAGGCAGGAGGTACGTCGGGTCGGCGAGCTCGTTCATCGAGCCGGGGAACGTGCTCGTGCCGCAGTGCACGACGAGCGGGACGCCACGCTCGGCGAGAACCTGGTAGGCCGGGTAGAGCATCGCGTCGTCACACCGGAAGCCGCCGTGCACGGGGTGCAGCTTGAGGGCTGCGGCGCCCAGGTCGAGCTGACGACCTATCTCCCTGGCGAGCGGGAAGTGCAGGTGCGGGTTGACGTTGGCCACCGGACGGAACCGGACCGGGTTGTGCTCGACGATCGGCAGCAGGTCCTCGAAGCGCTGGATGCCGGTGGCCTTGGGGCTGTACTCGCAGAACAGCAGCGCCCGGTCCACGCCCTGCTCCTCGAACAGTTCGTCGAGCCGGTCCGGGCGAGGGACCCCGTTGGCGTCCCACATCTGCTCGAGGAGGCCGTCGGGCCCGAACGTCCGCGCCCAGGTCATCCAGGCCGGCGCCAGGGATCCCAGCACCGGCACGTGCACGTGAGCGTCGACGAGCAGCCGTCCGTCCAGCACCGGCTCAGAGCCCGCTCACGAAGGGGGTGTCCACGCCGATCTCACCGGTCCTGTGGGCGCCCCCCGGCGCACCGAGCGGCTCGTCACGCCCGGGCAGCACCTCGGCGAAGAACCGGGCGTTGTCCGCGACGTGCTCCTCGTCGCCCTCGGCCACCCGCCGGTCCTGGCTGATCGCCTCGACCGGGCACACCGGCTCGCACGCGCCGCAGTCGATGCACTCCTTGGGGTTGATGTACAGCTTGCGGCCGCCCTCGTAGATGCAGTCCACCGGGCACTCCTCGACGCACGAGCGGTCCATCGTGTCGATGCACGGGCTGGCGATGACATAGGGCATCGAGACCTCCTCACGCCGGGACGGGTACGTCGTGCGGCTCGTTGCTCGTGTGGCCGGGGAAGACGTGCGCGTCCGGGTCCAGGTACACGGCGGCGTTGTTGACAGCGGTCGCGACCTCACCGAACCCGACCGAGATCAGCCGCACCTTGCCGTCGTAGTCGGTGATGTCCCCGGCGGCGAAGACGCCGGGGACGCTGGTGCGCATCGCCGTGTCGACCACGATGTGCCGGTTGTGCTGCAGCTCGAGACCCCACTCGCGCAGCGGCCCGAGGTTCGCGGTGAAGCCCAGCGCCGCGACCACCTTGTCGCAGCGCAGCACGCGCGGGGTGTCCTCGCCCTTGATGGTGACGTGCGCCGCCTCCAGGACGGCGTCGCCCGTCAGGGCGGTCACCTGCGCGTTGACGATCATCTCCACGTCGGTGGCGCGCACCTTCTCGACACTGCCGGCGTGGGCACGGAACGCGTCGCGGCGGTGCACGAGCCTGACGCTGTTGGCGAGCGGCCCCAGCATCAGCGCCCAGTCGATGGCGCTGTCCCCGCCCCCGACGATGACGACGTCGCGGCCGACATACTCCTGGCTGCTGGGCACGAAGTAGTCCAGGCCGCGGCC
Source organism: Nocardioidaceae bacterium (assembly GCA_025934895.1). Taxonomy (GTDB): domain Bacteria; phylum Actinomycetota; class Actinomycetes; order Propionibacteriales; family Nocardioidaceae; genus Nocardioides_B. The sequence continues at coordinate 7,692 of JAICWH010000136.1, read as the reverse complement.
CAGGAACTCCTCGCCGGCAGGCAGCGGCCGCGGGCTGAACGTGCCGATGCCTCCGGTGACGATGACGGCTCCGCACACCACCGACGTGCGGGTGGTGGTGACCCGAAAGCGGCCGTCGCCGAGCGGGGCCAGCTGCTGCGCCTCCTGGCCGAGGAGGTAGGTCGGGTTGCGCTGTGAGGCCTGGGCGGCCAGCCCCCGGACCAGGTCGCGGCCGGACACGGACGGGAACCCGGCGACGTCGTAGATCTGCTTCTCGGGGTACATCGCCGTCACCTGCCCACCGACCTCGCTCAGCGAGTCGACCACGGCCGCGGACAGCCCCCGCTCCCCCACGTAGTAGGCGCCGTAGAGTCCGACCGGTCCGGCACCGATGATCAGCATGTCGACCTCGAGGTCGTCGCTCATCAGGGCGCCACCTCGAGCTCGGAGGTCGTGTCGCTCACCGGTCGCTCGGCTACCAGGTCCCGCACCTTGAACCGTTGCAGCTTGCCGGTCGCCGTCTTCGGCAGCTCCTCGGCGAACACCACCTTGCGTGGTGCCTTGAAGTGCGCGAGGCCGTCACGGCACCAGCTCACCAGGTCCTCCTCCGTCAGCTCCGCTCCCGCTGGGTGGGATACGACCACGACAGCCACCGGTTTGTCGAGACCATCCGCGTCGGCGACCCCGACGACGGCGGCCTCCAGGACCGCCGGGTGCTCCAGCAGCCTGCTCTCCACCTCGGCGGGCGACACCCAGATGCCGCCCGCCTTGAGCATGTCACTGTTGCGGCCCAGGCACGTGTAGTAGCCGGCCGCGTCGCGCACGTAGGTGTCACCGGTGCTCAGCCACTCCCCCAGGAACACCGCGCGGCTGGCGTCCGTGCGGTGCCAGTAGCCGAGCGCGATCGACTCACCGCGCACGTGCAGCGCCCCCGGCTCCCCGTCTGCCACCAGCCGCCCCGCCGCGTCGCGGAGCTCGACCTCGTAGCCCGGCACCGCCACACCCGTGGTCCCGGGGTGGATGTCACCGGGACGGTTGGACAAGAAGATGTGCAGCGCCTCGGTGGAACCGATGCCGTCGAGGATCTCCACCCCGAAGCGCTCGGTGAACCGTCGCTGCAGCGGCGCCGGCAGCGGCTCACCGGCGGACGCGCACAGCCGCACCGACGAGAACGCCTCGGCGGGCACGTCGCTCGCACTGAGCGCGGCATAGAAGGTCGGCACCCCGAAGAACAGCGTCGGCCGCGTCTCCTCCAGCCGCCGGCGTACGACGGCCGGGGTCGGCCGCCCCGGCTCGAGCACCGTCGTCGCCCCCACCGAGAAGGGGAAGAACACCGTGTTGCCGATGCCGTAGGCGAAGAACATCTTGGCAACCGAGAGCACGGTGTCGTCCGGGGTGATCGCGAGCACCCGCGCGGCGTACGTCTCGCAGACGTGCCGGATGTTGGCGTGCCGGTGCATCGCGGCCTTGGGCTGGCCGGTGGTGCCGGAGGTGTAGAGCCACAGTGCCCAGGAGTCGTCCACGGTGGGTGCGGTCTCCCGCCGGCCGGCCCGCTCGCCGGCGTTCGTGAGCTCCTCCCAGCTGTGCAGCCGCACGTGGCCCGGCAGGTCCAGGGACCCTGCGCCGGCCAGCACGACATGCTCGACGTCCGGCGCGGTCGCGACCGCCTCGGACACCGCGTCGGTGAACTCGGAGGTCACCAGGACCGTCCTGGCGGCGGAGTCGGCCATGATCCGGCCGAGCTCCCTTCCGTTCAGCATCGTGGAGACCGGCACGGCGACCAGCCCGGCCCGGAAGGCACCGAGGATGCCGGTCAGCATCGGCACCTCGTCCGACATCACCAGCATCACCCGGTCGTCGCGCCGCAGCCCCAGGCTGCGCAGGCCGGAGGCGACCACGGCGACCTCCTCGTCGAGCTCGGCGTAGGTCATTGTCTGGGACGCGAGGACAGCCGTCCGCTGACCCTCGGCGCCGCTCGCGCGGCGGGTGACCAGGTAGTCGGCGGCGTTGAAGGTGCCACCCGGGTCCGTGGGCACTTCTCAGACCCGCCGGTAGTCGTAGCTGCCCCGCTGCCCGGTCCCGTAGCGCCGAAGGGCACCCTCGGGCCCTGACGCGTTGGGCCGCACGAAGATCCAGTTCTGCCAGGCGGTCAGTCGGCCGAAGATCTTGGTCTCCAGGGTCTCCGGGCCGACGAACCGGTGGTTGGCTTCCATCCCCGTCAGCGCGTCCGGCGACAGCGACGCCCGCTCCTCCAGGACGATGCGGATCTCCTCCTCGAAGTCGATGTCGTCCAGCGCCATCGTGACCAGCCCCGCCGCGTCGGCAGCCCGGGCGTCGAGCCGCTCACCGGACCGGGCCCGGGCCGCCTCGAGCAGGTCGTCGTGCCCCCAGAACCGGGACGCCAGCCGGGACAGCCCGTTGCCCATCGGGAACCGACCGTCGTTGCTCCCGGTCAGCACCACCACGGCCGGGTCGGCGTCCGGGTCGACGTCCTCGTAGACGCCCTCGAGCATGTACTGCCGGTCGCAGGCCAGCGCGAGCTCGAGGAGCAGCCCCACGAAGCAGGAGCCCGGCTCGACGACCGCGACCAGGCTGCGGCTGGTGACGTCGAGCCGCTTGAGCGACCGCTTGAGGTAGTGCGTCGTCTCGTGCACGAACCAGTCGTCGGCGAGCTCGCCGAGCTGGGTGTCGTAGGCCAGCACCCGGTCGACGTCGCCGCTGGTCCGGAGCACCCAGGTGCCCAGCGTCTGCTCGTTGGTCCGCAGCCGCAGCACCAGGTCGTCGAGCGCCCGAGCCACCGCGAACGGCCAGTAGCCGACGCCCTGCGCGCGGGCCGCCCGGGCATCGGCGGGCGGCTCGTCGGTGGGGCCCTCCACGGTGATGTCCACCCGTCGCGCGTCCCGGTCGAGGACCGCAGTCAGGTAGGGGTAGCTCAGCGCGTCGTCGGACTCGCGGCGCTCGAGCGGGGTCAGCTCGATGCCGGTGCCCGCGGGCCGCGAGGAGGCGTCGGCGGCGGACCGGGCCCGCCGGGTGACCTCCTCGGTCCAGCTCTTGCGCGGCACGGTCGCATCGATCAGCCCCCAGTCGACGGCGGTGGCGCCGCGGTAGCCCTCGGACTTGGTCGCGAACAGGTCGGCCCGGTCCTTGCGCACGTGGCGCTTGTCGACGACCCGGGTGAGGCCGCCGGTGCCCGGCAGCACTCCGAGCAGCGGGACCTCCGGCAGGCTGACCGTGGACGCCCCGTCGTCGACGAGGACGATCTCGTCGCAGGCGAGGGCCAGCTCGTAGCCGCCGCCCGCGGCCGTCCCGTTGAGTGCGGCGATCCAGGTCTGGCCGCTGGTGGTGCTGGCCTCCTCGATGGCGTTGCGGGTCTCGTTGGTGAACTTGCAGAAGTTCACCTTCCACGCGTGCGAGGACTGGGCCAGCATCCGGATGTTGGCGCCGGCGCAGAACATCTTCTCCAGCCCGCCGGTCATCACCACCGCCTTGACCTCCGGGTGCTCGAAGCGCAGCCGCTGCACGGCGTCGTAGAGCTCGATGTCCACGCCGAGGTCGTAGGAGTTCATCTTCAGGGCGTAGCCCTCGACCAGCCCCGCGTTCTCGTCCACCGAGAGCGTCAGCGTGGCGATGTCGCCGTCCACGTCCAGCCGCCAGTGCCGGTAGCGGTCCGGACGGGTGTCGAACCCGACGACCGGGGCCTGGTCCGCCGAGCCGTCCCGGGCCTCGGAGGTGTCGTTGTCGGTCTCCAGGACGGTCATCGAGGCACCTCTTCTTGCCGGTACGGCGGTCGCTGTGGTCCACGACACTCTACGCTCGGCTCGACTATCGTCAAGACGGTGTCGACTAACCTGCGGCACCGCCGGCGCAGCCGCCAGCAGACGACGGCTGGACGCCGTACCGGACGGACGAAGGAGGCAGACGTGGCCGAGCCAGTGGCACTCTCATCGCGCCGCCGCGAAGTGGGGTCGGCCAGCGCACGGTCGCTGCTGCTCACGGTGCTCGGCGAGTTCGTGCACCCGCGCTCGCAGAGCGTCTGGACCGCCACCCTGCTCGAGGCACTGGGGCTCCTCGGGGTGGAGGAGAAGTCCGCCCGCCAGGCCCTCACCCGGACGGCCAGCGAGGACCTGCTGACCTCGTGGCGGCACGGGCGCCGGGTGCTCTGGACGCTGACCCCCGCGGGCGGACAGCTGCTCGAGGAGGGTACCCGCCGGATCTACGGGTTCATGGGCCAACGGGCGCCCTGGGACGGCCGGTGGCTGGTCCTCAGCGTGCCCATCCCCGAGACTCAGCGGCAGCTGCGGCACCGGCTGCGCACCCGACTGACCTGGCTCGGTCTCGGCTCGCCGACGTCGGGGCTGTGGGTCACCCCGGACGCCACCAAGGCGGCCGCGGTCCATGCAGCAGTGCGCGAGCTCAGGCTCGAGCAGCAGGCGTTCGCATGGGTCGGGCCGGCCAGCGGGATCGGCGACGAGGCCCGGCTGCTCAACGACGCATGGGACCTCGCCGATGTCGAGGACGGCTACCTCGGCTTCCTGCAGACCTTCGAGGCCCGTGCGGCCGAGGGTCCACGCGAGGCGTTCGTCGCCCAGGTGAGGATGGTGCACGAGTGGCGGCGGTTCCCGTTCGTGGACCCCGACCTGCCTCACGAGCTCCTCGACCATGACTGGCCCGGCCCGCGGGCGTCGGCGGTCTTCCACGAGCGGCACGGCCGGTGGCACCGGCAGGCGCAGGTCGAGTGGGAGCGGCTGGACGCGGCGGCAGGTCCCAGACCCCCTGAGCCCGCGGGCGGGGCGGCGAGGTCGGCCGGGGCCGAGGGGACCTGCATCACCTCCCCGCACATAACGGAATAGCAACCGGGCTCCCGGGTATTGGACCCACGCGGTAGCCCACCAGGGCGACGCGGCGCAGGGCCGCGAGACGTGCCGGGCCTGTGGGGGCGTCGCCTGCGGAGCCGGCGTGTCTGGCGGCGTCGCCTGCGGAGCCGGCGTGTCTGGCGGCGTCGCTAGGAGACCACGTCGATGAGCACCTTCCCCACCACGCCGTCCTCGACAGCCGCATGGGCCTCGGCCGCCCTCTCCAGGGGGTAGTGGTGCAACGGCAGCCCGACGTCCTGCCCGACCCGCACCGCCCCGTCCAGCACCGCCGCGGCGACGTCCTCCAAGGCCCGACCACGCCACGTGTCGGGGGCGTTGTAGACGTACACGAACTGCCAGCGCGCGTTGGGCACCATGGACGGCCGGACCGGCAGCTCCATCTCGCTGCCGCCGTTGTTCGCGTAGACCGCCACGGAGCCGTGCCGGGCCAGCACCTCGGCGTCGAGGCCGCCGTTCACCGCAGGTGAGACCTCGACGATGGTGTTCACGCCGTCCGGTGCGATGGACCGGACCTCGGTGACGACGTCCTGCTGCCGGTAGTCGATGACGTGGTCGGCGCCGGCATGCGCGGCGAGGTTCGCCTTCTCGGGGCTGCTGACGGTGGTGATGACGGTCGCGTCGGACCACCGGGCCAGCTGGATGGCGGCGTTGCCGACGGCACCGGCGCCACCGGCCACCAGCACGGTGCGTCCCGCGAGCGTTCCCGGGCCGAGCCGGGACGGGCCGTCCTCGGTGACGGTCAGGCACCGGTGGGCCGTCAGGAACGGCACCCCCAGGCTGGCCCCGAGGTCGAATGAGGCGACGTCTGGCAGCAGGACCAGGTGGCGGGCCGGCAGCACGGCGTACTCCTGCGCGGTGCCGCCCGAGGGCCGCAGGTGCGCGGCCTCCCATACCCAGACCCGGAGGCCGAGGAGGGCGGCCTCGACGCCCTGGCCGACCGCGTCGACCACCCCGGAGCCGTCCTGGTTCGGGACTTGCGGCGGGTCTACCGGCATGCCGCTCTCGCTTCCCCGACGTGTCTTCCAGTCGGTGGGGTTGACCCCGGAGCGGTGGATCCGCACCCGGGCCTCGCCGGGTCCCGGCTCCGGGACCGGCCGGTCGACGAGCGTGAGAACGTCTGGGTCACCGGTCCTGGAGTACTCGATCGCGCGCACGCACAGACCGTATCGCCCGGCCCATGGCGGCCTGGGGGGCGGGCCGCCCGGCTGATGCGGTGCTTGCAGCTGTAGGTCAGCCGCACCGAGGTGCTGGCGAACGAGCGCGTCCCGGTGACCCGCAGGCCGACCCGGTAGTTCCTGCTGTCGATGCGCTCGACCTGCCGGGTGATGGTGCCGGTGGTGCCGGCCCCCGCCTGTCCAGCGACCGTGGCGGTGGGGACGGCGTCGCTGAGGTCCACCTGGAGCGTGTCGGTCCAGCCCTGGACCACCACCTGCCCGGCGACCGGCGACCGGCGACCGGCGAGATGATCACAGGGCCATCTGCACATGACCCACACGGGCCATCGGCCTGTCCCCGGATGCCTGACCGGAGGCCGTCACGTGGCCTGTTCGGGGACTTTCCCCTCAGGCGGTATCTATCTCTTTCTCTGAGGTCTCCTCTTGGGCAGTCGCGGCCGCAAGTCGTGTCGACAAGAGGAGGAACAGCATGCGCATCTCTAAGAAGAAGACCGCAGCCCTGATCGCCACGGCCGCCGCCGTGTCCGTCCTGGCCGCAGCGGCGGGGCCGGCCTCGGCACGACCCTCGGCGGAGAAGGCGAAGACCGCACCGTCGTCGCACCCCGCCGCCACCGCGCTCAGCCCGGACCACACGGCCGGCCCGGCGGCCCGGACCAGTGCGGCGTCGCAGCTGGCACTGGGCAGGGTCCAGGCGAAGGTCAGCAGCTACGTTGCGGCGCACGGGACGAGGTACACCTTCGGCACCTACGCGGACCCCACCACCGGCCGCATCGTGATGGACACGAACGCTCCCTCGAGCGTCGTCGCCTCGCTCACCTCCGTGGCCGGCGTGAGCCGGGCGACGAGCCAGAAGGCCGCGGCCGGCGTCCGGGTGCAGCTGCACAACGAGGCGACGTCCGACACCTTCAACCGCCGCGACGACTCGCCTCCGTTCTACGGCGGAGGCGGGCTGCTGGCCTCCAACGCCCTGTGCTCGACCGGGTACGGCGTCACCCTTCCATCCGGTGGGCAGTGGATGGTCACCGCCGGCCACTGCTACGCCATCGGGACGCGCGTGAACACCGAGTCCAACCTGCGCTACGTCGGCACCGTCACCAACCGGTCGCTCCCGACGCTCGGCGGTGGGCCCATCGACATGGAGCTGCTCAACGGCCAGCCCTATTCCGGTCGGGTGTTCACCGGCGGCATCACCAGCAGCTCGAGCATCCCGGTGGTCTCCGCCGGCAGCGCGGTCGTCGGCTACAACGCCTACTGCCACAGCGGTCGAACCACCGGTGAGCAGTGCGGTCACACCGCGATCAGCACCACCGCACAGGTGTGCACGACGACCGGCTGCAAGTCCCCGGTGATCGCCTACACCGGCGGCGTGATCCAGCAGGGCGGGGACTCCGGCGGGGCGTTCTACGCCAAGAACGCCTCGGGCGCCTGGATCCGGGGCCACGTGATCGCCGGCAACTCCACCACCGGGTACGTCGAGCCGTGGACCCAGGTCGCCGCGCACTACGGCGTCAGCATCATCACCGGCTGACGGTTCAACCCCACCGCATCCGCGGCCATCCCGCCGTACCTGGACGCTCAGGGCCGCACCGGCCCTGGGCGTCCAGCGCGGTGCCGACCCGGCCCGTCCGCAGGCCCCACCCCCGCCGACCCGGCCCGTCCGCAGG
>JAICWH010000237.1 GCA_025934895.1 Nocardioidaceae bacterium | reverse complement strand
TTCTACTTCTGGTGGCCGAAGATGACCGGCCGGATGCTCGACGAGCGGCTCGGCAAGGTGCACTTCTGGCTGCTGTTCGTGGGGTTCCACACGACGTTCCTGGTCCAGCACTGGCTCGGTGTCGAGGGGATGCCCCGGCGCTACGCCGACTACCTGCCGTCCGACGGGTTCACGACGCTGAACCAGGTCTCGACGATCGGGTCGTTCCTGCTGGGCGCCTCGACGCTGCCGTTCCTGCTGAATGTCTACAAGTCGGCGCGGACCGCGCCGGTCGAGGTGGACGACCCCTGGGGCTGGGGCCGCTCGCTGGAGTGGGCGACCTCGAGCCCGCCGCCGCGGCACAACTTCGAGAGCATCCCGCGGATCCGCTCCGAGTCGCCGGCGTTCGACCTGCACCACCCCGAGGTCGCGGCGATGGAGCTGATAGAGGGCAACGAGATGGGTGACGAGCGCGACAACGCGGACGCCCCGGACATGGGTGGTCGCGCCGGGCACCTCGAGGAGCAGATGGGCCACCCGATCAACGAGGACGACGGTCGCACCGACCACGGAAAGCCGACCGACCGATGAAGGCCGAGGCGATGATCTTCGCCATCTGCACGGTGTTCTTCCTGCTGGTCGCTCCCGCCTACTGGTTCATCACCTACGACCCCACCGGGACGTCGGCGCTGACCATGACGTTCCTGCTGGCCCTGCTGGTGACCTTCTACCTCGGCTTCCACGCCTCGAAGATGGATCCACGCCCAGAGGACCGGCAGGACGCCGAGATCGCCGACGGCGCCGGTGAGCTGGGCTTCTTCCCGCCGTACAGCTGGTGGCCGATGTGGGCCGGACTGACCCTCGGGGTGATCGTGTTCGGCATAGCGATGGGTCAGTGGTGGCTGGTGATCATCGGCTTCGGGCTGGGCGGGCTGGCCGTGTGCGGCTGGATCTACGAGTACTACGTGGGTGAGCACGCGCACTGAAGGCGGGCCCCTGGCACCAGGCCGTGAGGGCAAACGTGACGGGTCACACCGCTCGTGAGGTCGGTCCGGAGCCCAGGCTCTTGTTAGGCTGGGCGTGTCGTTCCGTCATCCCGAGAGGAACTCATGTCCGTGCGTCCTGGTTCGTTGCTGCGCCGACGGGTCCACCGCCCCGCAGTCACGGTGGCCGGTGTGCTCGCGCTCTGCGTGGTCGCGGCCGGCTGCTCCGCGAAGGCCGACAACCAGGGCGCTGCGAAGGCAGCTGCAGGCGCGAGCTCCTCGGCGTCGTCCTCTGCGTCGGCACCCACCTCTGCTGCCACCATCAAGGCCAATGTGGCCACGCGAGGGGTCAAGGTCGACAAGGTCGTCAAGCTGACGGCCAAGGACGGCCGCTTCGACAGCGTGGTGGTTCGGGCAGGCACGAAGACGCTCGCGGGTGCGCTGTCGAGCGACAAGACGACCTGGAGATCGACCGCGCCGTTGCAGCCGGGCACCAAGTACCGCGTCATCGCCGCTGCCGTGGACAGTGACGGCCTGAAGGCCACGAAGCGCACCTCGTTCCGCACCGAGGCTCTCTCGCTCGACCAGCAGACCTACCCGAGCTTCGCGCCGGTGAGCGGCGAGACGGTCGGCATCGGGATGCCGGTGATCGTGCGCTTCGACGTCCCCGTCACCGACAAGGCGACGATCGAGCGCCACCTGTCAGTGACGAACTCCTCGCACCAGGTGGGTGCCTGGCACTGGATCAGCGACTCCGAGGTGCACTGGCGTCCGGTGCACTACTGGAAGCCCGGCACCACGGTCACGGTCAAGGCGGACATCGACAGCGTCCCGGCCGGCAACGGCGTCTACGGTCAGCTCAGCCGTTCCTCGACGTTCCGCGTCGGAAGTTCGATGGTCAGCAAGGTCAACGCCAAGACCGACCAGATGAAGACCTACATCAACGGCAAGCTGGCCCGGACGATCCCGATCACCACCGGCAAGCCGGGATTCGTCACCCGTTCGGGCATCAAGGTCATCGTCGAGAAGTTCCGGCACAAGCGGATGGACTCCGAGACCATCGGGATCGCGAACAACAGCCCCAACGGTTACAACCTCGACGACGTCGAGTACGCCATGCGCGTCACCTACTCGGGTGAGTTCGTGCACGCCGCACCGTGGTCCGTCGGATCGCAGGGCTACGCCAACGTCAGCCACGGGTGCACGGGCATGAGCACCTCGAACGCAGCCTGGCTGTACAACCTGAGCAAGCCCGGGGACGTCGTCGAGTACACCGGCACGGACCGGCACATGACGCTCGACAACGGTTACGGCGACTGGAACGAGTCCTTCCAGCAGTACAAGGCTGGCTCGGCCCTGAGCTGATCCTCCAGCGGGCCGTCTGGGCGGGATGCTTGCCCCTCAGGGCGACAGTGACCAGGCGGCGGCGTTCGGGGCCAATGCCGGCGGCCGCTGGGTCGAGCTCGACGGCGCCGACAGTGGGCCGGCCCTGCTGCGGGAGCTGCTGGGCCGTTGATGGGTTCTGGTTGTAGCGCCTGCCGGTCTCGAGGGGGCCGATCGTGGGGACCGACACAGCGGTTGGGGCGGCGGGGGATCTCCGCGCCGGTGTCCCCGGCGGCTTGCGTCGGTGCGCCAGGCTGAGGAATCTCCGCCGGTGCGACCACAGCGCGCTGGTCCGGCATCTGATGCCCGGGCGGCGCACCATGCTGCGGGTCGGGCCACACTGACGTTGGCCTGCACCGAGCTCTC
>JAICWH010000078.1 GCA_025934895.1 Nocardioidaceae bacterium | reverse complement strand
TCGTTCGCGCACATGGCCGTCGCCGCGCAGGTCGGCTGCTCGTGGTGCCTGGACTTCGGCTACTTCCAGGCCCACAACGAAGGCTTGGACGAGCGGAAGGCCAGCCAGGTGCCGGTATGGCGGACCTCGGAGGTCTTCACTCCGCTCGAGCGGGACGTGCTCGAGTTCGCCGAAGCGATGACCGCCACGCCGCCGACCGTCACCGACGCCCAGTTCGCCACCCTGCTGGAGCAGCTCGGCGAGCCGGCGATGGTCGAGCTCACCACGCAGATCGCTCTCGCCAACCTGTACACCCGCTCGAACGTCGCGATGGGGATCGAGTCGCAGGGATTCTCCAGCGTGTGCGAGCTCGGGTTGGCCCGGCCCGATGCAGCCTCGCGGTGATGACGGACCCGTTCCTGGCCCGCTCACCCCAGCTGACTACGGGCAGATCGCGTTGGTGATGGCACGCGTCAGCCACTGCGTGTAGCGGTCCAAGCTCCAGCCCTGGGTGAGGACGAGGCGTTCGTAGGTGTCGATCGCCAGGTAGTTCCAGAGGACGTCGCGTACCTCGTCGAGGTCGAGGTCGGGGCGGAGCTTGCCAGTCTCGAGCAGGTGATGGGCCAACATCGTCATCCCGGTGCGGCCCTCGTCACTCAACGTCCGCCAGACCGGCTCAAGGGAGTCGTCGACGTGCCTGGCGTCGCGGATCAGGATCTGCACCGACGCCGTCTCTGCCTGCCGGTGCGCTAGACCTTCGACGAACATCGCGACCTTGCGGCGGATGTCTGGCTCCTCACGCATCACGTGCATCGACGGACGCTCGGCCACCGGTACCGGTTCGTCGTCTCCGGCGACCTGGATGTCGAAGACAGCCTTGGCCAGCGCCGCTTTCGTGCCGAAGTTCTTGTAGATGCTCTCCGGTGAGACGCCAGCGTGTGCCGCGACCCCGGCAATGGTTGTCGCCCGGAAGCCGTCCCGCTCGAACAGCTCGGTTGCGGCTCGCACCACGGCCAACCGTCGCACCCGGGCCTGCTCACGACGGCTCGATCCGTCGTAGGACCGCTTGACTTCTGGCATGTCAGCCTCCACACTTTTCGATACACCTCCACTGTAACCGATTGGAGATCCGATGACCGCCGAGCCCACCTCCGTCGTGTCGGCCGACCTCGTCTCCGTCGCGGTGCGCAGCATCCACGCGATGGCGGACGGCGAGCGTGGCATCTTCGATGCCCTCTATTCCTCCGACGCCGTCGATCATGAGAACCGCGTGCAGCCCCCCAGGTCACGGGTGCCTGGCCCCGACGGCTTCTACTCGACCGCTCTGTGGTTGCGAGCGGCGTTTTCCGACCTTCACTACGACATCCGCGCAGCCGTCGCGCAAGGCGACCTCGTCGCGGTGAGCTCGACGATGAACGGGCGCCACGTCGCACCGTGCGCCGTCTATGACCGGGACGGCCGGGTGGACACCGTCTTCCCCCCGACCGACAAAACCTTCGCGATGACCCAATCCCACTGGTTCCGGTTCGAGGACGGCCGCATCGCTGAGCACTGGGCCAACCGCGACGACCTCGGGATGGCCAAGCAGCTCGGCTGGATCCCTCCCACGCCGGCGTACCTGCTCAAGATGGCCCGGGCGAAGCGACGCGCCAAGCGCTCCTGACCGGACCCACCGCAGGGCAGTTCCTCGTCCAGCTCGGAGTCCACCGAGCAGAGCCCCGCTCCCACAGGGATCTGAACGCCTCTCGGGGAGCAACGTCTCTCGCAGCCGGCTCGGTCAGCCGGCAACCGGCTTCGGCCTCGAACTCTGCTACTCGCACGCCGCACCCGAGGGGCTGGCTGGAGGACCTGTCTACCCCCCGATCGGGTCATGCAGGCTTCGGCACGTCGACATCAGGTTGGTACCTCGTTTCGAACCATTCTTGTCGGAGCCCCATGCGCAGGACCGCGATCAGAACGGCTCCACGGATTCCGGCGACTATGTCTGTCCCTTGATCAGTAACCACTTCAACATCAACCCCGATACACCCGCTTGCGAGCCTGGAATGTTGCAGGCGGGGAGATCAACGCGCGCGGCCATCCTGGTCACCCCAAGGCGACGGGAACCATGACTGTGAAGGCCTGCGCAGGCAATCTGCAGAGCATTGCGGACCCGGTGTCGACCAACAACTGCAAGACGTTGAAGCTGAGTATCAGCTGAGCCTTGGCCCGTCGATCCTTTGTGGTGCTGCCGGCTGGTCGTACAGCCCCCTTCGTCCAAGGCATGCCTGTCACCGACCGATGGCTGCTGTGGAGGCGGTGCGCCACAGATGCGCAGTCATGGCAGCAAACACCAGCGCCCAGCCCGCGACAGCAAGCCACAGCTCCACGGCTCCGACCAGCTCGACGGTGGGCAGCCGATCGGCATCGCCAAGATCCATGGCGGCCACCGCATACATGCCGAGCGGGAAGGCGATGCTCCACAACGCAACCTGATACGTCATCGCGGTGCCTCCACGCCTGTGTCGCCACACCTCGGCGACGACGAGCCCCGGGATGAGCCAGGTCGCGAGGGCCCAGAAGCCGGCGGAGCTGCCTGCGACAAGGGGACCGGTCATCTGCAGGATCGGCGTGTCCGTCATCTCAACGATCCGGGCGCCTGCGAGGACCGTGATGGCCAGCGCGCCCATCGAGATCCAGTAGGGCGGCGTCAGGTCCGTGGGACCGAAGGTGAAGAGGCCAAGACGAACGGCAACGACAACAGCCACCAGCGCGTACAAGAAGATCCCGAGGAACCACGCCATCACCGCAAGCAGGGCTATCTCCGGTCGACCGTGGGCAGCGTGAGGCTCAACGGTCGCCAACGCGATGGCAACCGACTGAGTCGCCACGACCCAGAGGAACCAGGTCCCGTTGGCCGCCGCGATCGTCGGGCGTTCCTGCCGTTCGAGAACCGCGAGGAACGGTACGACATAGCCGAGCAACAGCCACGCCACCCCGGCGAGCACCAGTAGCACCGCCGTGACCCGGTAATGCCCGTCCATGCCGACCCGCACCCCCACTACATTGGTCCCGGCCACGAACGTGAAGAACTCGAACCCCCTGCGCGGATCGCGAAGATCTCGGCTCATCTCGCTCCGGCAGGCGAGTAGCCGGCAGACAGTCAACAGCACCAGCACGACGAAGGCGCAGACGGCTATCGTGAGCAGAACGCCCGACAGCACTGAGAAGCCCCTCAGCTTCAAGCCGACCGAGTCGATGCCGGTAGCCATGACGACCGAGAAACATCCGGGTGCAAGTTGCTCCACCGCCTGTCGCGCTCGGTGCGCTGAGCTGCTCATCACCCCGGTGCAGTATCCACGTAGCTCACGAGCCATGCGTTCACTCCGGCGCTGCAGACCTGTCGGGGACCTCCGTGAGCACAGGCACCAGAGCACGGGATCCGGGCGTCAGAGCAGGGGATCCGGGCGTCGTACGACGCCGACCACGAGGTCGCCCGAGCTGGCACCGCCGCTCTCGGGAGCCTTCCGCACCCGCCCCACTGAGTCGCACCCGGGACCACTGTCAGTGCTTGCCTGCTGCCTCACCGTCCGTGCGGGCTCTCGCTTCAGCACTTTGACTGTCGCTGAGATGACGTGCGGTGTTCACCAGTCCGACATGGCTGAACGCTTGCGGCGTGTTCCCCAACTGGCGGCCCGCGGCGCTGTCGTACTCCTCACTGAGCAGACCGACGTCGTTGCGTAGTCGCAACAGCCGTTCGAAGAGCACGGTCGCCTCGTCCCGGCGACCGATCCCGGTCAAGGCGTCGGCCAGCCAGAAGGTGCACGCGATGAAGGCCCCCTCGCTGCCTGGGAGCCCGTCTACGCTGGGGCTCGCGGAGTCGCTGTCTGCCTCGGGTCGATAGCGCAGGAGGAAGCCGTCCTCGCACAGCTCCCGTTGTACGGCGTCCACCGTGCCGATGACGCGGTCGTCATGCCAGGGCAGGAACCCGACGCGAGGAATCAGAAGCAACGCGGCATCGAGGCCATCAGAGCCGTAGAACTGCGTGAACGTCCCACGGCTGGCGTCGTAGCCGCGTCGGCACACCTCGTCGTGGATGGTAGACCGAACCTCCTTCCACCTGTCGACCGGGCCGTCGAGGCCGAACCTCTCCACTGCCTGGACCGCGCGGTCGAGTCCGACCCAGGCCATGACCTTCGAGTGGACGAAGTCCCGCCGGTCACCGCGGACCTCCCACAGGCCGTTGTCCTGATCGCGCCAGTGCCCTTCGAGGTAGTCGAGCAGCGCTCGTTGCAGGTCCCAGGCGTCAGCCTGGGCGTCAATCCCCGCGTCCCTCGTCAAGTGCAGGCCATCGAGGACCTCGCCCCAGACATCGAGCTGGAACTGGGCCGACGCGGCGTTTCCCACCCGCACGGGCGCAGATGCCTCGTATCCCGTCAGCCAGTCGAGGGTGTACTCGGTGAGTCGTCGGGTCCCATCGATGCCGTACATGATCTGAAGCCTTGCCGGGTCACCGGCGACGGCGCGAAGCAGCCAGTCGCGCCAGGCCGTCGCCTCGGTCTCGAACCCCGTGCCGAGCAACGCCTGCAACGTGAAGGTGGCGTCGCGCAGCCAGCAGTACCGATAGTCCCAGTTGCGCATGCCACCGATCTGTTCGGGGAGCGAGGTGGTCGCCGCCGCCAGGATGCCGCCGGTGGGAGCATAGGTGAGGGCCTTGAGGACCATGAGCGAGCGGCGCACCGCCGACTCCCAGTTGCCGGCATAGTGAAAGTCGGCGAACCAGTCCGCCCAGTAGCTCTCGGTGTCGCGGATCGCCTGCTCGGCCTCGGCCGGCGTCGGCCCCGGTAGGTATGACGGGGAATACGTCAAGACGAAGGGCACCCGGTCACCGGCGCTGACCTGGAACTCGGCGTAGGTCGTGAGGTTCTCACCCCTCAGCGTCACCGGAGTGTTCAGCCACACGGCGTCCGGACCCGCGACCGCCTCCAATTGCGCGTGAGTGTGGCGAACCCAGGGCAGGATGCGCCCGTAGTCGAACCGCAACCGCAGCGCCATCTCCATGTCGACCGTGCCGCGCAGCCCTTCGACGACTCGGACGACGTCGGCCGCCTCGCCCCTCGGCGGCATGGTGTCGATCACCCGCACAGAGCCTTCCGAGACATCCCACTCCGTTTCGAGGATGAGGGAGTCGCCGCGATAGCTACGCCGGGTGCAGGTGTCGGCTCCCCTGGGCGCCAACCGCCAGAAGCCCGCGTCGGAGTCATCGAGAAGGGCGGCGAAACAGGCTGGAGAGTCGAACCGCGGAAGACACAGCCAGTCGATGGAGCCATTCCGCCCGACCAAGGCTGCGGTCTGCAGGTCCCCCAATAGGGCATAGTCCTCGATCGACCGCGCCACGTCTTTCTTCCTTTGCAGCTCGCAACGGCAGGGGAAGTGAACGACGTCGACCATACCACGCAACCGTTGCGTCTGTGCAACGACCGTGCGAGACTGCATGGTGACACTGAGCGTTCCGTTTCGACTGCCTCCTCCCATCCCAAAAGGAAGCGACGACATGCCGAGTCCACCGTCCGGTCAGCAGTTCGAGCTCAGCTCCGGCGATCAGCGAGCCATGGTCGTCCAGGTCGGCGGAGGGGTCCGCGCCTACAGCGTTGGCGAACGCGACGTCCTACAGCCTTACCCCTTGGAAGACATGTGCGACGGGGCCCACGGGGCGCCCTTGATTCCGTGGCCCAATCGGCTGGGGGACGGCCGTTACAGCTTCGATGGGACCGAGTACCAGGTCGCGCTCACCGAGCCGGAGAAGCACAACGCCATCCATGGCTTCCTGCACTGGCGTCCCTGGCATCCGATCACCCGCTCCGCAGACCGGATCGTGATGGGTGCGACCCTCTTCGCGTTGGAGGGGTATCCGTTCTGTCTCGATGTGGAGATCGAGTACCGCCTCGACGAGGGCGGCCTGAGCGTCACGACGACCGCCACCAACATCGGCGAGCAGGCCTGCCCGTACGGGTCCGGACAACACCCCTACCTGTCTCCCGGTTCCGGCTTGGTGGACGACTGCGTCCTCCAGTTGGCCGCCGACACGCGGATCGTCACCGACCCCGATCGGCAGCTGCCGATCGAGAGGGAGGATGTCGCGGGTACGCCGTACGACTTCCGGACCGGGCGCCGCATCGGTGAGCTGGCCATCGACCATGCATTCACCGACCTCCACCGTGACGAAGACGGCCGAGCCTGGGTCGGACTGACGGGACCGGACGGACGGACGTCGCAGCTGTGGGTGGATGAGGCATATCCACTCATCGAGCTCTTCACCGCTGACACACTCAGCCCCGACCGTCGGCGCGGCGGCCTCGGAGCCGAACCGATGACCTGCCCACCGAACGCCTTCCAGACGGGCCGGCGGGTTCTTCGACTCGAGCCCGGCGAGTCCACGACGTCGAGGTGGGGGACCTGTCTCGGGCCGCGCACCGAATAGCGTGCGTTGCCGACGGGCCCGTCCCGTCGATCCCGATAGCCATGCCACGATTGTCAGCGTTCACCGCTTCACCGCACGCACGACCGCGCCGGCCGTGATCACCGCCGCGGCGAGCACGGCGGCCAACGCCGCATAGGAGGCTAGCCTCGGTGTGTTCGGACGTCGGGCGTACACGCGTTCCGGCCAGTTCCCCGGTGGGCTGGGGATGTCGTGCAACGTGGCGGCCAGCACCTCGGCGAGATGCAGGGCCTGACGGCCTCCCGCGTCCCCTTGCTCTATCTGAGTACGGCAGCTGAACCCGTCCGCCAGCACGATGTCGTCAGCCGAGGCGTCTCGGACTGCGGGAAACAGGACCCGCTCCCCGCAGCCCGTGGACACCTCGTAGTGACCTTTCTCGAAGCCGAAGTTTCCGGCGAGTCCGCAACAGCCGGAGTCGAGCACCTGGCAGTCCAGGCCCATGGCTCGCATCAGCTCCAGGTCGCGTTCGAAGCCCATCACCGCGTGCTGGTGACAGTGGGTCTGGATCAGCACGCGTCGATGCGAGTGCGGAGGCTTCCAACCCGGGGTGTGCTCGGTGAGCAGCTCGGCGAGGGTGACCGTCTGGTCGCGCAGCCGCTGGACGTCTCGATCATCAGGAAAGAGCTCGGCAGCGTCGCAGCGGAACACCGCCGCGCACGACGGTTCGAGACCCAGCACGAGCGCGCCAGCGTCCAGGTACGGTCGCAACACCTGCACTGTACGTTGCAGCGACCGCTTGGCGACCTCCAGTTGCCCGGTGGAGATCCAGGTCAATCCACAGCACACCGCATCAGACGGGACGACGACCCTCCAGCCAGCATCCTCGAGCACCTCGACCGCCGCCTCGGCGACGTGCGGATGGAAGGAGTTGCTGAACGTGTCCGGCCAGAGCACCACCTGCCCGCGCCACCCGCTGCCTCGAGGCCCGCGTTCGGCGTACCAGGCCTTGAACGTACGCGTCGCGAACTGGGGGATGGCTCGCTCCGGTGCGACACCGGCGGCCAGCGTCACGATTCGCGAGAGCAGCGGTGCCTGGGTGACCGCGTTCACCACTCTGGGCATGCGCGTGGCCGCCTGTGCGACGAGTGGCAGCCAGCCCATCGAGTAGTGGGCGAGCGGGCGCAGTCGACCGGCGTAGTAGTGCGACATGAACTCGGCCTTGTAGGTGGCCATGTCCACGTTGACGGGGCAGTCCTTCTTGCACCCTTTGCACGCGAGGCACAGGTCGAGGGCGTCCCGGACGGCGTCGGAGCGCCAGCCGTCCTGGATCGGCGAGTCCGGGTGACCCTGCAACATCTCGAACAGGAGGCGAGCCCGGCCGCGGGTGGAGTGCTCCTCCTCACGGGTCACCATGTAGCTCGGGCACATCACACCTCCGTCGTGGCGTCGGCACTTGCCAACGCCGACGCAACGCAGCACGGCTGAGTCGAACCTGCCGTCGTCGTCCGGAAAGCCGAAGTGGGTGTCGGTGCGCTCTGGGCGATACGTGGCCCCGAGTCGCAGGTGCTCGTCGAGCGGGTAGGGCGCGACGACCTTGCCCGGGTTCATCTTGTTCCCGGGGTCGAAGATCGCTTTGAACTGACCGAACCCGCGGACCAGGGTCTCGCCGTACATCTTGGGGAGCAGCTCGCCACGCGCCTGCCCGTCGCCGTGCTCGCCCGACAACGAGCCGCCGTGGGCGATGACGAGGTCGGCGGCATCGTTCATGAAGCATCGGAACTGGTGGACACCATGCGCGGACCCCAGGTCGAAGGGGATGCGGCTGTGCACGCAGCCCTGCCCGAAGTGTCCGTACACCGATGCCTGAGTGAATCCGTATTGTTCGTAGAGCTGCTGCAGGCCGCGGAGGTAGCTCGCCAGCCGCTCCGGCGCTACGGCGGAGTCCTCCCAGCCGGGCCATGCGGGGGGAAGCCCTGGAACGCGTGCCGTTGCCCCGAGGGCGGATTCACGCACGGACCAGACCCGCTTCTGATCCTCCTCGTCCTCGAACACGGAGGTCGAGGGTCGGCTTTCGAACTGCTGCGCCGCGGAGGCGAATCGGTTGGCGGCTGCCTTGGCCTCGTCGGGGGTGTCTCCGCCGAACTGCACAAGCAGCAACGCCTTCGACTCCTCGGGCAACAACCTCGAGGCGTCAGCATTGAGATGCTTGCGACGTTCGAAGCCGACGACCTTCGAGTCCATGCCCTCCAGCGCGATCGGCCGGTGCTCGACGATGACCGGCACGTCCTCGGCCGAGGTTGCGACATCGCGATAGCCCAACATCACCAGCGCCCGTGCGCGGACCACGGGGACCAGCTTCAGTTGGGCTCGCAGCACAGTGACACACGTGCCTTCGGAACCGACGAGAGCCTGCGCGACATGAAAGTGCTTCTCCGGCAGGAGGGAGTCGAGGTTGTACCCGGACACGCGTCGCGGGATCTGCGGGTAGCCCACCCGCACATCGTCAGCGTACGTGTCACGAAGGAGCCGAAGCTGCCGATAGACCTCCGCTCGGCGACCGCCCGAACGCACGATGTCCGCGTACTCCTGGTCAGAGGTCTCTCCGACCAGCATGCGGGTGCCGTCGTACAGGAGAACGTCGAGGCCGAGGAGGTTGTCGACGACCTTTCCGGTGCGCTGCGCGGTCGCTCCGCACGAGTTGTTGCCGATCATCCCGCCGATCGTGCAGTGACTGTGCGTTGCCGGCTCTGGACCGAACTCGAGATCGTAGGCGGCAAGTTGGCTGTTCAGCTCGTCCAACACGATGCCCGGCTCCACCCAGCAGGTGGCGGACTCCGGGTCGACGCCGAGCAGCCGATCACAGTACTTCGAGAAGTCGATCACGACGGCAGCGTTGGTGCCCTCCCCGGCCAGGCTGGTGCCCCCGCCTCGAGTGAGGACCGGTGCGCCGTGGCGTCGGCACACAGCAATGGCTTCCACGACGGCCTCGATGGTGCGGGGCACCACCACTCCCATCGGAATCTGCCGGTAGTTGGAGGCATCGGTCGAGTAGGCCGCACGGGACCCGACCTCGAAACGCACCTCCGCGTCGACCCGGGCCGCCAGATCCCGCTCGAGCGAAGCGACATCACTGGCGCCGACTCTCTGCTCTCGAACGACCGGGAGGGGCAGTTCGACAACGCTCATGGCGGCAACTCCTCGCTCCAGGGGACCTGTCCGGCGACATCAACAGAATATTCGCAATAGTTGCTATGACGCAATTGATAGTCAGGACGTCGAGGTGGTGACCGGGATGGCGACGGCGAG
Organism: Nocardioidaceae bacterium; assembly: GCA_025934895.1. GTDB lineage: Bacteria > Actinomycetota > Actinomycetes > Propionibacteriales > Nocardioidaceae > Nocardioides_B. Next base: position 9,494 of record JAICWH010000078.1, on the reverse strand, counting down.
GATCAGTCCGATGACCCGGGAGGCGACCTGCGTGCGCTGCTGTTGCCGGTGGCCGCCGGCGTTCCCGGTGAGGCTGACGGTTCTCGGTCTGCACGTGGCTCTGGCGGCGTACGGCACGGTGATCGCGAAGCGACGGGAACGGTTGGCCGATCTGCTCGAGGCCCGTCCCGAGGCAGCGCTCGACGACCTGGTGGACCACGGCGTGGTCTGCCGTCGCGGCACCCTGCCGCCGTGGGGCCGCCAGGCCGAGCGCCGGATGATCGAGCTGCATCTCACCGAGGTCGGAGACGCCCGCCCGCCAGACGAGCGCCAGGAGGCGCCAGGCGGTTGGCGCAGCCTCCGGTCGCCTCATAGCGTCCTGCCCGGCGATGCTGCACACGGCGAACTACGCGATCTGGTCCGCAACCAGCCGGACGGCGTGCGAGCTGCCCCGATGCGAGGTGATGAAGTTTGTGTCATCTGCCATGGACGTTCGACCCCGTTCATGCCACGGTGGAAGAAAGCCCTGCCTGGAGGTGAGACACCATGGAAGACTCCGCCCGACCCCTGTCATGCCCTGACTGCCACGCCCTGACCGACGACCTCCCCGCACATGAGCGCTGGCACTCCCGCCTGGTCCGCGACATGGCCGTGGCCGTGACCAAGGAGAACAAGCGCCGCGACGCGGATGCATCGCGCTGAGCCCCGGGGACCACGGCCGACGAACAGCCGTCGCCGCCTGCGCTCTGTGGCCGCCGGCCCGTCCTACGTCCCTGCGACCCGGTGCCTACGTTCGGTTCTCACCTGGATCGTCGACTGACTCGGAGGAGCGGCGGCACATCCGCTCTCGACGCCGTCGGCCGTTGGCCCCGAAAGGCGCCTCCCTAGTCAAGCTCACCGACGGAGTGAGCATCCGCCTCTGCCTGTGATCTCTCGCGCAGCTCGACGCAGCACCCGTTGGAGCCGGGGGCGAGAATCGCCTCGACGGTCGTAGCGCCCAGGCCTTCCACCAGACCGCTTATGTAGGCGTGATGAATCCCGCAGGTCACCTGTGGGGACTCGGCGGCCAATGGGTGGAACGGACAGCTGCGAAACTGAACTGTCCGTGCATCGTGGCGAGACGGCTCGTATCCCAACCGCAGCAGGAGGCCACTGAGCATGGACAGCGCTCGTTCGGCACCTAACCGGCCGGGCCTGCGCAGCTCCCGTTCGGCCGACCCGAGGTCACGACCTCGTTGGCGACTGACTCGTAGAGCGGCAGCAACGCCGTCCTCGTCAGGACCCTGGTGGGTGACCGCCTCGAGGAGCAGCTTGGCCAGCAACTGGTGCTTGCGGGCAGGGATGGACACCTGCACGTCGGTGGCTGAGGTCAGCCGATACACCCGAGGACGGCGCCCCACGCGCCCAGCCGCGGCGGCCGTGTCCACCGCCACCAGGCCCACCTGAACCAGCTTGTCGAGGTGGAAGGCCGCCAGTTTGCGAGAGATGCCGACCGCACCCGCGGCGTCTTCGCGGGTCACCGCCCCGGGCACGGATCGGACCAGCTCGAACAAGGACCGCCGCACGGGATCAGCCAGCGCCGCCACGGCATCCACATTCGTCGGGTCCAGTCGCCCACTCATGTCCGCATCGTAAGGGCAACGCCCCTTGACGAGACCCCGGCTTCATCGATGTCCCGGACCCTTGACGACGACGGATAAAAAGACCAACATGATTGGGCGAAACTCCAATCCTGAGGAGGGCTCGTGGAGCAGAGCCGGGTCCGTGCCAAAGCGCCGGTATCGGCGGTTCTCGCCGGACCGTACGGGCATCCCTTCCACCCCATGCTGGTCACCGTTCCGATTGGTGCCTGGCTGAGCAGCGTGATCTTCGACGTCGCCTCACACCTGGCTCGCCCCGCGAGCGCCTTCTCGACTGGCGCTGAGTGGCTCATCGGCATCGGCGTGCTCGGCGCACTGGCGGCTGCGTCGGTGGGCTTCCTCGACTTTGTCATGATCCCGGCTGGCACCGCTGTGCATCGCACCGCGGTCACGCACATGGTGCTCAACCTGACTGTCACGGTCACCTTCGCCGCCAACTTCGCATGGAGGCTGGGACTCGATCAAACCGCCACCGGCGGTGGGCCGCTCGCCGTGTCGGTGCTGAGCCTGGTCGGGCTCAGCCTGTCTGGTGCTCTGGGCGGCAAGCTCGCCTATCACTTCGGTGTCCGCGTCGCCGACGAGGACACGCAGGTTGCAGGCTTCGCCTCGGCGTCCGCTTCCGACCCTGGGGACAACACCGGATTGCGACCTCGTACAGCGAAAGGACATTGAGATGGCAGTGGCGGCACTCATCACGTGGGTGATCACTGCGGGACTCGGCTTCTTCATGCTCAGCACCTGGGTCTCCAACGGCGGCACTCGGACCGACGGCTCGGAGGCCAGCCACTTTCGGCCCCCGGTCGTGTTCGGTCACTTCCTGCTCGCCGCGGCGGGGCTCGTTGTGTGGGTTGTCTATGTGGTCAACGACAGCCAAGCCCTCGCCTGGGTCGCTTTCATTGATCTGCTGTTGGTCGCCGTGATCGGTGACACGCTCGTCTACCGATGGTTCAAGGACCGACCAGCAAGCAGGGGGCGCCGAGCTGACGCGTCTACACTCCGCCGCGATCCAGACACTTCGGCGGCCACCGCCAAGGGCGCCGTCAGTACTCGCCCGATGCTGGCCGAGCAGCGCATCCCGCAGGCCGTCGTCCTCGCACACGGTGCGTTCGCCGTGGCCACGGTGATCCTGGTCCTGCTCGCCGCCTTGGGAGTCGGCGGCAGCTGACGGCTCGTTCGACGGGAAGGGCTTTGCGTCGTCTCAGCGTGGATCCCCACCCGTTTGACCGTCACTGGCGCGCCCGCGCCGGAAGCGTGGTCCCCGATGGAAACGCGAGCGAAGCGAGCGGTCTTGTGGGAACGCGCTCATGGTGCCGCGGGCTCGTCGACCGGACGCAGCTCCTCGGCATACGAGACGGACGTGCGCCGCAGCGCACCGGACGCGTCGACGGTGTACTGCCCGAGCCGCCACAACGGCGGTGAGTACGCATGGATGCTGACGCTGCGCGCGGCCACCCCGGACACTCGGTGAATGTGATCGGGTCCGAAATCGAAGGCACTCCCGGCGTCGACCTGCCGGCTGAGATCCGGCGAGCCTACGGCGAGGTTCTGCTCGAGCAGGCTGCCGTCGACGACGGCGACCGCGCCCGACGAGGTGTCGTGATCATGCCAGCCGGTGTCGCTCGCAGGGGTCCAGCACAAGACCCACAGGTCGAGGTGAGAGTCCCGGTGCAAGCAGACGTAGTGCCGTTCATCATCATCGAAGGCGACGTTCGCACGCCACAGTTCCGGCCGATCACCCACCCGTCTCACCAGATCGACGAGCTCGCCACGGTCGAGATCACGATCGGGCAGCTCGCCTAGACCGGGACCCGAAGCGGGCGAGGTGCGCGCAGACTCGGTTCGGGTGGACGCTGTCATGGAGCAGCTCCTTCCAGGAGTCGGGATGGATTCACCACGGTGACCGCATGCGCGGCCGCGTCGCCCAGATGCGGGTCGGCCGGCTCGGCGTACGGCCGGTCACTGCCGAGGACGATGACGTCGATGCCCAGCGCGCGCGCCACGACGTCGATCGCCTGCCGGCCGAGCGAGGAGGTGTCGACGAACGCGTTCGGATCGACGACGAAGCGGCTCTTGCTGCGTACGGCGAAGCGCTCGTGCTGCGCTGGCGCCAGCCCCGCACCGGCCACGAAACAGAGCCGCAGCTCGGGCAGTAGGCATCGGCCGACCGCGTGCCAGGCCCACCACGCGGCTTGTAGTTGAGCTACATAGTCGACGACGGGCGCCCACCACGGCGGGAATCCGAAAGGTTGGCCAGCGACGGGCCCGGGGTGGACGAGCACGGGCCACTGCCGCTGCTCGCACCGACGCAGCAGTGGCGCGGCGGCCTGGATCGCTGCCGGTGACCCGAGTACCGCTGCGGGCAGCTGAAGGCCGGCGAAACCGGCGGCGAGCAGGTCGTCCAGCCCGTTGACATCCGGGTCGACCGCGCTCGCCGCGGCCCACGCGCCGAAGGGCTCAGGCAGCTCAAGGGCGCCGCGGTGCCACGCATCGAGGAGCGGACGCGCCTCGTCCGGCGGCAGGAACTCGATGCCGAGCGGCGCTGACAGCGAGATGAGCGCCCGAGACGTGTCGCGCTCCCGGGCAGCGCGCGCCGCCCGGTCATGATCCGTGGCAACGACGTCGTACGGCGGCTCCGCCGCGGTGTACAGCGTCCAGTCTCGGAGCATCGGGGGGGTCCGCCGTGCCCGGAGCGCGTCGACGAGCTCAGGCGGCCAGAGATGCTGGTGGATGTCGACACGTCCCGGACCGACCACCACCGCTCACCGTCCTTCCCGCTGAGTGAACCGCTTCACTGTATCGCTTCACCGGCAGCGTGTTCAACAGCTTGGCGCTCCGTTGGTTATGATGAGGCGATGCGCGAACGCCCAAAGCGTGTCACGCTTCGCGACGTCGCGAAGGAGTCTGGGCTGTCCCCGGCGGCCGTGTCGTACGCCCTGCGCGGACTGCAGGTCCCAGTGGAGACTCAGGAGCGAGTCCGCATCGTCGCCGGGCGTCTCGGCTATCAGGTCGACCCGATCGCCCGGGCCCTTGCCTCGGGACGGACTGGCTACGTCGGCGTGCTCTGCGGGTCGCTGCAGGACATCTGGCAGCAGCACGTCGCCGCCGCGCTCGGCCGAGAGCTGCTGGAGGTCGGCCGGCACGCGCTGATCGTCGACGCGTCGAACAGCCCTGAGCTCGAGGCAGAGCTGGCGGCGCAGCTCGTCGACCAGCGTGTCGACGCGCTGATCGTGTTGTGGGTAGACCCGGGTGGGCGACACTGGCCCGAGATAGCCCGCAGCACGCTCCTGGTGTCGATCGGCGACGGTCTGCCCGGCGCCTCCACCGTCGCTGAGGTCGTGTTCGACAACGACACCGGCGTCGCTGCTGCCCTGGGACAGCTGCATTCCGCCGGGCACCGCCAGGTGGCCGTGCTGACTCCATCGGCGCGCAACACGCCCGACCGGCCGGCTGAGATCGCTGTCGGCCGGGTGGCCAACGAGCTCGGCATGCAGATTCGCCTGCACATGTCACCGCATGAGCTCGACGGCGCCGCCGCCGCCGCGACCACCGCACTGTCCGCCGACCCGTCGCCGACGGCCTTCTTCTGCCTTGCCGACTCGATGGCCTACGGTGTCTACGCCGCAGCCACGCGGCTCGGACTGCGCATTCCCGACGACATCTCGGTGCTGGGGTACGACGACCATCCGGTCTCACAGTTGCTGACCCCGCCGCTGTCGAACTTCCGCTGGCCGGTGGACTCGCTGGTGACCCATGCCGTCGAGCGCACGGTCCGAGCCATCGACACCAACAAGCGATCGCGCCGGAGACTGCTCATCCCTGTCGCACAGCCGCGCGGATCGGTGGGACCGCCGCGGGACCGTGGCGCCCAGCGCCGCTAGTCGACCGACCCGACGGGATCGACGCCGGGCCGTCCCAGGATCGAGACGAGCCGGCGTCACTCCGCTGCCGCGTGAGCTCTCAGAGCACGTGGTTGGCCTGCAGGAACTTCTTGGCCACCTCGCCTGGGTCCTGTTGGTCGATCTGCACGGCCTTGTTCATCGCCACGACCGCGTCGGTGGTCAAGAGCTTGCTGACTGCGTTGAGCGTCTGCTGGAACGCCGGGCCTTCCTTGGCCAGCACCGACTTCTTCACGACCGGGACCACCTGCTGGAAGCCGAAGATGCCCTTGGTGTCTGTCAGCACTGCGTACTTCCCGCTCGCCAGCTGGGCGTCCGTGGTGAAGATCGCGATGGTGTCGACCTTGCCCTGATCGAGGGCTTGGTACTGGCTGCCGATCGGCACCGGCTTGAACTGCAGCTTGGTCAACCCGTACGCCTTCTTGAGCCCGACGACGCCCTGGTACCGCGTGGCGTTCTCCGGCGGACCGGCGTAGGTGAAGGAGCCGACCTTCTTGAGGTCGTCTATCGTTTTCAGGCCTTTCTTCTGCGCATAGGCCTTGGTCGACGCGAGGCCGTCCGCGTCCTGGAAGGGGGTCGGGTTCAGCACGGCGGAGCCGTGCTTGTTCTCGTAGGCGGTCGCGCCCTTGAGGGTCTTCGCCGCTGACCTGGGTTTGTCGGAGTTCCCAGCGAGCTCCGTGTAGATCACGCCTGCGTACTCCGGGTACATGTCGATCTTGCCGCCCTGCAGCGCCGCGTTGATGGTCGTCGACGAGCCGATGTTGCCCTTGAGGGTCACCGTGAAGCCCTTTGCCCGCAACGCCTGGGAGTAGAGCTCGCCAAGGAGATACTCCTCCGAGAAGTTCTTGTCCCCCATCACGATCGGCGGCTTGCCCTTGCCGGGCTGACCACTCGGCAGGGTGGAGTTGCCGGTGCCGGTCGGCACGCTGGCGCTCGCCGAGGCCGATCCCGACGACGAGCCCGAGCTCTGCTGCGACGACGACCCTCCTGACGACGGGCTGCTGTTGCCGCATGCGGACAGCGTGATGGCCAGACTGACCGCCGCCACGGTGCCGAGCGTGCGACCAACGGGTGAAAACGATTTCATCAACTGTCTCTTCCTGTATGGAGCTTGTGACCGACACGAGCCAACTCGTCTTCTTCGGGACCACCTTCCTCGACCTCGACCGTCTCGGCCGAGGGGTCGATCGTTGGGCGGCCGGCACGACCGCGTGCAGGACTGCGGGACAGCCGCAGCCCCGCGGGAGTCACCAGCCGTTCCAGGCCGACGAACAGGAACTGGACGAGGAACGCGAGCACGATCAGCACGTACGACGCGCCGATGACACCGCTGAGCCGGAAGGACTCCTGGTTGCTGATGATGTCGCCCAGGCCGCCGCCACCGAAGAAGCCGGCCAACGTCGCGGTAGCGACGACGAAGACAGCCGAGGTGCGGATGCCGGCGAAGATCAGCGGCAGTGCCAGCGGCAGCTCGACCTTCAGCAGGACCTGCATTGGACTGAGCCCGATGCCCTTGGAGGCGTCGACGACCTCCGGCTCCACCTGGTCGATCGCCACGTAGGTGTTCGTCAGAATGGGCGGGAACGCGAGCACCGTGAGCGCGATGAGCACGTCGGTCTTGCCGATCCCGACTATCGGCAAGAAGATCGCCAGCAGAGCCAGGCTGGGCAGGGCCCGGCCCAGGTTGGAGACGTTGATCGCCAGGAACGAGAACCGGTGGATGTGCCCCAGGAACACGCCGAGCGGCAGACCGATGACCAGCGCGATCCCCACCGCCTCGGCGGAGATCTCCAGGTGTGTGACGAGCGCCCGCAGCACCACGTCCGAGCGGTCGACGATGAAGCTGAACGCGTCGAGGAACGGGCTGCTCACGAGATCACCTCGCCCGCCGCGCGGATGCCCAGGGCGTCAAGACTCGCTGCAGGCCGACGAACATCGCGTCGGCGAGGAGGGCGAGGAGGATGCACAGCACGCCGGACGCGATGAACTTGGTGTTGAAGTCTCCCGCGTTGAGCGCGTCGAAGATCGGCTTGCCCAGTCCCTCGGGCACGATGAACGCGGCGACGGTGGCCAGCGATATGATCGTCACGACAGCGACGCGCAGGCCCGCGATGATGGTCGGCACCGCCAAGGGAAGTTCCACTCCCAACAGGATCTGCCTGTCCGTGAGCCCGTTGCCGCGGGCCGCGTCGACGACGTCGGGCGAGACGGCGGACAACCCGGCGAGCGTGTTGGTGAACAGGATGAGCAGGGTGTAGGAGACCAGAGCGATCTCCACGGTGAGGTCGTTGATGCCGGTGATCGTCACCAGGATCTGGAAGGCCGCCAGCGACGGGATGGTGTACAGCAGGCTGGCGACGAAGGTGACCGGCGCGACCATCCAGCGTGCCCGGTGGGCCAGCACAGCCAGCACGAACGCGATCGCGAACCCGATGGCGACGGCGATCACAGTCAGCTCAATGTGCTCGATCAAGCGCGCCTGGAAGTCGACTCTGCTGCTCCAGTTCTGCGTGAACCAGTCCCAGCAGAACGTGCCGTTGTTCCTGACGCAGCTCGAGGACTGGCCGAAGCTCGGGATGTTCGGGCCGTCAGCTCCACTGACGGAGGCCAGCACCGACGCGGGCGTCATGTGGTGCTTGCCGTCGGCTCGGCGTCGGTGCCGCCGCGACGCAGCGACCTGTTGATCAGCTCGATGGACACCGAGCCGACCGCCGTGCCGTCCGGGTCCACGACGAGCAGCGGGCGCAACGAGTCGGACATCATCGCGGACAGGGCGTCGCGGAGGGTGGCCTGGTGCGACACGGTGTCCGACTCGACGTGACGCGCCGCGGAGACGTCCTCGAGCTCGATCTCGTCGAGGCGGGTGAGCGCGAGCCGCTTGAGGCCGCGGTCGGCGCCCACGAACTGGGCGACGAAGTCGTCGGCCGGGTCAGCGAGGATGTTGGCCGGGGCGTCGTACTGAACCAGATGGCCGCCCTCGCGCAGGATGGCGATCCGGTCTCCCATCTTGATCGCCTCGTCGATGTCGTGCGTGACGAACACGACGGTCTTGCGGATCTCGCGCTGCAGGCGCAGGAACTCGTTCTGCAGCCGATCACGGTTGATCGGGTCGATGGCGCCGAACGGCTCGTCCATCAGCATCAGCGGGGGGTCGGCGGCGAGTGCCCGGGCGACCCCGACTCGCTGCCGTTGGCCCCCGGACAGCTGGCTCGGGTAGCGGGTCCCCATCTCCTGGGGCAGGCCGATGAGGTCGAGCAGCTCATGCGCTCGGTCGTTCATGCGCTTGCGGTCCCAGCCGAGCAGCTTGGGCACCACCGAGATGTTCTTAAGAATGTTGAGGTGGGGGAACAGGCCGACATGCTGGATCACATAGCCGATGTCACGGCGGAGCTCGGTCGTCGAACGACCCTTGATCGTCGCGTTGTCGATCAGGATGTCGCCGCTGGTGAGGTCGATCATCCGGTTGACCAGACGCATGGCGGTCGTCTTGCCACAGCCGGACGGTCCCACCAGCACGCACACCTCCCCCGCGGGCACGGTGAACGAGAGGTTGTCGATCGCCGCGGTCTCGGCATGGGGGTACTGCTTCGTGACGCCCGAGAACTCGAGCGGAGCAGCGGTGCTCGAGCCGTTCAACGCCATGATGGGCCACCGGATTTCGTCATGCTGCCTGGAACCGCCTTCCGGATCCGGAGTGAGCCAATACTAAGCGGGCCATCGGACAAGACCAGCGTTCTGGGCCGAACGTGGGGCTTCGTGACGCTTCCGTTATATCTGGCAACCACGTGATGTGTCATCTCACCACGCCCTGCGCGTCACGATCCCAGCGCGTTGTCGTCGACGCCGGATTCCAGCCAGGTGGCGGTGGGCCTGACGACCGGGGGTGGGTCGGACGGCCGGTCGACACCGCGAGCGAGTCGCGTGCGGTTGCCGGCTCCGGACCAAGCAGCTCACCCTGGGCAGCTCACCGGGCCGCGGG
>JAICWH010000140.1 GCA_025934895.1 Nocardioidaceae bacterium | reverse complement strand
GGTCAGGTGATGTCAAGGGGCCAGGGTCCACCGAGCGCCTCGTCGCTCGACCCGTCGTCGTGGCTGAGCAGCACCCGGACATGGATCTGGTATCTGCCCGGCCGCAACGGCCCACCCTGGCAGGCGACCAGGGACGCCGCGGCCGGCATCTCGTGACTGCCATCGCCGAGGTCCAGTCGCCGGCCGACCGAATCCTGGGCCATGGGCAGCGTGACCACGCGCCCGTCGCGAACCAGGAACGCGTCCGCCTGCGGGGTGACCACAGCCCGAGTGGCAGCGCTCCGCCGGGCGGTTAGAGTCACGGTGCCGGAAACCTCGCGCGCACCAGCGGCGACTGCGGACGGAAAGTCACCTGTCACGGTGAGCCCACGGCCCGGGGTCTGAGTGAACGCCGCTCCGCACTCCACGGCTGTCGGGGTGCCCGGCGCCGGCGCGTCACTGGTCATGGTCTCCTCGGGACTCGGCTCGACGGGCTTGCCCGCCGCTGCTCCGGACTCCGGATCGGCGCACCCGGCGGCCAGCACAAGGACCACGACGAGCGACCCCAACAGGCCACCCGGGCGAAGCAGTCGTGTTCCCATGGCGTTCCTCCGGTGGCGTCGCGGGCGGCGGTCGCGAGTGGGACGCATCGGCCGCCGATCTGGATCCCACCGCCACGGCCCGCCGCTCAGTAGCGGTGGTCGTCGACGTCGACGTAGCCGCCCGACTCCTCGTGGCCGGGTGCCAGCTCCCCCTCACCAGCCGGGTCGTACGGCGTCCCGCCGCCCGTTGCAGCTGGGGCCACCCGGACCGCTCGGGACGATCCGGCACCGACCCGCTTGCGCAGCGTGGTGTCACCCGTGCCACCTCGGTATCCGCGCACCGCAAGCCAGTCGTGCAGGTCGTCGCGGTCCGGGTGCGTCGCGCGGACCGTGTTGTAGACGTAGTTCAGCCCTCGCTTCGCGGCCTCGTCCTCGAGGCGCTCGAGGATGAACGAGCCGACTCCCCTCGCGCGCGCTGCAGCGTCCACCGCCAGCAGGATCTCCGCGTCCCCACCCCAGGTGGCGTCCAGCCACCCGTAGCCGACGACCGCCCCGGCCGACGTACACGCCCACCAGTCACCGGGGATCGCGGCACCGTCCTCGTAGGCGAGGTCGAAGACGCCGGCGGGGGCCGAGCCGACCACCCTTCGCTTGTCGGCGTCCCAGGTCGGGTTCGGCTCGTGGACCCAGGACAGGTCGCTCACGCAACGCCCTCCTCGGCGAGGTGCACGTAGTCGAACTCGACAGGCTGGTCGTTGATGCCGGTCTGCGGGGGGGTGATCCAGCCGGCGAACTCGCCGAGCCCGTAGTGCGGCACCATCAGCTCCGCGACGGCCGCGCGGTCCTCGGGCGACGGCAGCCATTGCTCGACCTGCGCGTCCCACGCGGCATCGTCGAGCACCTCCCCCTGAGGGCTGACATGGTGCTGGGCGTAGACCCCGACCCGCCGGTTGAAGCCCTCGTGCGGAAGGTACAGCCGCTCCTCGAGCCCGGCGTCCTCGAGGGCCTGGTTCCAGCGCCGTACGCCGTTGGAGCAGTCGGCGACGTACTCGTCGCGCAGGTCCAGGTTCAGCGCCGAGAGGGTGGGCACCGTCTTCTCACGGATCTCGCCGTCCTCGACGTGGCGCATCGTGCGGGTGTCGTCGAGCAGCACGTGGTCGTCCTTGCGCCGGGTCTCCTGCCACCTGCCCTTGAGCCCGGAGGAGTAGTAGTTGCCCGCGTTCGTGGACTGCTCGGAGCCGAAGAGGTCCATGGAGACCGAGAACTGGAAGTTCAGGTACTTCTGGATGAGCGAGAGCGGGATGCCGCCGAACTGCCAGATGTCGTCGGTGCCGTGCTGCTTGATGAGCTCGGCGGTCCGCTCCACGGTGCGCTGCACGCCGGTCGTCCCGACGAACATGTGGTGCGCCTCCTCCTTGAGCATGAACTCGCAGGTGCGCGCCAGCGGGTCGAACGCGGACTCCTTGAGGGTGCCCAGCTGGTACTTCCCGTCCCGGTCGGTGAAGTAGGTGAACATGAAGAACTGCAGCCAGTCGGTGGTCTCCTCGTTGAACGCGCCGAGGATCCGCGGAGCGTCGAGGTCGCCGCTGTTGCGCTTGAGCAGCTGCTCGGCCTCCTCACGGCCCTCGCGCCCGAAGTAGGCGTGCAGCAGGTAGACCATCGCCCACAGGTGCCGACCCTCCTCGACGTTGACCTGGAACAGGTTGCGCAGGTCGTAGAGGCTGGGCGCGGTGTTGCCCAGGACGCGCTGCTGCTCGACGCTGGCGGGTTCGGTGTCCCCCTGGATGACGATCAGCCGCATCAGGTCGGCACGGTGCTCGCCGGGCACCTCCTGCCAGGCCGGCTCGCCCTTGTGCTTGCCGAAGCCGACCACCCGGTCGGGGTTCTGCTCCGCCAGGAAGATCCCCCAGCGGTACTCCTCCATCGGCACGTGCGCGAAGTGCGCCCAGCCGTCGCGACCCACGGCGATGGCGGTGCGCAGGTAGACGTCCTTGGTCGGCAGCGCGGGGCCGAGCGTCTTCCACCAGTCGATGAACTTCGGCTGCCAGCCCTCGAGCGCACGCTGGAGGCGCCGGTCCTCGGCGAGGCCAACGTTGTTGGGGATCCGCTCGGAGTAGTCGATCTTGCTGACCGGTCCGGTGGGCTTCGGCGCGGCGCCGGTGCGGTCGTCGGTGGTCGTCATAGTTAAGTTCTACACTTCCCTTGCGAACATGCCAAGGCGTTGTCGACTGTTTCCGGCCGGTCGCCGGCCCCGTACGGCGCCTTGCGATACTGGCTCGATGAGCGAGTCTCCCCTTCAGGCGGCACTGGGCGCGGACAGCGCGGGTGCGTACGTCGACCACATCGGCGTGCGCTTCACCGAAGTCAGCGGGGACCGGGTGGTCGCCACTTGGAGGGCCCGGCCCGAGCTCCACCAGCCCTACGGGATCGTGCACGGCGGGGCGCACTGCAGCGTGGTCGAGACGCTCGCCAGCGTGGGCGCCGCCGTGTGGATGGGCGAGCGGGGCAAGGTCGTCGGCGTCAACAACAATACCGACTTCTACCGGGCCGTGCACGAGGGCACGTTGACGTCCACGGCGACACCGCTGCACCAGGGTCGGTCCCAGCAGGTCTGGCTGGTCGAGACGGTCGGCGAGGACGGCAAGGTCGCGGCCCGCGGTCAGGTCCGGCTGCAGAACCTGACGTCCTAGGTCGGCAGGGTCTGGGCCTGCGGATGCGCCGGGTCGGCAGGGTCTGGGCCTGCGGATGCGCCGGGTCGGCGAGGTCCGGGCCTGCGGATGCGCCGGGTCGGCAGGGTCCGGGCCTAGGTGCCCATGGCACGGGACCCTACAAGCGAGAACCCCGGACCGGGGCCCGGCCAGGTCCCCGACCTGCGAGACTGCCCCGGTGATCCTCGACGGCGGGCTGTCCAACGCCCTGGCGGCCCGCGGCCACGACCTCTCCGACGAGCTCTGGACCGCCTCCCTGCTCAAGGACGAGCCGGGTGAGATCGCCGAGGTCCACCGGGCCTACTACGAGGCCGGGGCCGAGGTCGCGACGACGTCGAGCTACCAGGCCAGTGTGGCCGGGTTCGAGCGCGGCGGCCTCACCCGTGCCGAGGCCGAGTCCCTGGTGCGTCGCAGCGTCACGCTCGCCCGTGACGTGCGCGACGAGCTGGCCACCGCCGAACGCCCCCTGCTCGTGGCGGCGTCGGTCGGGCCCTACGGAGCGGTGCTGGCCGACGGCTCGGAGTACCGCGGCCGCTACGGCCTCACCGCCGCCAGGCTCCGCGACTTCCACCTCCCCCGCCTCGAGCTGCTGGTGGAGGCGGGCCCCGACCTGCTCGCCGTCGAGACCGTCCCCGACCTCGACGAGGCGGCGGTGCTGGTGCCGCTGCTCGAGGAGCTCGGGGTGCCGGCCTGGGTGTCCTACTCCTGCGAGGGGCTGCGCACCCGCGCCGGACAGCCGCTCGAGGAGGCGTTCGCGGTGGTCGCCGGCAGCGTCTCGGTGGTCGCGGCCGGCGTCAACTGCTGCCGACCCGCCGACGTGTTGCCGGCTCTCGAGGTTGCCCGTGCGGTCACCGGCAAGCCCGGGGTCGCCTACCCGAACACCGGCCAGGGCTGGGACACCGGGACGCACACCTGGCGCGGCAGCGCGTCCTTCGACACGTCACTGGCACCGGCCTGGGTGGCGGCGGGTGCGACGTACGTCGGGGGCTGCTGCCAGGTCTCGCCGGCCGACATCGCCGAGCTGGCGGCGGTGCTGCACAGATGACCTCCCGGCTGAGGACCGGTCCAGCTCCGCGCCGGCGACCACTTCCTCCGTCCTGCACCCCCGAGCCCACCCCTACCGCGAGGATGACCCCATGAGCCAGAGCATGATCACCACCTGCCTGTGGTTCGACACCGAGGGCGAGGAGGCCGCCGAGTTCTACTGCTCGGTGATCCCTGACTCGCGGGTGCTGGACGTCTCGAGGTACGGCGAGGCCGGTCCGGGGACCCCGGGCACCGCCATGACGGTCAGCTTCGAGCTCGACGGCAAGCCCTACGTCGCCCTCAACGGCGGCCCGGAGTTCCGGTTTAACGAGGCCGTGTCCCTGCAGATCAGCTGCCGGGACCAGGAGGAGGTCGACCACTACTGGAACACGCTGGTCGAGGGCGGCGAGGAGAGCATGTGCGGCTGGCTCAAGGACCGGTACGGCTTCTCCTGGCAGGTGATCCCCAGCGCGCTGAACGAGCTGCTCGGCGACCCCGACCCCGACCGTGCGCAGCGCGCCATGCGGGCGATGCTGTCCATGCGCAAGATCGACATCGAGGCCATGCGCAGGGCGGCCGACGCCGGCTGACGCGCGAGCAGACCCTCAGGCGCCCAGCGCGGCGCTGACCACCTCCCGGGCCTCCTTCTGGACCTGCGCGAGGTGGTCGGAGCCCTGGAACGACTCCGCGTAGATCTTGTAGACGTCCTCGGTGCCCGAGGGCCGGGCCGCGAACCAGGCGTTCTCGGTGGTGACCTTGAGGCCGCCGATCTTCGCGCCGTTGCCGGGTGCCTCGGTCAGCTTGGCGGTGATCTTCTCCCCCGCCAACGTCGACGCGCTCACGTCCTCGGGTGAGAGCGCCGCCAGCTTGGCCTTCTGCTCACGGTTGGCGGGGGCGTCCACCCGGGCGTACGCCGGGTCGCCGTACTCCTCGGTCAGCGCCGCGTAGTGCTGCGACGGGGTCTTTCCGGTCGCCGCGAGGATCTCGGAGGCCAGCAGGGCAAGGATGATCCCGTCCTTGTCGGTGGTCCACACCGAGCCGTCGAAGCGCAGGAACGAGGCGCCCGCGGACTCCTCGCCGCCGAACGCGATGGAGCCGTCGAGCAGGCCGGGCACGAACCACTTGAAGCCGACCGGCACCTCGGTGAGCGTCCGGCCGACGAGTGCGGCGACCCGGTCGATCATCGAGGAGGACACCAGCGTCTTGCCGATCGCGGCGCCCTCCGGCCACGACGGGCGCCCGCCGCCGTACAGGTAGCGGATCGCCACGGCGAGGTAGTGGTTGGGGTTCATCAGGCCGCCGTCGGGGGTGACCACTCCGTGCCGGTCCGCGTCGGCGTCGTTGCCGGTGGAGATGTCGTAGGCGTCCTTGTTGGAGATCAGCGACGCCATCGCCGACGGCGAGGAGCAGTCCATCCGGATCTTGCCGTCCCAGTCCAGGGTCATGAACCGCCAGGTCGCGTCGACCAGCGGGTTCACCACGGTGAGGTCGAGGCCGTGCCGGTCCGCGATCTCGCCCCAGTAGTGCACGGCCGCACCGCCGAGCGGGTCCGCGCCGATGCGCACCCCGGCCTCCTTGACCTTGGCGAGGTCCACGACACCGGGCAGGTCGTCGACGTAGGTCCCCAGGAAGTCGTACGGCGACGCAGCCGCCCGGGCCCGCGCGAACGGGACCCGCTTCACGCCGGACAGGGACGACTCGATGTAGACGTTCGCAGCGTCGGCGATCCACTTCGTCGCGTCGGTGTCGGCCGGCCCGCCGTTGGGCGGGTTGTACTTGAAGCCGCCGTCCGAGGGCGGGTTGTGCGAGGGGGTGACGACGATGCCGTCGGCCAGGCCCGACTGCTTCCCGCGGTTGGCCCGCAGGATGGCGTGCGAGACCGCCGGCGTCGGCGTGTAGCCGTCCCGGTCGTCGACGAGAACCGTCACGTCGTTCGCGGCGAGCACCTCCAGCGCGGAGGCCCAGGCCGGCTCCGAGAGAGCGTGCGTGTCACGGCCGATGAACAGTGGACCGTCGTACCCCTGCTGGGAGCGGTAGTCGCAGATCGCCTGGGTGGTGGCGACGATGTGCGTCTCCTGGAACGCGTTGTTCAGGCTGCTGCCGCGGTGGCCCGAGGTGCCGAAGGCGACCCGCTGGTCGGGGTCGGCCGGGTCCGGGTCCCCCGTGTAGTAGGCGGTGACCAGGTGGGCGACGTCGACGAGGTCCTCGGGGCTGGCGACCTGACCTGCTCGGGAACTGTTCACGTTGGTGACTCCTCTCGGACCTGCTGATGGACGGTGGCGGGCAGGGGGGGCACCCGGACAGCCACCACCGCGATGTCGTCGCGGGCGCTCCCCTGCTGGAAGTCCAGGACGTCGCCGAGGATGCCGTCGGCGGGCAGTCGTGCGTCCCGGTGATCGACGACGGACCGGTGCAGGCGCTCCTCGCCGAAGAACTCGGCGGCGCGACGACCCTCGGTCACGCCGTCGGTGTACATCACCAGCAGGTCACCAGGATCCAGTCGCAGGACGCTGTCTTGGACTCTGAGCTGGCTCAGCACCCCGACGAGGGTGCCGGTCGCACCGACCGGCCGCACGGTGCATCCGGCCGGGACGTGCAGGGGCAGGGGGTGGCCGCCGGAGGCCATCGTCGCGGACCAGGCGTCGCCGTCGCGCCGCAGGCGCACGAGCACCACTGTGCAGAACCGGTCGCCGCCCTGGGCCAGGAGGACGTCGTTCAGGTCCCGGAGCACGGCGCTGGGCTGCTCCTGCTGCACGCTCAGCGCCCTGATCGTGTGCCGGACCAGGGCTGTGACGACAGCCGCGTCGACACCCTTGCCGCACACGTCCCCCAGCGCGACCACCCAGTGGCCCGCGCTGATCTGGAAGATGTCGTAGAAGTCTCCACCGACCTCCCGGCCGTCGCCGGCGGGGCGGTAGGCCGCCGAGACGTCGAGACCCGGGACCAGCGGTGGGGACGGTGGGATCAGCGTCGACTGGAGGGTCCGGGCGAGCGCCTGGGCACGGCTCTCGGACTGCTCGGCGCGCTGCTTCGCGCGCAGCAGCTCGCGTTCGTACTCGCGGCGGTGGGTGGCGTCGAACACCGCCACCCGGACCACCCGGGGGCTGCCGTCGGCGTCCCACTCGAGCGCGGCGTTGATCAGCACCGGCAGCCGTGTGCCGTCGGCCCGGACGATCTCGAAGGCGACCTCGCGGACGGTGCCCTGCATGCGGAGCATCGGCGCGTAGTGCGTCTCGTGGTAGATCCGGCCGCCGGCCGTGAGGAGGCTCGCGAACGTACGCCGGCCGACCAGGTCCTCACGGGGGTAGCCGGTGAGGTCCACGAAGGTGGCGTTGGTCTTCACCACCATGCCGTCCGGGGTCGTGGACAGGTAGCCGCAGGGCGCCCGCTCGTAGAGCTGCTCCGGGTCGTCGTCGAGGAGGGCGGCGTAGAAGGCGTCGCTCGCGGCCTGCGGGTTCATCACCCGACGAGGCGGCCGTCACGGATGAACGGCGCGATCGCGGCGACCGTCTCCTCCGGGGCGCTCAGGTTGGGGCAGTGGCCGGTCGCATCGAGCAGCACCAGGGAGGCGTGCGGCATCGCCTCCGCGACGTACCGGCCGACGCTGACCGGAGCGATCGCGTCCTGCGCGCACTGGAGCACCAGGGTGGGCGTCTGCACGCGGGGCAGGTCGGCGCGGTTGTCGGAGGTGAACGTGACCTCCGCGAACCGGCGGGCGATCTGCGGGTCTGTCCGGCAGAAGCTGTCGGTGAGCTCGCCCGCGAGCTCGGGACGCTCGGGGTTGCCCATGATCATCGGCGCCATCGCGCTGGACCAGCCGAGGTAGTTGCTGTCCAGGGAGTCCAGCAGCTCGCGGATGTCGGTGGCGCTGAAGCCGCCGACGTAGCCCTCGTCGTCGATGTAGCGCGGGGACGGGCTGACCATCACCAGGCGGGCGAAGCGGTCCGGCTCCGCGAGGGCGGCGAGCGCGCCGATCATGGAGGAGACCGAGTGCCCGACGAACACCACGTCCCTGGCCTCCAGCGCCCGGCAGATCGACACGACGTCCTCGGCGTAGCCGTGCAGGCTGGCATGCCGGGCCGGGTCGTAGGCGGCCGGGTCCGCCCCGCCGGCACCGGCCTGGTCGAACAGAACCACCCGGAACTCGTCCTCGAAGGCCGGGGCCACGAACCGCCACATGTTCTGGTCGCACCCGAACCCGTGGGCGAACATCACGGGCCGCCCGTCGGGTCGGCCCGTCACCCGAACGTTGTGACGGGCGAGGATGTCGTCCATTCGTGCACCCTATCCCCGGCGGGACGGAGCATGACGCGCGAGCCCCACGGGTACTAGCCTGGTCACCACACTGCGAGAGGGGTCAGGGATGGGACCCGGCATCTGCTTGATGGTGGTCGGGGCGATGCTGACGTTCGCCATCGAGGACCACGTGCCCGGCCTGGACCTCAAGGCCGCCGGCGTCATCCTGATGCTGGCCGGAGCGGCTGTCGTCGCGCGGGCGTTCCGGAACGAGGTCTCCGAGCGCATGGTCACCCGCACGGAGAGTTCCACGGACACGGACAGCCCCGACCGCATCGTGCACCGGACCGTGCGGGAGCGCCGGCCCGACTGAGCAGAGGAGGGCTGGCATGACCGAACCGCCGTTCCGCGCCGACCACGTGGGCAGCCTGCTGAGACCGGGCTACCTGCTCGAGGCCCGAGCCCGGCACGCCGCCGGAGCGATCGACGCGGACGCCCTGCGCGAGGTCGAGGACCGTGCGGTCACCGAGGTGGTGGGGGTCCAGCGGGACGCCGGCCTGCAGACCGCCACGGACGGCGAGTTCCGTCGTACGTCGTGGCACATGGACTTCATCTACCAACTCGAGGGGGTCGACCGCACCGACGAGAAGCTGCAGGTGCACTTCCACAACAAGGGCGGCGACCTGGACTTCGAGTCGGCGGCGCTGAGGGTGCACGACAAGATCGGCATCGGGGACACCATCTTCGGCAGGGCGTTCAGCTTCCTCCGCGAGACCGTGCAGCAGACCGCCCCCGAGATGACGCCGAAGCTGACCATCCCGTCGCCCAGCATGGTGCACTACCGCGGCGGTCGGGCGGCGATCGACGAGGGCGTCTACCCCGACCTCGGACCGTTCTGGAGCGACCTGTCCTCGGCGTACGCCGAGGAGCTGCGTCGGGTCGC
>JAICWH010000236.1 GCA_025934895.1 Nocardioidaceae bacterium | reverse complement strand
GGCCACCGCAACTCCGCCCAGGTCGGCCCCGGTTGCCGCCGCTCGGGACCGGTCCGTCACCAAGCTGCTGGTCCTGGTCGTCGAGAACCACTCGCTGGACCAGATGCGCAAGCAGATGCCATACACGGCTGGGCTCGCGGACCGGTTCGGCTATGCGACCGGCTATCGAGGAGTGGGGTACCCCTCACTGCCCAACTACATCGCGATCACCAGCGGCTCCACCCACGGCATCGCCGACGACGGGTCCCCGGACAAGCACCCGCTGGATGGCCAGTCCGTCTTCGGTCAGGCAGTAGCACACGGCAGAACCGCGGCCGTGTACGCGGACGGGATGCCCGCCAACTGCGACCCGGTCAGCCGGGGAGGCGACGACTACGCCGTGAAGCACAACCCCTGGGTCTACTACCAGTCGGAGCGCGCTCTTTGCCAGCAGGGCGACGTTCCTGCGACGTTGCTGCCCGAGGCTGCCCGCAAGGGGGCGCTTCCCGACGTCGGCATGGTGGTGCCCAACCTGTGCCATGACGCGCACGACTGCGACCTGTCGGTCGCCGATCGCTGGATCAGCCAGGTGATGGGGGACGTCTTCGACGGTCCGGACTGGAAGTCCGGACACCTGGCCGTGGTCATCACCGCTGACACGGATGACCGCACAGCCGGCAACCTGATCCTCACCGTGGTGATCCACCCGAGCCAGCATCACCACGTCGTCGATCAGCCCCTGGACCACTACTCACTGTCCAGGCTGTACAGCGACGTGGCGCAGGCTCCTCCGCTGGACCGCGCCGCATCCGCGCCCGACCTGGCTCGGGTCTTCGGCCTGCCCCTGTCGCATGCTCGGTCTCGGCCATAGACACTGTCCGGGGACCCGGGAACCGCTCAGCGTCAATGGGACGATGGACCCATGACAGCGTGGGCGGAGGTCGAGCGCACCGAACCAGACTTCGCCAAGCGGGTGCGGACCCTCTTCGACGCGCACCGGCACAAGACGATCGCCACCGTGCGAGCCGACGGCTCACCGCGTATCTCGGGGATCGAAGCCGACTTCGAAGGGGGCGAGCTGACCTTCGGCTCGATGCCGAGCGCGCGCAAGGGCGCGGATCTGCGCCGGGATCCGCGCTTCGCCCTGCACAGCGCGACTGTCGACCCCGTCGACGGGTCGGAGGCTGACTGGCCGGGCGAGGCGAAGATCGCCGGGCGGGCGATTTCTGCCGGTCGGACCACCGACGGACCGGACGGCGACCTCTTCCGCGCCGACATCACGCAGGTCGTGCACACCCATCTGGACCACACGGCCACTCTGCTCGTGGTCGAGTGGTGGACACCCACGGAGGGGTTGCGGCGCGTCGAACGGGCGTAGTCACCGGTCCGCATGCACGCCCGATCCGTCTGCAGAGCAGGGGCACCGGGGAGGAAGGTGGCGTGCTCTTCCCTGGCACTTCCAACGTATAGCGCACCGGGGGGCTTGCGGCAAGACCCGGGTCGTGCTCCAGAATCGCCGGCCGAGGCGACGTCAAGGCGACGTCAAGGCGATGGGGGTCACGCGATGCAGGGGTCAAAGGTGGAGAAGCCGGTGCGTGTGGGACGTGGCACAGGTGGTGACGTGACCCCTTCGACCACCAGCGTGTTCGACCTTCCTGACCGCCTCGCCCACAAGGCCGACCCCCGGCTGGTCACCGGCGACGAGCGGCACTTTGCGGCCATCGCGGACGCCCTCGAGCAGTCGGTCGCCGACCTGTCCCAGCGTCTCGACGCGGCGCGCAGGGCGCCGGGCGGCACGGGCCAGGAGGCGATGGACCGGGACAACGAGGTTTACCGTCTCACGTCGCGGCTGCGCACCCTGCGTCGCTTCGGTCTGGACCTGTGCCTCGGACACCTGGTCAGGGCCGACGACCCAGAGCCCGTGTACGTCGGACGGCTCGGCCTCACGGACAGCACGGGTCGTCGGCTGCTGCTCGACTGGCGCTCCCCCGCGGCCGAGCCGTTCTTCGGAGCCACCCACGCCAACCCGATGGGGCTGGCGAGCCGCCGCAGGTACCGCTGGACCCGCGGCCGGATCAGCGACTACTGGGACGAGGTGTTCACCTCGGACGGTCTCGAAGAGCACGCGGCCGCGCTCGACGACCAGTCGGCGTTCGTCGCCAGCCTCGGCGGCAGCCGCTCGGGCCGGATGCGTGACGTGCTCGGCACCATTGCGGCCGACCAGGACGCCGTCATCCGTGCCGGGTCCCGCGGTGCCCTCGTCGTCGAGGGCGGCCCCGGGACCGGGAAGACCGTCGTCGCCCTACACCGCACCGCCTACCTCCTCTACTCCGACCCTCGTCTCGGTCACCGACGCGGCGGCGTGCTGTTCGTCGGCCCGCACCGGCCCTACCTGGCCTACGTCTCCGACGTGCTGCCCAGCCTCGGTGAGGAGGGCGTGCTGACCTGCACCCTGCGCGACCTCGTCCCGGTGGGGAGCTCCGCCGGACCGGAGACCGACCCGGACGTGGCGCGGCTCAAGGCGTCCGCGAACATGGTGCAGGCGATCGAGCCGGCGGTCAGGTTCTACGAGGAGCCGCCGACCGAGGGGATGGCCGTCGAGACGCCGTACGCCGACCTGTGGCTCAGCGCGGCCGACTGGATCGAGGCGTTCGAGTGTCCTGCCCCCGGCACTCCACACAACGAGGCGCGCGACGAGGTCTGGGAGGAGCTGCTCACCATCCTGGTGGACAAGATCGACAGCGACGTCCCGGGTGACCTCGTGCGCCGGGCGCTGGCACGCAACGCCGAGCTGGTGGACGTGTT
>JAICWH010000046.1 GCA_025934895.1 Nocardioidaceae bacterium | reverse complement strand
GGTCCGGCCCTACCCGCACGTGAACCCCCTGCAGCGGCTGGTGCCGGCGCAGAACAGCGAGTCCCCGACCCAGGCCTCCGAAGCCACCCCCGGACCGGCCCATGGGCTCGGCTCCGTGCTGGCTGCCAGCGTGGGCCCGGGACCGTTGCCCGGACTCGTCAGCGGGCTGGCCGACCTCGGCGTGGAAGGGGTGCCGTGGGTCGACCAGCTGCTGGCCGCCGTCGGGATGCCGTACGGCGCACTCAGTCTCCCGTGGCGCCTGACCATCCACTGAGCCGGTCGTCTGACGGGGTGTCCCTTCCCTGGCGTGAACCCCGTCGAACCCCGCCGACCCGGCGCATCCGCAGGCGTGAACCCTGCCGACCCGGCGCATCCGCAGGCGTGAACCCGGCCGACCGGCCGGGGTTCAGGTGCCAGATGCGCCGGGTCGGCCGGGTTCAGGCGCCCGATGCGCCGGGTCGGCCGGGGTTCAGGCGCCAGAGGCGCCGGGTCGGCGGGGACGGGATGGCGAATATCCGGCAAGGGCGGCGTCAAGGGATAGCCTGACCCACATGACGACCGGCACGCTCCCCGCCGCCCCGTTCGGGCGGGTCCTGACCGCCATGGTCACCGCCTTCGGTGACGACGGCTCGGTCGACCTCGACGGCACCGCCCGGGTGGCCGAGCACCTCGCCGCCCACGGTCACGACGGGGTGGTGGTCTCCGGCACCACCGGGGAGTCACCTACCACCAGCGTCGAGGAGGACGGCCGGATCCTGCGCGCGGTGCTCGAGGCGGTGGGCGACCGGCTCACCGTGGTCGCGGGTGTCGGCACCAACGACACCGCCCACTCCGTCGAGCTCGCCACCCAGGCCGAGAAGACCGGGGCGCACGGCGTGCTGCTGGTGACGCCGTACTACAACAAGCCCACCCAGGAGGGCGTGGCCGCGCACTTCGAGGCCGTCGCCGGCGCCAGCGACCTCCCGGTGATGCTCTACGACATCCCGGGCCGCACAGGTGTCACGATCAGTCCCGACACCTACCGCCGCGTCGCCGCGCACGAGCGGATCGTCGCGGTGAAGGATGCCGTCGGCGACCTGGCCCGCGGGGTGCGGATCATGTCCGAGACCGGGCTGGCGTTCTACTCCGGCGACGACGTGCTGAACCTCGGCTGGCTCACCCACGGCGGCTGCGGGATCGTCTCGGTGGTCGGGCACGTCGCAGGGGACCGCTACGCCGACCTGGTGGCGGCTGTGGACAACGGCGACCTGTCACGGGCCCTGGCGACGTACCGTGAGCTGGTCCCCGTCGTGGAAGCGCTGATGACCACCGCCCAGGGAGCGATGACCGCCAAGGCCGCGATGCAGCTGCTCGGTGTGCTCCCCAACCGCAACGTCCGTCTCCCGCTCGTGCCCGCCGACGACGCCCTGGTGGCGCACCTGCGGGACGTGCTCACCCGATCCGGTCTCCTGGGTCGGACTACTTAGAAGGAACCGCCTGCATGAGTCGCCCGCACCCCGAACTCTCCGCGCCCGGCCCGCTTCCCAAGGAGGGCCTGCGCGTCATCCCGCTCGGCGGGCTCGGGGACGTCGGGCGCAACATGACCGTCTTCGAGTACGACGGACGCCTGCTCGTCGTGGACTGCGGGGTGCTGTTCCCCGAGGACCACCAGCCCGGTGTCGACCTGATCCTGCCGGACTTCGAGCCGATCCGGGACCGGCTGGACAGGGTCGAGGCGCTGGTGCTCACCCACGGTCACGAGGACCACATCGGCGCGACGCCGTACCTCCTGCGCGAGCGCGGCAACATCCCGCTGGTCGGCTCGAAGCTGACGCTGGCGCTGCTCACCTCGAAGCTGCGCGAGCACCGGCTCAAGGAGACCGTCCAGCACGTCGTCAAGGAGGGCGACACGCTGCGGCTCGGTCCGTTCACTCTCGAGTTCGTGGCGGTCAACCACTCGATCCCCGACGCTCTCGCGGTGGCCATCCGCACCGGAGCCGGGACCGTGCTGCACACCGGCGACTTCAAGATGGACCAGCTGCCGCTCGATGGCCGGATCACCGACCTGCGGGCCTTCGCCCGGCTCGGCGTCGAGGGTGTCGACCTGTTCATGGTCGACTCCACCAACGCGGAGGTGCCGGGGTTCACCACCTCCGAGGTGGAGATCGGCCCGGTGCTGGACCGGGTCTTCCACACCAGCCGGGACCAGCGGATCATCGTGGCCTGCTTCGCCTCGCACATCCACCGGGTCCAGCAGGTGATGGACGCCGCGGTCGCGCACGGCCGGAAGGTGGCGTACGTCGGCCGCTCGATGGTCCGCAACATGGGCGTGGCGCGGGAGCTCGGCTATCTGACCGTGCCACCCAACACCCTCGTGGACGCCAAGCAGCTCGCGGACTTCCCACCGGAGCGGACGGTGCTGATCTCGACCGGCAGCCAGGGCGAGCCGCTCTCGGCGCTGTCCCGGATCGCCCAGCGCAGCCACAACTTCGTGCACATCGAGGAGGGCGACACCGTGATCCTCGCGTCCTCGCTGATCCCGGGCAACGAGAACGCCGTCTACCGGGTGATCAACGGCCTGTCCCGGTGGGGCGCGAACGTCGTCCACAAGGGCAACGCCCTGGTCCACGTGTCCGGGCACGCCTCGGCCGGTGAGCTGCTGTACTGCTACAACATCGTCCAGCCCAGCAACGTGCTGCCGATCCACGGCGAGATCCGGCACCTGCGTGCGAACGCCGACCTGGCCCGTCGTACCGGCGTGCCCGCCGACCAGGTGGTGCTCGCCGAGGACGGCGTGGTCGTGGACCTGGTCGAGGGCAAGGCCAAGGTGGTGGGCAAGGTGGCCTGCGGCTACGTGTTCGTGGACGGCTCCTCGGTCGGCGACATCACCGAGTCCGAGCTCAAGGACCGCCGCATCCTGGGCGAGGAGGGCTTCATCTCCGTGGTCGTGGTCGTCGACTCGGTCACCGGCAAGGTCTCCGGGGGACCCGAGATCCACGCCCGCGGGTTCGTCGAGAACGACGCCACCTTCGACGAGATCAAGCCCGCTCTCATCGAGGCACTCGGGGCGGCGGCGCGAGAGGGCGTCGACTCCTACCAGCTGCAGCAGACCATCCGCCGGGTCGTGGGCCGCTGGGTGTCCAACAAGCACCGCCGCCGGCCGATGATCATCCCGGTGGTCGTCGAGGCCTGACCCGAGCCCGCCGCCGGGTCGTCCAGCCGACCTCCGGCGTGGTGTCGGTGTGACTGGTGTGGCGATCCCGTAGATTCGGCACCATGGCGACCCGTACGTCTTCCCCGCCGGCGTCGCGCACGTCCACGACTCGTTCGTCCGGCAGCCGGTCCGGCAAGAAGGCCCCGAAGAGCACGGCCCGACGCACCGCGAAGGCGCGGTCGACGAGGTCGAGCCGCCCCGCGCCCCGGGCCGTCCGCAACGGCACCGGGCCGATCGCGAGGCTCGGTCTCGCCGTCGGTCGGGGCGTCGCGGCGCTGTGGCTCGGTGTGGCGCACCTCCTGGGGGCCGGTGTCCGCAAGGTCGGCCACACGGCGCGTGAGCTCAACCCCGAGCACCGCCGCGACGGTGCCGGACTGTTCCTGATCGGGCTCGCGGTCGTCGTCGCCGCGGCCGTGTGGTGGCAGCTCCCCGGTCGTGCCGGCGACGCCACCCGCACGGTCGTGAACGGCTCCGTCGGGCTGCTGGGCTGGCTGGTGCCGCTGCTGCTGTGCTTCGTCGCCTGGCGCAACATGCGCAACCCCGAGCGCAACGGTCCCGCCGGCAGGCAGGTGATCGGCTGGACCGCGCTCCTGTTCGGTGTGCTCGGCCTGGTGCACATAGCCAACGGGATGCCCAGGCCGCACCGGGGGAACACCGAGGACCTCCAGCAGGCCGGCGGCGCAGTCGGCTTCGTCATCTCCTCGCTGTTCGTGGACCTGCTGCGGAGCAGCCTGGTCGTCGTACCTCTCCTGGCGCTGCTCGCCGTCTTCGGCCTGCTGGTGATCACCGGAACGCCCGTCTACCAGGTGCCGAGCCGGCTGTGCACCGTCCGCGACACCCTGCTGGGACGCGCCCGCACCGGTGCACCGGCTGACGGGTCGGTCGGGGAGGGCACGGAGCCGTTGAAGCGCGGTCGAGGACGCCGGCGACCGGGCGGCGGGTCCGGGACGGCGGACCGGAACGTCGACCCGGACCTCGGCGACCAGCCCTATGACACCCCGGTCCTCGACGGCCGGACCGAGGGGCGACGGTCCCGTCCCGGGAGCGGCAGCACCCGGTCGGACCTGGTGGACGCCGAGGTCGAGGCCGGGAAGGCGGACGTCGAGGACCGGGTGGAGGCACCCCCGCACAGCCCGCTGCCCGCGCGGGTCGAACAGCTCGCGCTCTCCGGGGACGTCGCCTACGCGCTGCCCGGCAGCGACGTGCTCAAGCCCGGGTCGGTGCACAAGGCCCGGTCCAAGGCCTCGGATGCGGTGGTGGCCCGGCTGAGCGAGGTGCTCGAGCAGTTCGAGATCGACGCGCAGGTCACCGGCTACACCCGCGGTCCCACCGTCACCCGCTACGAGGTGGAGCTCGGGCAGGCGGTGAAGGTGGAGAAGGTCACCGCGCTCGGGAAGAACATCGCCTACGCGGTCGCGTCGGCGGACGTCCGGATCCTGTCGCCGATCCCCGGTAAGTCCGCGATCGGCATCGAGATCCCCAACACCGACAAGGAGATCGTCTCCCTCGGCGACGTGCTGCGCTCGGCCAACGCCCGCAACGACCACCACCCGATGGTGGTCGGCCTCGGCAAGGACGTCGAGGGCGGCTTCGTCGTCGCGAACATGGCCAAGATGCCGCACCTGCTCGTCGCGGGCGCCACCGGGTCCGGCAAGTCGTCGTTCGTGAACTCGATGATCACCTCGATCCTGGTGCGCTCCACGCCCGACGAGGTCCGGATGATCCTGATCGACCCGAAGCGGGTCGAGCTGAACATCTACGAGGGCGTCCCGCACCTGATCACCCCGATCATCACCAGCCCGAAGAAGGCCGCCGAGGCGCTGGCCTGGGTGGTCCGCGAGATGGACCTGCGCTACGACGACCTCGCGGCCTTCGGCTTCCGGCACGTCGACGACTTCAACAAGGCGGTCAGGGCCGGTCGGGTGCAGGTGCTGCCCGGCAGCGAGCGGGTGCTGGCGCCGTACCCGTATCTCCTGGTGGTCGTCGACGAGCTCGCGGACCTGATGATGGTCGCTCCGCGCGACGTCGAGGACGCCATCGTCCGGATCACCCAGCTCGCGCGCGCGGCGGGCATCCACCTGATCCTCGCCACGCAGCGGCCGTCGGTCGACGTGGTGACCGGTCTCATCAAGGCGAACGTCCCGTCCCGGCTGGCCTTCTCCACCTCGTCCCTCGCCGACTCTCGCGTCATCCTCGACCAGCCCGGAGCTGAGAAGCTGGTCGGGCAGGGCGACGGTCTGTTCCTGCCGATGGGTGCGGGGAAACCCGTGCGGGTGCAGGGCTCCTGGGTCACCGAGGCCGAGGTGCACCAGGTGGTCCGGCACTGCAGGGGGCAGCTCGAGCCGACCTACCGCGAGGACGTCGTCGCGCCCGCGCAGTCCAAGCGCGACCTCGACGACGACATCGGCAACGACCTCGAGCTGGTCGTGCAGGCCGTCGAGCTGGTCGTGTCAACGCAGTTCGGGTCCACCTCGATGCTGCAGCGCAAGCTCCGGGTCGGCTTCGCCAAGGCGGGACGGCTGATGGACATCCTGGAGAGCCGTGGCGTGGTCGGGCCGAGCGAGGGGTCCAAGGCTCGCGACGTCCTGATCAAGCCCGACGACCTCGAGGACGTCGTCGCGACGTTGCAGGGGGAGCAGTGAGCGCAGCCGTCTCGCACGTCCAGCCCGACCCCGAGCAGAACCGGTCGGCTCCCGAGGCCGTGGACGACACGGCGACCAGCGCCCCGCCGCTGGTGGTGCGTCGCAACGCCGGCCTCGCCGCGTTGATCGGAGCAGCCGCCTCCGCGATCGCCATCGCCTACCTGTGGCGGGCCATCGGGTCGACGGGGCCCGTCGACTGGGTGCTGTGCGTGCTGCTGGCGGTGATCGCCACCTTCCACCTCGCCCACCTGGTGGACGCGCGCACCCCCTTGCTCGTGGCCGACGACCTCGGCGTGCGGGTCCGCCTGGGCAACCACTGGCGCGGGTTGCCGTGGGACGCGGTCCGCGAGGTCGTCGTACAGTCCCCACGCGGCCTGCTCCGCGACGGTCGGCTCGAGTTCGTCCCGGACAGCCTTCCGCATGCGCTCGACGGGCTCGACGCGCGGGGACGGCGGGCCGTCGCCCTGAACCAGAAGATGTACGGCGCTGCGCTGGCCGTGCCGATGGGCCTGGGCACCCGGTTCTCGGCCCGCGGAGCCGTGCTCGCAGCGGACCTGGCCGCACTGTCGCGCGGGCGCACCGACGTCGTGGTCCGCAGCGACGCGCCCGCCGAGGCGTCGACGCGGCCCGTCGCGACTCCGCCGGAGGCACCTCCGGCAGCCGACACGCGCCCGGTCGAGCCCGGGGGGCTCGGTTCCGGGGACGACGCACCGGAACGGGGGGCTCCCGCGGGCCGGCGGCTCCTCGGCGGCGTGGGCTCCGTCGTCTCCAGGGTGTCTCCGCTGCAGGACAACAGGCGCCGGCTGCGCTCCGTCACACGGCCGGACAGCACGACCACCGAGGCCGGGGGCGGCACGCCCGACCCGCTCGAGGCCTCCTCGGTGACGGTCACCGACGGGACGCCCGAGGTCGAAGTGGTGACCCCGACGCCGGAACCGCCCGCACCGGCCGGGCCACGCCGGTCCGACCGCGCGAGCGCCGCCGACGGCCGGGCCCACCCGGGCCCGACCTTCGCAGACCCGGTCGGGGCACTCGTCGATGGCTTCGTGACCGAGCCGGCGCGGGACTCGGTGATCGGCCCCGAGCTCGCGGCGGCGAGGATCCGGGTAGGCCTGAGCGTCGACGAGCTCGCCGAGCGCACCCGGATCCGTCCGCACGTGATCGAGTCCATCGAGGTCGACGACTTCGCTCCGTGCGGCGGCGACTTCTACGCCCGTGGACACCTGCGCACCCTGGCCCGAGTGCTGGGGAGGGACCCCGCGGTCCTGCTCGAGCAGTTCGAGCGGCGCTACGCGAGCCCCCCGGTCAACGCGCGCCGGGTCTTCGAGGCCGAGCTGGCGACCGGCATGACCGGCAGCATGCGGAGCACCGTCGGTGGGCCGAGCTGGGCACTGATGGTCGCTGCGGTCGTGGTCCTGGTGCTGGTGTGGGCGGTGATGCGGCTGTTCGCCTCGGAGCCCGCCGAGCAGCTCCGCAGCCCGGTCCCCGTGCTGAGCGGCTCGACCGGTGCGGTGCGCCCACCGCCGGTGACAGGGTCCGCGCCCCTGCAGGTGACCCTCGCCGGCGCGCGGGGCGGGTCGCAGGTGGTCGTGCGCGACCGCTCCGGGACGGTCGTCTGGTCCGGGAGCATCGCAGCGGGAAAGCACCGGACCGTCGACGTGCCGCCGCCCGTGCAGGTCCGCGTCGAGACGGGCGGCGTCGTCTCGGTGGCCCTGGACGGCGCCGACCAGGGGGTCCTCGGCCAGGTCGGCCGCCCCGGCCTGCGGACCTTCCATCGCAGTGATGCTGGCGCCCAGGACACGTCCGGGTCCGGGGCGGCTCCCACGCGGGCACGCTGAGCCGCTCCGTTCGCGCTGATGACCGCCGGACCGTCATACTCGAAGACGGTCATGACTGCATCCCCCGAGAACCCGCCGCTGCCTGCGACCCTGCCGGCCCGACCGGCCGACCAGCCGGTTGCTCCGACGGCCACGGTCGCCCTGGTGACGCTGGGCTGCGCCCGCAACGACGTGGACTCCGAGGAGCTCGCCGGCCGCCTCGAGGCAGGTGGGTTCCTCCTCGTCGCGGACCCGGAGGACGCCGAGACCGTCGTGGTCAACACCTGCGGGTTCGTGGAGTCGGCCAAGAAGGACTCCGTCGACACCCTGCTGTCCGCCGCCGACCTGCGGACCGGCGGCGTCACCCGCGCTGTGGTGGCGGTGGGCTGCCTCGCCGAGCGATACGGACAGGACCTCGCGGAGTCGCTCCCGGAGGCCGACGCGGTGCTCGGCTTCGACGACTACCCGGACATCGCGGCACGCCTGCGCTCGGTGCTCGCGGGTGACCCGCCGCCCCCGCACCTCCCGCAGGACCGTCGTAGGCTGCTGCCCATCTCCCCGACCCAGCGCGACGCCTCGGCGCTGGCCGTGGTGGTCCCCGGACACCCGGTCGCAGCGCCCGACCTGCCGGCCGGGGCCGCTCCCGACTCCGGGCCGCGGGCCGTACGACGCCGGCTCGACGGCGGGCCGATGGCACCCCTGAAGCTCGCGAGCGGGTGTGACCGGAGGTGCACCTTCTGCGCCATCCCGTCGTTCCGGGGGTCGTTCGTGTCCCGCCGGCCCGGTGACGTGCTGGGTGAGGCCCGGTGGCTCGCCGAGCAGGGCGTCAAGGAGCTGTTCCTGGTGAGCGAGAACTCCACGTCCTACGGAAAGGACCTCGGGGACCTGCGGCTCCTCGAGACCCTGCTGCCCGAGCTGGCCGCGGTCGAGGGCGTCGAGCGGGTGCGGGTGTCCTACCTGCAGCCGGCCGAGACCCGTCCGGGGCTGGTGACCGCGATCGCCAGCACGCCCGGGGTGGCGGCCTACTACGACCTGTCCTTCCAGCACGCCTCGAACGCCGTGCTCCGCCGGATGCGCCGGTTCGGCGACCCCGAGAGCTTCCTGGCTCTCGTCGGCGACATCCGCCGTCAGGCGCCGGAGGCCGGCATCCGCTCCAACGTCATCGTCGGCTTCCCGGGGGAGACCGAGGCGGACCTGGCGACGCTGTGCGACTTCCTCGTCGACGCGCGCCTGGACGTGGTGGGCGTCTTCGGCTACTCCGACGAGGACGGCACCGAGGCCGCCGGGTATCCCGGCAAGCTGGACGAGGACGAGATCGCCGAGCGCGCCGAGCACGTCGCCCGGCTGGTCGAGGAGCTCACGTCGCAGCGGGCGGCCGACCGGATCGGCAGCCAGGTCGACGTACTCGTCGAGTCGCTGGAGGACGGCGCGGCCGAGGGGCGGGCGGCGCACCAGGGCCCCGAGGTGGACGGTTGCACGACCCTGACCGGTCCTGGCGACCTTGGCGACACCGTGCGCGTCGGCGACCTGGTGCCGGCGGTCGTGACTGCATCGGTGGGTGCGGACCTCGTCGCGGAGCGGGTGCGATGACCGAGCCCGCGCCGGTGCCCTCGAACTGGAACCTTCCCAACGCGCTGACCGCGCTGCGGATCGCGATGGTGCCGTTCTTCGGCTGGGCGCTCCTGGTTGACGGCGGCGGCGCGGTGACCTGGCGGGTGGTGGCCTGGGCCCTGTTCGTGCTGGCGATGATCACCGACAAGGTCGACGGAGACATCGCGCGCAGCCGCAACCTGGTCACCGACTTCGGCAAGATCGCCGACCCGATCGCGGACAAGGCACTGACCGGGATGGCCTTCGTCGGCCTCTCCGTCATCGGCGAGCTGTGGTGGTGGGTCACCGCCCTGGTGCTGCTACGCGAGTGGGGGATCACCCTGCTGCGGATCTGGGTGATCCGCTACGGCGTGATGGCCGCCGGCCGTGGCGGCAAGTTGAAGACCGTGCTGCAGACGGTCGCGCTCGGACTCTTCGTGCTCCCGATCAGGATCCTGCAGGACGACTGGGGGACCGTCGGTGACGTGCTGTGGGGCGTCGCGGTGGTGCTGATGGTCGCGGCCGTCGGGCTCACGGTGGTGACCGGCGGGGACTACGTCCTCAAGGCGCTCGCGGTGCGACGAAAGGGGAGCGCGTCACTGCGCGGCTGACCCGCGCGGTCCCTGTGGCGCCTCAGGCTGGAGGCCCGACACGTCGGTCAGGGACCGGTGCGAGAGGCGGTCGGGGCGGCGTCCCGGCGCCGTACGGCGCGTTCGATCTGACATGCGGCACCCACCAGCGCGAGGTGGGAGAAGGCCTGCGGGAAGTTGCCCACGAAGCGGCGCTGCTCGGGGTCGTACTCCTCGGAGAGCAGCCCCACGTCGTTGCAGATGGCCAGCAGCCGCTGCATCAGAGCGTGGGCGTCGTCGAGCCGGTCGGCGAGCGCGTAGGCCTCGACCAGCCAGAACGAGCAGGCCAGGAACGGGTGCTCCTCGCCGGGGAGCCCGTCGACGCCCGACCCGGTCCGGTAGCGCAGCAGCAGCCCGCCGCGCATCAGGTCCTCCTCGACCGCCTTGATGGTGCCCAGCATCCGGGGGTCGTCGCCGGCCACGAACCCCATGTCGGAGAGCATCAGCAGCGACGCGTCGACCTCCTTCGTGTCGTAGTGCTGGGTGAAGGTGTTGCGGTCGTGGTCGAACCCGTGGGCGAGCACCTCGTCGCGGACCTTGTCCCGCAGCGCCCGCCACTGCTCGACCGGCCCGCGCAGACCATGCTTCTCGACGGCGGCCACCGCCCGGTCGAAGGCGACCCACACCATCACCCGGGAGTGCGTGAACCGGCGCAGCGGACCCCGCACCTCCCAGAGCCCGTTGTCCGGCTCGTCCCAGTGCTCGGCGAGCTCCTCCACGAGCTTGCGCTGCAGGGACCAGGAGTCGACGTCGTCCTCGGCGCCGACGTCACGGGCCATCTCCAGCGCCACCATCACCTCACCGAGCACGTCGGTCTGGCGCTGGCCGACTGCGGCGTTCCCGATCCGCACGGGAGTCGATGCGGCATACCCGGGCAGGTGGTCCAGCGTCCTCTCGAACAGGTCACGGCCACCGTCGACGCCGTACATGATCTGGAGGTCCTGCGGGTCGCCGGCGACCGCGCGCAGCAGCCAGCTGCGCCACAGCTTCGCCTCGTCGTCGAACCCGCACTCGAGCAACGCCTCCAGGGTGAGCGAGGCGTCACGGAGCCAGCAGAACCGGTAGTCCCAGTTGCGCTGCCCGCCGAAGTCCTCGGGCAGTGACGTCGTCGCCGCGGCCACGATCCCGCCCGTGCCGCCGTGCGTGAGCAGCCGCAGGGTGACCAGCGAGCGGAGCACTGCCTCCCGGTAGGGACCGTGGTAGCTGCACTCCCGCGCCCACGCGTCCAGCAGGTCGGTCGAGTCGCTGATCCGCTCCTCGAGCTCGAGCGGCTCGGGAAGGGGATGGTGGGAGGCCACCCAGGTGGTGGAGAACGTCAGCTCCTCACCGGCACGGACCTCGAAGCCGTCGACGTGCCTGCCGTCCACGGCGTGCGGCAGCCGGGGGCCGCTCAGGATCAGCCGGTCGGGGCCGGCGACCGCCGTGATCACCCGCACCCCGTGCACGGTGTCCCGCTTCACCCAGGGCCGGATCCTGCCGTAGCCGAAGCGCACCACCCACTCGTGCCGGAACCGCATCGTCCCCTCGACCCCGATGATGCGGCGTACGACGTCCGCCCGGCCGTCCCCGATCGGCATCACGTCGAGCACCTTCACGCACGCGGTCGCGGTGCGGTGCGTCGTCTCCAGGGCCGCGCTGTGACCGACGTATCGACGGGTGCAGGAAACCCCCTCCTCGTCCGGGCCGAGCAGCCATCGTCCGTGCTCGGGGCCGCCGAGCAGCGCCGCGAAGCACGCGGGCGAGTCGAAGCGTGGCAGGCACATCCAGTCGATGGAGCCGTCCTTGCCGACGAGGGCCGCGGTGCCGGTGTCGCCCAGGATGGCGTAGTCCTCGATCGGTAGGGCCATGGCCCCAAGGTACCGACCGGATCGCACGGCGAGGCGCGGACTGCGGTGCGCGCGCGGCGCGTCGATCGAGCGCGGCTCCCGAACGCAGCTGCAGACCCCGGTCGCGCCGCCGGGACTCGACGTTTGCGCCGACAGCGAACGGCCGGTGCTGTCGGCGTGGGGAAGTTTCCGGGGACGGGTAGCGTTGCCCTTCTCAGGTTCGCTACTCGACTCGCGCACGACACGGAAGGGGCAGTGCCCGTGGTGATCTTCCGACGCCTGCTCGGAGAGGTCCTGCGCTCCCAGCGGATGCGGCAGGGGCGCACCTTGCGGCAGGTCTCCGCGGAGGCGCGGGTCAGCCTGGGATACATCTCCGAGATCGAGCGTGGCCAGAAGGAAGCGTCCTCGGAGCTGCTCGCCTCGATCTGCGCCGCCCTCGACGTGCCGCTCTCGGAGATCCTGTCCGAGGTGAGCGACGCGGTCGCGCTGGAGGAGGCTGCCCTGGCGATGCAGCTCGAGCTGGAGACCACCAGCCTGCAGCGGTCCCTGCGCGGACCCGCCTCCGGGCCGCGTCCGGGCGACGTGGTCGCCTCCGCCGCCTGACCCAGCAGCACCACCCGGCCCGGTCACCCCTGCTCAGGATGGCCAGGTCGTGGAGACCAGTCTCGATGTTGGTCGTAGGAGTAGTCCGCGGCGTTGCCCAGGCAGTCCGTGGCGTTGGTGTAGAGCTCGTCGAAGCGGTCGACCTTGGTCGTCCAGGTCGCGGTGTTCCCGACCAGGCTGGTCACCGACCTGCCGGTGCTGGGCGCCGTCCAGACCTGGGTGCCTCCGTCCACCGGCAGTGGCGCCACCTGCTGCCCGAGCGGCCCGTTGACGGCCACGACCGGTCTAGCATCGGGGGTGCTTCCCGCCCGGCGCCTGAGCAGGGAGGGCTCACCGGGCGGGAGCCACTGCATTCTGCGTCGGGCTGCTGCCTGGGCACCTCCCCCGTATCGCGGGCCGGAAGGGTACGCGCCCTGCCTTTACCAGCGACCCACCTGGTCGAACCGGGGATGCAGGAGCCACCCCGGCCCGGGTGTGCCAGGGCCGAGGTGGCTCAGGGATCCCAAGGGCACACCCACGCTCTGCTTGAGAAGCGCCCCGGGACTCAGTGAGTGGTGTAACCATGCGGGACGCAGATATGCGAGGAGGGCGAGGCGTCGGCGCAGCTGCGGTCCGCGAGCTCGCGACGCCGCGGCCTTGACCCGCGGGCGAGCTGCACCTGGGGCGCCGGCCGGGCCAGGCGTCGTTCGGGCGTGCAGAGGTCGGCCCACCCGGTTGGGGTCCGGCCCCGGCGGCTTCTCGGGGATAGTCGCCAGAGCCGGATCGCGTCCCGGCCGGGGCAAGGTCTGGGCTCACCCAGCACGGTTCACTGGTGTCAACGATCCCCCGGGAGGCACAGCGTCACACCATGGTCTGGACCGGGCCTACGGCTGGCAGGCCGGGCACCAGTACGTGATCCGGTCCTGCGGCGGCTGCCCCTGCATCCGAGACCTGATCCGGGTGCCACAGCGGCGGCACGGCTGACCACCTCGCCCATAGACGTAGTGCTCCTGGCCCCGGCGCGCCACGCCCGTCGTCGTCTGCAGCGGGGTGAGCTTGTTGGCCATCATCAGGCGCCGGGCCAGCCGGATGACCTTGCCCAGGTCGGGCACCTCGGTGACCGCCTGAAAAGGCGAGACGCCCGACAGGAACAGGGCCTCAGCCTTGTACAGGTTGCCGATCCCTGCCAGGCAGCGCTGATCCAGCAGGGCGACGCCCACCTCCCGGCTGAACTCGCCAACGGCGCTCGGGTGGGTGACCGCCCCTGCCCGGTTGCGCTGGTCGGTGATGGCGGCAGCGACCGGAGGCGCTGGGTCATCCAGCAGGCGGCGCAGCGCCTCCTGCTCGTCCCAGTCCGGTCCTAGCAGGTCGGGCCCGAGGTGAGCCACGAGGGAGTCCTCGGCCGCGCGAGGGACGACCTGGGTGACACCGAGCGCGAAACCGACGGCGGTCCACGCCTCGGTGCGGAGCACGACCCGGGCCTCGTGGGCGGGTCGGCGCCAGCGGCTGCCAGCCCGGTAGATGTGCCAGGAGCCCTCCATCCTCAGGTGGGTGTGCAAGGTCAACCGGGCGCCGGAGTCGTCAGCGCGCTCAGGGGGCGAGGGCCCGCCAGCGTGGTCGTGACCGGGCGCACCGATGCGGGTGAGCAGGTGCTTGCCGCGGGCGATCGTGGACTCGACCACCCGCCCGCTGAGGTCGAGCATTGCCAGGGCCGGCACCCGGAAGTCCGTCTCGAGCAGGGTGGACCCGCTCAGGGCACGGTCGAGATGCAGCGCGGTGCGCCAGACGGTGTCGCCCTCAGGCACTGTCCGCTCCAGCGCGACCGACCCGGGCCCGCACGCACCAGGCGGCCGCGACGATGTCGAACGGCGCGTCCGGAAGGCGCCGCTCGCAGCGCTCGCGCAACGCTGCCCGATCTGGTTCGTCAAGACGCGCGACGTGGGCGCCGGCCGGCCCGACGCCCAGCGTGAACGGCACCCACCAGTCGTCGAAGGTCGCGAAGTGCGCCCGGACGCTCACCGTGCTCGCCTCCACGTCGGGCAGGCCAGCCGCGTGGCTCAGCTCGACCAGGTGACCTTCTCGGGCACCTGGGCGGTCGGCCTCGTCTTCGACGCCCGGATCAAGCTCGCGTGCGGCCGCCCAGAACGCTGAGAGCGGACCGCCTCCTCCTGCGTGGTCCCACACACACGCAGCCACGATGCCACCAGGACGAACCACCCTGGCCATCTCTCGCAGACCGACCACGGGGTCGCTGAGGAAGTGCACTACCAGCTGCGCGGCCGCGGCGTCGAAGCTGTCGTCCTCGAAGGGGAGCTGCTCAGCCCTGCCTTCCCGTGCGTCGACCCCCGGCAACCTGGCCCGGACGGCGGCGACGAACGACGGAGACGGGTCGAGGGCGGCAACCGCCTGCGGACCGAGGATCCGCACCAGCTGGGCCGTGAGGGCGCCGGGACCGCAGCCGACGTCCAGGGCACGCTGACCCGGCGAGAGACCGGTCAGCTCGACGAAGCCGGCGGCCAGCGGCTCGGAGTACCGACCCATGAAGCGGCCGTAGGCATCGGCGGAGACGTCGAAGCTCACGCGTCGACCCTAGACCTGCCGTCCGGACCCCGTGCAGGGTCGACGACCAGTGCAGGGGTCGGGTCAGCAACGGTGGGAGAACGGTGTCTTCGGCGGCTCACAGGTCGTCGCCTCGGAGGTCGGCGCCGGTCAGGGCGGCGCTCCGCAGGGAGGCGCCAACCAGGTCCGCGCCCCGGTGGTCGGGCCGAGGACCGGGCTGCTCGGCCCGGGCAAGCTCGCTGGCCTCGAGGAGCAGCCAGAGCAGCTCGTGCAGCTCTCGCATCACCGAGAAGACCCGGAACATCTGCGCGGCCAGCGCCGGGTCAGCCCTCCAGTCCTGGCCGGCGTACGTGTGCCGGACAACCTGCTGTCCGGCACCGAGGCAGTCGAAGCTCGCGCAGCCGGGAAACCCTCGCTCATGGAGCTGGTCATGGAGCGAGCAGGTGTGGTCCTCAGCACGATGGAGGCAGGCGACGCCGGGCGGCTTGTCCACGCCGAACTGGACGGATCGGCGGAACCCGGGAGCGACGCAGCACAGTGCGGTGCAGCTCGAACAGTCCCCGCGCAGGTCGGCGCGTTCAGCCACGGAGCCGCAGTCCTCGCGGAGTGGCGACGAAGCCGGCGTCCTCCAGCGCCTGCCGTAGGGCGGTGGGCCGGTCGCCGAGCGCCAGGATGTTCTCCCCGTCGGCGCGCTCGACGGTCAGCCGCCCGAGCGCACCCTGGCGACAGGCGGTTGCGAGAGCACCCACCGCGGGCGTCAGGTCCTCGACGTCGTCACTGAAGGTCAGCAAGGTGCGACCGCCTCTTTCGACGTAGACCGTGAGCTCGCCGTCGACGAGCACCACCAGCGCACCGGCCTTCCGGCCCGGGCGGTGACCGCTCTCGACGGCATCCACCTCGCTGTAGCGCTCCGGCCACGGGAGGGCCGCGCCGTAGGGGTTGGCAGGATCGGTGGCAGCCAGCGCGATCGCGGCACGCTTGTCCTGCGAGGCCTCGCTCAGCTCGCGGGAGAACGACCGTAGCCGGTCGACGGCTCCGGGGACCCCGAACTGCGCGGCGCCCAGCGAGCCGACGAAGTAGCCGCGGCGGCAGCGGCCCGAGTCCTCGAAGGCGGCGAGCACCTTGTAGACCCCGGCGAAGCCGCCCGGCACCCGCTCGCTGGTCACCGCCCCTCTGGTCACGACGCCGTGTCGTTCGAGAAGGGCCTCGGCGGAGGCGTGGGCACGTCTGGTCGGGTCCTGCTCCAGGTGCGGAAGCAGTGACCATCGTCCGGACGTGCTCGGCGGGCCGGTGCGCCTCGGCAGGTCCCGGCGAACCTCGGGGATCCGCTTCGAGGGCAGGCGGGCGCGAGCGGGCGGCCGACGGGAACGGTGCGCGCCGCGGCCGCTGGAGACCAGTGCCCGGACCGGCGCGAGCGTGTCGTTGCTCAGCCAGCCCGACCAGACGAGGTCCCACAGCGCGGCCTCCAGCGCCCTGTCGTCGCCCGAGCCGGCGACGCCCGAGAGCTGACGGAAGAAGTAGGCGCCTCCACCGGTGAGCGCCTCGACCACCGCGTGGTGCAGCGGCGTCGTGTCGAGCTCGGTCAACGGCGACCGGTCCGGCAGGGTCAGGTGCGCGTTGTCAGCCAGGTGGAGCGAGAGCCAGCCGTCCGCGCCGGGAAGGGTGCCATGGCCCGCCCAGAGCACCTCCCCCGTCGCGGTGAGCTCGTCGAGCATCGCTGGGGCGTAGTCGACGACCCGGCTGGCGAGCACCAGCGGCTCCAGGGCGGACGCCGGCACGGCACACCCGGCGAGCTGGTTCACCACCGCCACCACCCCGTCGAGGCCGCGCAGCCGCCCACCGCTGCCCGGCCCGGCCGAGGAGACGTTCTGCCAGACCGGCAGGAACCGACCGAGTGTCGACGGCTCGACCGGCTCGACCTCCTTGCGCAGGGCCGCCAGCGACCGTCGCCGCAGGCGACGCAGCACGTCAGCGTCGCACCACTCCTGGCCTGCGCCCGCAGGCCGGAACTCGCCCTCCAGGACGCGCCCTCGCGCACCGAGCCGGGCCAGGGTCTGAGCGGCTACCGCAACGCCCAGACCCAGCCGGGAGGCGACATCGGCCGCGGTGAACGGACCGTGCGTGCGGGCGAAGCGGGCGACCAGGTCCGCGAGAGGGTCCTCGACCGGCTCGGTGAAGACGTCCGGAGTGCCCGCGGGCACCGGGACGCCAAGGCCGTCGCGCAAGCGCGCGACGTCCTCGATGGCCGTCCACCGCTCCGTGCCGCCCACCCGCACCTCCACCACCCGTCGTGCGTCGGCGAGCAGGGTGAGCCACGAGATCACGTCCGACCCCTCGACACTGCGGGCCGCGACCTCGTCCGTGGACAGCGGCCCGAGCAGCCTGAGCAGGTCGGCGACCCCTTCGGCGTCACGGGCCCTGCGGTCCGGTGTCAGCCGCTGGAGCTCGAGCTCGAGGTCGAAGAGGACGTCGGGGTCGAGCAGCTCGCGGAGCTCGGCGCGCCCGAGCAGCTCGGCGAGCAGGCCCTGGTCCAGGGAGAGCGCCGCGGCGCGACGCTCCGCGACGGGCGAGTCGCCCTCATAGATGAACGCGGCGACGTAGCCGAACAGCAGCGACCGGGCGAAGGGTGACGGCTGGGTCGTCGTCACGTCGACCACCCGGATCCGGCGGGACGCCAGGTCGCGCATCAACCCGAGGAGCGCCGGCACGTCGTACACGTCCTGCAGGCACTCGCGCACCGCCTCGAGGACGATCGGAAAGGAGGGGTAGCGGACCGCGACCTCCAGAAGCTGGGCGCTGCGCTGTCGCTGCTGCCACAGGGGTGAGCGGCGCCCGGGGTCGCGGCGCGGCAGGAGCAGGGCGCGCGCCGCGCACTCCCGGAACCGGGACGCGAACAGCGCCGATCCGCCGACCTCGGAGGTGACGATGTCCTCGACCTCATCGGCATCGAAGACGATGATGTCCGCACCCGGAGGCTCCTGGTCGGTCTCCGGGACGCGGAGCACGATGCCGTCGTCGCCGGGCAGCGCCTGCGCGTCGATGCCGTAGCGCTCCCGCAGGCGCACCCCGATCGCCAGCGCCCACGGAGCATGCACCTGCGCACCGTAGGGAGAGTGGATGACGATCCTCCAGTCGCCCAGCTCGTCGCGGAACCGTTCGACCAGGACCGTCCGGTCCGAGGGCAGGGTAGTGGTCGCCTCGCGCTGCTCTTCGAGGAAGGCGACCAGGTTGGCGGCCGCCCAGTCGTCGAGCCCGGCGTCGGTGCAGCGCTCCGTGGCCTGTTCGGTGCTCATGGCGCTCAGCTCGCGGGTGAAGGCGCCGATCGCCTCCCCGAGCTCCGCGGGACGGCCGAGCTGGTCGCCCTTCCAGAACGGCAGCCGCCCGGGTTGACCGGGCGCCGGTGAGACGAGCACCCGGTCGTGGGTGATGTCCTCGATACGCCACGACGTCGCGCCGAGCGCGAACACGTCACCCACCCGCGACTCGTAGACCATCTCCTCGTCGAGCTCCCCCACCCGGTTCGGTCCTCCAGAGCCCGGCCGGGAGTCGCTGCCGACGAGGAAGACGCCGAACAGTCCCCGGTCCGGGATCGTCCCGCCGCTGGTCACGGCGAGCCGCTGAGCCCCGGGTCGGGCCGTCAGGGTCCCTGCGACGCGGTCCCAGACGATCCGTGGCCGGAGCTCACGGAACTCGTCGGACGGGTACCTCCCGCTCAGCAGGTCCAGGGTGGCGTCGTACGCCGAGCGCGGGAGCGTCGCGAACGGCGCGGACCTGCGCACCATCGCGAACAGCTCGTCGACGTCCCACTCGTCGGTGGCGGTGGCGGCGACGACCTGCTGGGCGAGCACGTCGAGCGGGTTCGTCGGGATCCGCAGCGCCTCTATGTCACCCGAGCGCATCCGCTCCACCGCGACGGTCGTGTGCACCAGGTCGCCGCGGTGCTTGGGCAGCAGCACCCCACGCGAGACCTCACCCACCTGGTGGCCGGCGCGGCCGACGCGCTGGAGGCCGGACGCGACGGAGGGAGGGGACTCGATCTGCACGACGAGGTCGACCGCACCCATGTCGATGCCCAGCTCGAGGCTGGACGTGGCGACCACGCAGGGCAGCCGGCCGCGCTTGAGGTCGTCCTCGATGAGGGCCCGCTGCTCCTTGGACACCGAACCGTGATGGGCCCGCGCGACCACCGTCCCGGCTCCGCTCGACCGGCCCGACTGGGCCATCACCTGCGCCGGCGGCCGCGCCCCCACCCCCACCGACCTGTCCGAGCCTCGGTCGGCCGCAGCCGGCTGTGCGGCAGGCAGCTCGGCCCCCGACGCATCGGCGCGCTCGGCGGCGATCTCGTTGAACCTCGCGGTCAGCCGCTCCGCGAGGCGCCGCGAGTTGGCGAAGACGATCGTCGAGCGGTGCTGCTCGATGAGGTCGACCACCCGCTCCTCGACGTGTGGCCAGATCGACCCGCGACGCTCGGCGCTGCCCGCCGCCGAGCCCTCGGCGATCTCGTCGACCGCCGCAGCGAGCGCAAGCTCGGTCATGTCCTCGACCGGCACCACGACCGAGAGGTCCCACTGCTTGGTCGCGGGTGGGGCGACGACCTCGACGGGCCGGCTGCCGCCCAGGAAGCGGGCCACCTCCTCGACCGGTCGCACGGTCGCGGACAGGCCGATGCGCTGTGCGGGCTCGACCCCCTGCGCTCGGCGCAGCTCGTCCAGCCGCTCGAGGGACAGCGCCAGATGTGCGCCGCGCTTGGTGCCGGCGACCGCGTGCACCTCGTCGATGATCACCGTCTCGACGCCACGAAGGGCGTCCCGCGCCCGCGAGGTGAGCATCAGGAACAGGGACTCGGGCGTGGTGATCATGATGTCGGGCGGGGTGGTGCCGAGCCGGCGTCGGTCGGCAGCCGAGGTGTCACCGGAGCGCAGGCCGACCGTGATGTCCGGAGGGGGGACGCCGAGCCGAGCCGAGGTGTGCCGGATGCCGGTGAGCGGTGCGCGCAGGTTGCGCTCCACGTCGACCGCGAGCGCCTTCAGCGGGGAGACGTAGAGCACCCGGCAGCGCAGCAGCCTGTCCTCCGGAGGGGGGGTGGCCGCGAGCCGGTCCAGCGACCACAGGAACGCCGACAGCGTCTTCCCCGAGCCCGTGGGGGCCACCACCAGTGCGTTGCGACCGGCTGCGATCGCCCGCCAGGCGCCCACCTGGGCCGAGGTCGGCTCCGCGAACGCCGCCTCGAACCAGGTGCGGGT
Organism: Nocardioidaceae bacterium; assembly: GCA_025934895.1. Lineage (GTDB taxonomy): Bacteria > Actinomycetota > Actinomycetes > Propionibacteriales > Nocardioidaceae > Nocardioides_B. The sequence continues at coordinate 7,127 of JAICWH010000046.1, read as the reverse complement.
GGGCGCGCTGAAGGACGCCAGCGCATCTGCTGCCTCCACCGTGCGGGTCGTGGTCGCCACGAGACCATCCTGCCGGATGACACCGACAGCACCCCCGGCTAATCCGGATGCCACGGTCGGTGCGCCCACGTAGGGTCGTGGCCGTGCCTTCGACACCACCTTCAGGAACGGTGAGCGGCTCCCCCCCACCCGGCGCACAGCGACACGGAGACCCGGCCGCCGGCCACGACGAGGCGCGCGCGACCTCGATGGTCTGGGCCCGCGGGCTGCGCAAGTCCTACGGCGACCTCGAGGCGGTGCGAGGCATCGACCTCGACGTCCGACCAGGAGAGGCGTTCGGCTTCCTCGGCCCCAACGGCGCCGGGAAGTCCTCGACGATGCGGATGATCGCCGCCGTCTCACCCCCCTCTGCCGGCGAGCTGATGATCCTCTCGATGGACCCCACCACCCACGGACCGCAGATCCGGGCGCGCCTCGGGGTGTGTCCGCAGGACGACACGCTCGACAACGAGCTGAACGTGCGCGACAACCTGATGGTCTACGGCAGCTACTTCGGGATGAGGAAGGCCGAGGTGGCCGCGCGGGCCGACGAGCTGCTCGACTTCGTGCAGCTCCGCGACAAGGCCAAGGGCAAGGTCGAGGACCTCTCCGGCGGCATGAAGCGCCGGCTGACGATCGCCCGCTCGCTGATCAACGACCCCGACCTGATGCTGCTCGACGAGCCGACCACCGGCCTCGACCCGCAGGCACGGCACCTGCTGTGGGACCGGCTGTTCCGGCTCAAGGCGCGCGGGGTAACGCTGGTGCTCACCACGCACTACATGGACGAGGCCGAGCAGCTCTGCGACCGCCTCGTGGTCATGGACGGCGGTGAGATCGTCGCCGCCGGGTCGCCGCTGGAGCTGATCCGCGCGCACTCGACGCGCGAGGTCGCCGAGCTGCGGTTCGGGGTCGGCGACAACGAGCAGAACGCCGAGCTGGTCGCGGACCTGGCGCCGCGCGTGGAGGTGCTCCCCGACCGGCTGCTTCTCTACACCGACGACGGCGAGGCGACCCTGGCGCAGGTGCACGAGCGCGGACTGGCGCCGATGGCGGTGCTCGTGCGGCGCTCCACCCTCGAGGACGTGTTCCTGCGGCTCACGGGACGGACGCTGGTCGAGTGATGGCACCGGCAGCCGTGCTCTCGACGGTCACCTCGGCTGTGCCGAGCTGGGAGATGGTGGCGCGCCAGCGCGTCTACTGGGCGACCGTCTACCGGCGCACCTGGAAGGGCTCGGTCTTCACCTCCTTCGTCCTTCCGCTGTTCTACGTCGTCGCGATGGGCGTCCTGCTGGGCCGGTTCGTCGACGCCGGCGGCGGCTCCCTGGACGGTGCACCGTCGTACCTCTCCTTCGTCGCCCCGGGGCTGGTCGCCTCCTACTCGATGCAGGTGGCGATGGGGGAGACCACCTGGCCGGTGATGGGGATGATCAAGTGGTCCCGCACCTATTACGCGATGACGGCCTCGCCGCTGGCGGTCGCCGACATCGTGGCCGGGCAGCTGCTCTACGTGATGTTCCGGACGGCCAGCACCGGTGCCGTCTTCCTGCTGGTGATGTCACCGTTCGGGGTCTTCGACTCATGGGTGGGAGTGCTGCTCGCCTGGCCGGTGACCGTGCTGGTGGGCCTGAGCTTCGCGGGCGTCTTCACGGCGTACGCCGCGTCGGTGAACAGCGACACCGCCTTCCTGGTCGTCTACCGGCTGCTGGTCGTCCCGCTGTTCCTGTTCTCCGGGGCGTTCTTCCCGATCGGCAACCTGTCCGCACCGCTGCAGTGGGTCGCCCGGGCGACGCCCCTGTGGCACGGCGTCGACCTGGTCCGGATGCTGGTGCTGGACGACGTGCAAGTGGGTGCCGCGCTCGTGCACCTGGGCTACCTGGTGCTGCTCAGCCTGGTCGGCTGGGTGCTGGCCGTCTGGCGTCTCGGCAAGCGGCTGGAGGTGTAGGCGGTGGCACTCGTGACGACGGCGGTCACCCGCGACCTCGCGCGCAGGGGTGCCGGCAGTCCGGGCGCCTGGGTGCTCGTACGACGCAACTTCCTGGTCTACCGGAAGGCGTGGCTGGTGTTCCTGACCGGCTTCGCCGAGCCGGCGCTCTACCTCTTCTCGATCGGCATCGGCGTGGGCAGGCTCATCGACGGCTTCTCCTACAACGGTCGGGTCGTCCCCTACGCGGTCTTCGTGGCGCCCGGCATGCTCGCGGCCGCGTCGATGAACGGCGCTCTGCTCGACTCGACCTTCGGCATCTTCTTCAAGCTGCGCTACGACAAGGTCTACGAAGGAGTCCTCGCCACGCCGGTGCGGACCGTCGACATCGCCCGCGGTGAGCTGGCCTGGTCACTGATGCGGTCGTCGGTCTACTCCGCAGGGTTCCTGGCCCTGATGGCGGTCTTGGGGCTGGTCTCGTCCTGGTGGGCGGTGCTGGCGTGGCCGGCGACCTGGCTGATCGGGTACGCCTTCGCCGGCGCCGGGATGGCGCTCACGACGTTCATGACGTCGTGGCAGGACTTCGAGTACGTCTCCCTGGCGGTCGTGCCGATGTTCCTGTTCTCGGCGACCTTCTTCCCGGTCACCGCCTTCCACGGCGCGCTCCGCTGGGTGGTCGAGGTGACCCCCCTCTACCGAGGAGTCGCGCTGGTACGCGAGCTGACCACCGGCGCCCTCTCCACCGACGCACTGTGGTCGGTGGGCTATCTCGCTGTCCTGGGGACGATGGGCCTGATGGTCGCGTCACGGCGCTTCGACACGTTGCTGCTGAGCTGAGCTGGGACCGTCCTCGGCACACCGGTCCGATCGTCCTCCGAGCGGGTCCGAGCCTTGACAGGCAACCGTCCGGTTGCCTTAGCCTGGACAGGCAACCGCGTGGTTGCATGACGAGATGACGGAGATGGATGCCGACAGGGTGTTCAGGGCGCTTGCCGACGCCAGTCGGCGGCGCCTTCTGGACGCGCTGAACGAACGCAACGGCCAGCCGTTGCGGGAGCTGTGCGACGTGCTGCAGATGAGCCGCCAGGCGGTCACCAAGCACCTGGCGGTCCTGGAGTCGGCGGGCCTGGTCGCGACCACGCGCCGCGGCAGGGAGAAGCTCCACCACCTCAACGTGGCACCCATCAACGACATCGCCGACCGGTGGATCCGTCAGTACGACCGAGGCCGCGCGCAAGCGCTCGCGGACCTCAGAAGAGCCTTGGAGGAACCGCACATGAGCCAGTCCGAGTTCGTCTACCAGACCTACATCCGCACCACCCCCGAGAAGCTGTGGCAGGCACTGACCGATCCGGTCTTCATCGGCCGGTACTTCGACGGCGGCGGACCACGCTCCGACTTCGCCGAGGGCTCGCCGGTCGGCTGGAAGATCGGGCCGGACGACGGACCTCACGACTGGGGGCAGCGGGTGCTCGCCTCGGAGCCACCCCGGCTGCTCCGCTACACCTGGCACACCTACCAGCCGGAGATGGCGGAGATGTTCGGCTGGAGCCAGGAGCGGCTCGCGGAGCTCCGGCGGGAGAAGGTCTCCAAGGTCACCTTCGAGATCGACGAGGTGACCCCGCGCGTCGTGCGCCTCACGGTGACCCATGACGACTTCGAGCCTGACAGCGAGATGCTGCGAGGTGTGCGCGAGGGTTGGGTCGGCATCCTCTCGAACCTGAAGTCCCTGCTGGAGACGGGCTGGACCCTGTCGGAGGAGGAGGCGCCCCCACGTGAGGCACAGGTGTGAGCCGCGGCTCGGGACCCGGTCCCTCCACGACCGGGAGTGGGACGTCGCTGTCGACGAGCTCAGACCAGCATCCGCTGGTACCACTCCACGTCGACCCACTGGCCGAACTTGAAGCCGACCTCGCGCATGGTGCCGACGTGCTCGAACCCACACGCCTTGTGCAGCGCCACGCTGCCGGGGTTGGGCAGCGCGACCAGCGCGACGGCGGTGTGGACCCCGGAGCCGGTCATCGTGCTGAGCAGCACCGTGTAGAGCTGCCGGCCGATGCCCTGGCCCCGCACCGAGGGGTCGAGGTAGATCGAGGTCTCCCGGGTCAGGTTGTAGGCCGGTCGCGGGCGGTAGGACCACGAGTACGTGTAACCGACCACGTCGTCGTCGTCCACGGCGACCAGGAGGTGGTCCCCCACCTGCTGGCCGACCAGGCGCTGGTGCCAGTAGGCCGGTGTCGGCGGCTCGAGGTCGAAGGTGGCCACGCTGTTGGCGATCTCGTGCGCATAGATGGCGGCGATGTCGCTGAGGTCGTCCTCGACCGCGGGCCTGATGGTGACGTCTGCGACCATCCGCCCATTGTCGCAGCAGGCGGGATCTGAACGCGCCGTCGCACAGCGGCCACGAGGACATGCAGGTTGTCCATGTCCTGGCAGGATCGGCCGCACTCCGGGTGGACCTGCATGTTCGTGCGGCCGTTCGGGTCGAGGTCCGAGCGGGCTCGGCTGCTGACGTAGCCTCGAGGCCATGCGGTACACGGAGTTCTGGGCGCGGATGGAACGTGTCCTGGGTCCTGCATACGCACGGACCTGGGCCGAGCAGCAGGTGATCTCCGACCTCGGCCACCGAACGGTCACCGAGGCGCTGGAGGCGGGGCAGAGCCCGAAGGAGGTGTGGCTGGCGGTGTGGGAGCGCCTCGAGCTGCCCCGCTCGGAGCGATGATCCTCTGAGCCCACCGAAGGAGGCGCCGTGCGGACCGACCCACCAGAGCTGCACGTCTACGTCGATGACCGCGTGGTCCCGCTCTCCCAGGCGGGCGTCTCGGTTCTCGACGCCGGCTTCCAGTCCGGGGACGCCGTGTGGGAGGGCCTGCGGGTCTACCACGGCCGGGTCCTCGAGCTCGAGCGGCACCTGCGCCGGCTGGCGGAGTCGGCGCACGCCCTGCGGATCCGGCTACCTCACGACGCGGCCGGGTTCCGGAGCGCGATCCAGCAGACCCTGGCGGCCAACGGCTTCGAGCACGACATCCACATCCGGCTGATGGTCTCGCGGGGCACCCGGTCCACCAGTGGCATGGACCCGCGCAACGCCCCACCGGTCGGCACCACTGTCATCGTCGCGGAGCACAAGCCGGTCGCCGAGGAACCCGCTCCGCAGCGGCTCCGGACCGCGAGCATCCGGCGCCCGCACCCGCAGTTCGTCGACCCCGCCATCCACCATGCCAACCAGCTCAACTCCATCCTGGCGAGGCTCGAGATCCTCGACGAACCCGAGATCGACGCGACGCTGATGCTGGACGCGTTCGGCTACGTCGCCGAGGCGGACACCGCGAACGTGTTCTGCGTCGGTGACGGCGCGGTCCGCACCCCGCGGGCCACCTCGTGCCTGCACGGCATCACGCGTGCGGCTGTGCTGGACCTCGCGCGCGCGGCCGGCTACCGGACCACCGAGGAGCAGCTGACCCTGTTCGACCTCTACAACGCCGAAGAGGTCTTCGTCACCGGCACCGTCTGCGAGCTCGTGCCGGTCGTCGAGCTCGACCGGCGGCGGATCGGCGAGGGACGACCTGGCCCGGTGTGGAGGGACCTGCTGAGCCGCTACCGTGCCCGGGTGCGGGAGCTGACCCGGTGAGCGACGCCGCTCCCCGGATGACCGGCCGGTTGTGGGGCGGCATCCGGTGGCCGGACCACCGGCTGCGACAGGTGCAGCGCCGCACGGTGCGGACGCTGGTGGTCTCCCCGGCCTTGGGCGCTCGGGATCAGCATCGGGATCGCCGTCGCCGCGCCGCTGGCCGAGCAGGTGTCCGGAAGCGAGGAGCTCGCCGGACTCCCGCAGACCGCGCAGGTGCTGGGTGCGGCGATCGGCTTGTGGCTGCTCGCCCGGACGATGGGGCGCAGCGGTCGACGGGTCGGCCTCTCGACGGGCTACCTGCTCGGGTCCGCCGGGGGCCCGAACCTGACCGGGTCCGCCCGGCCGGGCCGGGCGGGCCCTCGGTGTGCCGGTGCTCACCGGGCCGTTCCTGTTCGCTCTGGTCGGCACCCTGGGCGCGGCTTCCGTCGTCGCGGTGTTCCTCCACCCCGACCCCCTGCTGGTGGCCCTTGAGGCGGCCCTCGACCGCGGCGAGGCGACCCGCGGGCGCACGTCGTGGCCGCGGGTCGTCGAGGTCGTACGCACCCGCCCCGAGGTCGCCGCCGGCCCTCGCCCCCGTCGTCGGGTGGCTCACGGACCGTCTCGGCCGACCCACCGTGCTCGCGGCAGGTGCGGTGGTGCTGCTCCTCGCGCTGCTGCTCTCCGGTACGGCGCCGGCAGGGGCGTCGTACCAGATCGGGGTGGGGCTGTTCCTGCTGGGGCTGGGATGGTCGCTGTGCACGGTCGCCGCGTCGACGTTGCTCTCGGAGTCCGCGCCGCTCGACGCCCGCACCGACGTGCAGGGTGCGGCCGACCTGGTGATGGGGCTGACCGCCGCCGCTGCGGGAGCCGTGGCCGGCGTCGTCGTCGGTTCGCTCGGCCACGCCGCGCTCAAATGTTTTCGCGGCCCTGCTCGTGACCGGTGTCGCCACCGCGGCCGAGTACGCACGCCGTACGACGGGCGCACGCACCTCCGACGACGAGACGCTCGCGCGGTGAGGCAAACGCCTACAGGGGTTCCCTCGGGAAGTCAGGCGTGCCACGGTGTCACGCGACGTCCCATCTCGGGGCGTGCACGTGCAGGAAGGAGACGCCATGAGACGTGCGCGGAAGATGTCCGCGGTCATCGGTGCGGCAGCCGTGGCAACCGTGGTGGCGGCCGCCAGCCAGGCCGGGGCGAGCGCTGCGGGGACGGCCAACGCCGTCGGGGCCGATCACGCCGGCCATGCTTCTCGGGCCTGGGCGGCGGGGCTGCCCGGGGGCTACAAGCACCTGGTGGTGATCTACGAGGAGAACCACTCGTTCGACAACCTCTACGGCCGCTGGGGGCGGGTCAACGGCCAACGGGTCGACGGGCTGTCCCGGGCCCCTGCCTCGACGAAGCGGCAGAAGGCTGAGGACGGCACGCGGTACCGCTGCCTGCCGCAGGACGACGTCAACCTGACAGCACCCGTCCCGCTGTCCTCCCGGTGCCAGGACCCCGCACACGGCGTCGCTGACAGCCACTTCCGCAACCACCCCTACAAGGTGGACCGC
>JAICWH010000200.1 GCA_025934895.1 Nocardioidaceae bacterium | reverse complement strand
GTGAGACGATTTTTGCTGCTTTGCAAGCAGGGGTTTACGGGTGAGTCCCCTTGGCTCCACTCGGTAGAACCGCAGTTCCGGAGGCTGTCGCACGAATGGTGCGGCAGCCTCTCGGGCGCGGGCAAGACCACAACGCTCGCGGCGGCTCGGGATCGGATCTTCAGACGATCAACGAACGCCGGTTAATGGTGGTCACGCCGACGCCCGAAGCGGCCCGGGTCGCCGAGGAACAGCTCGGCACCGACGCATCCTCTGCTGCCTGGTTGATCCATCGGCACGGCTACCGCTGGACCAGGACGGCTGATGGTCCCGTGTTCAAGCGGAGCCGGACGAGCGGGCGCGGCTGCGCTTTGGCGACCTGCTGGTCATCGATGAGGCCGGCATGCTCGACCAGGACACCGCGCTGGCCCTGCTCACGATCGCCGACGAGACCAACGCTCGGGTGGCGTTCGTCGGCGACCGACACCAACTCCCGGCCGTCGGCCGAGGAGGCGTGCTCGACCACGCCATACGGTGGGCACAACCCGAGGCCCGTCTCACCCTGTCGGCCGTGCACCGCTTCACCGACCCCGAGTACGCCGCGCTCACGCTGCTTATGCGTAGCGGCGAGCGCGCCGGTCAGGTCTTCGACGCACTGCTGGAACGCGGTCTGGTCGTCGTCTACCCCACCGACGTCGAACGGCAGGCTGCTGTCGTCAGCCTTCAGCCCGACGGCGGACGGGTCATCGCCGACACCCGCGAGCAAGTGGCGGCCCTGTAAGCCGCGATCCGCGACGGCGCCTCGCCATCGGCGAGACCGGCGGCAGAGAAGCGCTCGTCAGCGCGGCCGGTGACCATATCGGACCAGGCGACCAGATCGCCACCCGCCAAAGCGACCGAGACCTGGCGTGGCCAACCGGGACCTCTGGACCGTCACCGCCATCGACGACGACGGGGGCCTCCGCGTGCGTGGTCGACCTGGCGATCGCACCCTGCTGCGCGCTACGTCCGGAAGCACGTCGAGCTCGCTTACGCCACCACCGTCCACGGCACCCAAGGAGAAACCGCCGACCACGCACACCTCGTGGTCGGCGAGACCACCGGTGCCGCCGCAGCGTACGTCGGCATGACCCGCGGCCGCGAGCGCAACACCGCCCACCTCCTCACGGAAAGCACCGACGCAGCGTGCGCCTCCGACATCGATCGCTACGGCCCTCGCGCACCGCATCGAATCTCTGGGCTCGCGGGTCCCACGCCGCATCGCCCACCCCATCTGCTAGCAGTCCCCCAGCCAAGGCCTTCCCGCGGGCCCTCGCGCTGATGAACCAGTGACGACGATTGACGACTTTCCACGTCCGTGTCCACGAAACGCCAGCTCATGGACCTATGGGCGCAGAGGAGACCGTCCGCAGACAGGAGACGCGAGGCAATGACCCCAATCCAGATCCCCCAGGAGTGGTCCGACAACGGCCTCATCACGTTCGAGGAGTTCTGCGACCTGATCCGCACCCCCCAACGCACCGTGCGCGACTGGCGCCAACGTGGCGTCGGTCCACGATGGGCACGGTGCAACGGCTGCGGCCGCCTCTACATCACCGTTGCTGAAGCCCGCCGCTTCCTCAACTCCGCGGCCTGACTCGACGCGCGGAGCACGCCCATGGCTGAGAAGACGCTGCCGGTCTACCTCAGCCTCGAGGAGGCAGCCGAGGTCATGTCCCTGTCGGTCGAGACGATCCGTCGCCGCATCGCCGATGGCACGATCCCCGCCTACCAGTGCGGCCAACGGCCCATACGCATCCGCCTGGAAGAGCTCGAAGCCGCTCTCCGCCGTATCCCCTCGGCGCGGTGGTGAGTGTGGTGAACTGCCACGACGCGAAGGCGGACGGACCGGTTTCAAAATGACCGGCTCTGCGCCAGCTGCTGAACAGGCGATCAGCACCCGTGTCGAACGACCCTGACCACAACCGAGCCTGGCGACTTTGCTCGCCTAGCGCCACGGGTAGCACAAGTGCTATCCTGGGGAGGTGGAGACAGTCGGGCTGCGCGAACTTCGTCAAGGTGCCTCTGAACTGGTACGGCGTGTTGAGGCCGGTGAGGAGATCACGATCACCGTTGCGGGCCGCGCGAGCGCACGGCTCGTCCCGGTCCGCCCGACACAGTGGCGAGCGTTCGCCGAGATCGCTGACCTGTTCCGTGGATCCGCTGATCCCGAGTGGGAGTATGACCGCGATCTGGTCGACGCCGACCTGCGTGACCCCTGGGCTGCGCCGTGACGCAGTCGGCAGCACCGCCTCAGCGCGTCATACTCGATACCAGTGTTCTCATCGCCCACCACGTTGCGCCCATCTCCGGTTGGCTCGCTATCAGCACGATTACGCTCGCGGAGCTGAACTTCGGAGTGCTCGTGGCCAAGTCCGCCGAGGTGCGCGCCGAACGGCTGAGGCGTCTAAGCCTGCTGCAGCAACGCTTCGACGCGCTTCCTGTGGACGAAGCCGTGTCGGTGAGCTATGGCCGGCTCGCCGCCGCGGTAGTCGATGCCGGCCGTCAACCCAGACGTCGTGTCATGGACCTGCTGATCGCCGCGACCGCACACGCGCATGAGGCCAGGCTCCTCACCCGCAATGGCGCAGGCTACACCGGACTCGAAGACCTCGTGGACATCGTGGAGGTGTGACACACCTTGTTGCCCGAGAAGGACTCGACGCCGATGACCTTTGTGTCACCGCGGTGCGTACTCTGTGGTGTGACGCGACTGATGCGTGGCTGATGGTGGGACTCACGGGCCGGGGCGCTGACGAGCATCGGCCGGGCGGGTCGATCCGCTCAAGAGATTTCAGTCGATCGCCTGGCGGTGCACCCATTCGACGAGGTCGTCGGACGCGACGGCTCGAACGCGCGCTGCATATCGGGTGAGGTCGGCGTTGTTCAGCAGATCGCGCCACTGCTCACTCGTGCCGCGGCTGAAGAACGCGGTGGGGTCCACCCAGTGCTCCACGCCACCGCCGGGGACGGTCGTGTCGGCCCTGCTGCGCATGGACTCGAACGTCGCGGCATCAACGAGGCCGGGCCATCGGCGCTCGCCGACGTCGATGCCGAGACGGATGGCCAGCCGCCGCATCTGCCCCTTTAGGTCGGCCTTCAGGTCGTCGTAGTGCAGGAAGATGACGTCGAGCTCTTCGGCGGCGGCGCGGAAGGTTTGCAAGTGCTCCATGGTGCGCCGCAGCGACGACCCGACCTGCGTCGACGGCGTCTCGTCATCGACCCATTGCCAGAAGCGGTCCAGCACGCCTTCGGGGCGCGGCGGCTGGTGTCGCACCGGGCCGAGTTCGATGTCGTCGATCGCTGCCGCCTGCTCGCGGGCTTGGAGAAACCCACCGGCGTCCGTGTTGTCGATGTGGCGGTCCATCGACAGTCCAACGTCACGGGGATCACGCCCGACGCAGATGTAGGTGACCATCGGATCGTTCGGTATCCCGTCCAGCGGCGTGTGGGTCTTGATGAACCGGCGGTGCGTCTGGGCCTGCAGGTCCGCGACCACCTCCCGGCGGGCCCGGGTCACCATGTCGATCCACGGCGAGAGCGTGTCGAGCGGGAGCGGAAGCTGGGGTTCTTGCAGGATGAGCAGTGCGCAGATCATCTGCGTCCACGTAGTTCCGCACTTCGGCGGCGAAGAGATGATGATGTCGCCGGGGCGGAGTTCGAAGCCGGCCCAACGGTTGCTGTCGTAGACGGTCCCCTCGTAGCGGCGCACGAACGCCATCCTCGCAGCGGTGCCGATGCAGTGAAACCCAGATGCTCCACAGTGGCGACGTCCTGATGAGGCTCGCGCCGGTCGCGGTCCGCCGCTCCACTGCAACCCACACGAGAAGGCCTCCATCAGTCGTGGCCGATCGATGCGATCAAATCGAGAACCGTGCGACAAATGGCCGCGCTGACCAAATGTGCATGACCAGGAGCCAGCCATCCGCCAAGGACATGCACCGTGCGCGCTTCGCGGTGGAATGACCGCCTAGGGCCGGCGTGCTTGGCCAGCGCCCGAGCGCTGGCGAACCGGGCGGGGTCGCCGATCTCGGCGAGGATGGTACTACGCATGACTGGGACAGGTAAGGCACCGGGTTGCCGATATCTGGCTGGGCTGGCGGCCGTCGCCGTGCCGAGCGGGCCGGCGGGACGTATCACGCGCCGTCGGAGACGCTCCTATCCAGGCAGTCGCTGCCGTAGAGGAGTTCCGCGTGTTTGCCCAATCAACGTTCCATGACGCCGAAGCCCCCGACCGGTCCCAGGCTGACCTCATCCTGGCCGGCGACGTTCTCGATCGGTTCCTCACTCGAGCACGGGCGATTCACGCCTCGGGGCTGAAGTCCTACGGGCTGCTTGTCGCCGACCCCACATCCCCGTACTACCCCTTCACCGCCCAGGACGCCGTCTTCTTCGACCCGGCGAGAAACCGGCGCAACGACCCGCGGATGCGCCCAGCCTTCGAGGCTCAAGGGAGCTACTTCAGGTCGTACGACGACGCGGGCTTCGTCGCCGATTCTCGTGAGCTGCTGCAGGTGCACCGGCGGCTGGAAGCCCGCGGCCTGGAAGCCGTCGCCATGTTCCACAGTCACCGCCGCCAGCCGGCCAACTTCTCCCACATCGACTACCGTCTGCACAACCCTGCCTATCCCTGGCACCTGATCGTCGCGATGCGGGAACCACAACGGCCGGTCCTTCGTGCGTTCGAGGTCCGCAAGGACTGGACCGATTTCGGGATCGACCCCTCGGACGCCAACGAGAACAGCGAACTGGACTACACGGGCCCTGAGGTCAGACCCCTGAGCATTGTGGTCGAGCCACGCGCGGCCTGACCATCCCCCGGACTGGCAGCCAGTCCGAGGAGACTCTGCGTTCGGTCTCGGTGGCCAGGACCGGCGCCGGCGGGCTGCTGTTCATCTCGCTCACCGCCCGCCGTGCAGCTCCCGATTGCTTTGATGGCGGCGATCCACTGGAATGCGCTTAAGCCCGAATCCACGGCTCGAGGTTCTGGTGGCGGGTCGGGCGGTGTGATCGAGCGGCGGGTGTGCCCTGACCGTTGTGAGAGCAGGCCGATAGCCGCCGGTTTGTCGGTTTCTCCGAGGTCCTGGTAGTCGGGGTGGGGGACGGTGGTGAGCAGCGCAGCGGGATCGCTTGGATCCTGGTCAGCGCCTGTTCGATGGCTGCC
>JAICWH010000180.1 GCA_025934895.1 Nocardioidaceae bacterium | reverse complement strand
CCGTGAACTATGCGATCAGCGCGGTCGACGTCGCCCTCTGGGACCTGAAGGCGAGACTGCTGGGAGTCCCTCTGGTCGACCTGTTCGGCGCCGCACGCGAGACCGTTCCCGTCTATGGCAGCGGTGGGTTCACCACCTACGACGACCGGCAGACCGTCGAGCAGCTCGGCTTCTGGGCCCACGAACAGCGGATCCCGCGGGTCAAGATCAAGGTCGCTGAGTCTGCCGGGAGCTGTGAGGACCGCGACGTCCACCGCATGGAGCTGGCCCGCAGGACGATCGGTCCCCGCACCGAGCTCTACGTCGACGCCAACGGCGGCTACACCGCCAAACAGGCTGTCCGGCTGATGCACACGGTCGCCGGCCTGGACGTCCGGTGGCTCGAGGAACCAGTCTCCTCCGACGACCTCGCCGGCCTGCGCCACGTTAGACGCCGGGTCGATGCCGACGTGGCCGCCGGCGAGTACGGCAACGACGTCACCTACTTCGGACGCATGTGCGCCGCAGCCGCGGTCGACTGCCTGCAGGTCGACGCCACCCGGGCCGGCGGCTACACCGGCTGGCTGCGCGCCGCAGCGGTCGCCGAGGAGCACGGCCTGCAGGTCTCCGGGCACTGCGCCCCCAACCTGCACGCGCCGGTCGCCGCCGCCACCACCAACCTGCGTCATCTCGAGTGGTTTCACGACCATGTACGCATCGAGTCGATGCTCATGCAGGGTGCCCTCGACCCGACAGGCGGCGTGCTGAGGGTCGACCGGTCACGCCCCGGTCACGGCCTGGAGTTCGACCACGCAGCCGCTGAACCCTACCTGAGCCGATAGGACCCCCTCGATGTCCGGTCTACCACTGGTGGTGCTCCTGCTGATCTTCGCGGGAGCCGCCGCCGCGATCTGGGTGGCGGGCATCCAGCTGTCAGACCAGACCGACGTGCTGTCCACCCGGCTGCATCTGGGAGCGGCCCTGGGAGGTCTTATCATGCTCGCGGTGGCGACGAACCTTCCCGAGATCGCCATCGTCGTCAGCGCAGCCTCCTCCGGGAACGTGGGTGTGGCGGTCGGCAACATCCTGGGGGGTATCGCCATCCAGACCTTGGTCCTGGTGGCGCTGGACGCGGCCGGCGTGCGGGGAAGGCATCCCCTGACCTACCGGGCCGCGTCCCTGGTCCTGGTCCTGGAGGCAGCCCTCGTCGTGGCGGTGCTGGCGGTGGTGGTCGCGGCGAGCCAGCTCCCTGCGACCCTCATCGCGTTCCGGCTCACGCCTGCCCCGGTGCTGATCCTGGTCCTGTGGGTCATCGGGCTGCTGCTCCTGCGCCGAGCCGGGAAGTCGCTGCCCTGGCAGGAGTCGGGCGAGGCGCCCGACGGCCAGGAACGGCCCCGAGGCCACTCGCAGCAGAAGGCCGAGCAAGACGCCGCCACACGAGGCGTGAGCACCACCAGGGCCGCGGTCGTCTTCGGTCTCGCGGCCATCGTCACGCTGGTCGCCGGCGTCGTCCTCGAACGCAGCGGCGACGCCATCGCGGGCAAGATCGGACTGTCCGGGGTGTTGTTCGGTGCGACCGTCCTCGCGGCCGCGACCTCGTTGCCCGAGCTCTCGACCGGGCTGACCTCGGTTCGGGCGGGTGACTACCAGCTCGCCGTCAGTGACATCTTCGGTGGCAACGCCTTCCTGCCGGTGTTGTTCCTGCCGGCCACGGTGCTGTCCGGCAAGGCGGTCCTCCCGCACGCTGCGAGCACCGACATCTATCTCACTGCGCTGGCGATGCTGCTCACCCTGGTCTATGCCGCCGGCCTGCTGTTCCGTCCGCAACGCCGGGTCGCGAGGATGGGCGTGGACTCCTTAGTCGTGCTCGTTCTCTACCTGATCGGGCTCGGGGGCTTGTTCGCCATCGCGGCCGGCGGCTGAGCCCTGTCCCCGTGCATGCGCCATCTGGGTGGGGGTACGCAGGCGATTCGACGACGCAAGGGCCCGACGCAAGGACTCGTGGGCGAGAAGGAGAGCGGATGCCGGACCGGATCGCGGACATCTGGGGTTCACGGACACCGCACGACAGGGGCACAGTGTGGCCGGCCAGGGTCGACCAGCACCTGGTGGACGGGATCGCGGAGTCGGACGTGGAGCGGTGGGTGCAGTCGGCGTGCCTGCTGTGCAGCAACGGGTGTGGCTGCGACATCGCCGTCAAGGACGGCCGGATGGTCGGCGTCCGCGGTCGCGCCACCGATGTGGTGAACCACGGGCGACTCGGACCGAAGGGCCTCTACGGCAGCACGCCGTGGGCGGCGTCACCGGACCGGTTGACCCGACCCATGGTCCGCGAGAGTGGCCGCCTGGTGGCAACCGACTGGGACACCGCGATGGGCCGCATCGTGGAGGTCTCCCAGCGGCTGCTGGCTGAGAACGGGCCCCTTACGCATGGCTTCTACACGTCCGGGCAGCTGTTCCTGGAGGAGTACTACACCCTGGCCGTCATCGGGAAGGCCGGGCTCGGGACGCCCCACATGGACGGCAACACCCGGCTCTGCACCGCGACGGCGGCAGCGGCCATGAAGGAGTCGTTCGGTGCCGACGGGCAGCCCGGCTCCTACACCGACATCGAGCATTGTGACGCGGTCTTCCTCTTCGGCCACAACATGGCCGAGACCCAGACGGTCCTGTGGGCCCGGATCCTGGACCGGACCCGCAGCGACCACCCACCACGGGTGGTCTGCGTCGACCCGCGCCGCACGCCGGTAGCGGCCGAGGCGGAGCGCACCGGCGGCGTCCACCTCGCGAACCGGGTGGGCACGAACCTCGCTCTGATGAACGGTCTGACCCGCGAGCTGCTCACCAACGGGTGGGTCGACGACGCCTGGGTCTGCGCCCACACCCTCGGGGTCGAGGAGCTGCGTCAGACCGTCGAGCCCTACAACCCCGACGAGGTGGGCCGGATCTGCGACGTCGACCCGGACGACGTACGCCGTGCGGCACGGATCTTCGGGGAGAGCCCGAACGTCCTGTCCACCGTGCTGCAGGGGTTCTACCAGTCACACCAGGCCACCGCGGCATCGGTGGCGGTCAACAACCTGCACCTGCTGCGCGGCATGATCGGACGCCCCGGTGCCGGGATCCTGCAGATGAACGGTCAGCCGACCGCACAGAACAACCGCGAGTGCGGCGCCGACGGCGACCTGCCCGGGTTTCGCAACTGGGACAACGCCCAGCACGTGCAGGAGCTCGCCGACCTGTGGAACGTCGATCCGTTGACCATCCCGCACTGGGCCCCACCGACCAACGCGATGCAGATCTTCTCCTACGCCGAGCAGGGCAGCATCGAGCTGCTCTGGATCTCGGCGACCAACCCGGCCGTCTCGATGCCCGACTCGGCTCGGATCCGCAAGGTGCTCTCGGGCGACCAGTGCTTCGTGGTCGTCCAGGACCTGTTCCTGACCGAGACCGCACAGCTCGCCGACGTCGTGCTCCCCGCAGCCGGATGGGGCGAGAAGACCGGCACGTTCACCAATGTCAACCGGACGGTGCACCTCTCGGAGAAGGCCGTCGACCCGCCCGGGAAAGCCAGGAGCGACCTGGACATCTTCGTGATGTACGCCGACGCGATGGGGTTCGTCGATCGCGACGGCGGACCGCTGCTGTCCTGGCGAACACCCGAGGAGACCTTCGACGCGTGGCGGGAGGCTTCCCGGGGACGACCGGTCGACTACACCGGTCTGAGCTATGACCGGCTCCGCGGTCCGACCGGGATCGCGTGGCCGGTCAACGACCAGGCACCCGAAGGCACCGACCGGCTCTACACCGACCCGGTGTTCCCCACCGACACCGACCAGTGCGAGACCTACGGCCACGACCTCCTCACCGGCGGTGCGGTCACCGAGCAGGAGCACCGCGCGATGGCACCCGCCGGCCGGGCGTTCCTCAGGGGCTGCGCCCATACACCCGCGCACGAGGAACCCAACGAGCAGTACCCGTTGCTGTACACCACCGGCCGGACCGCTTACCAGTTCCACACCCGCACGAAGACCGGCCGCTCCCGGTCGCTGGATGCGGCCGCGCCCGACGCCTGGGTCGAGCTCTCGACCTCCGACGCCGAGCGGCTCGGCATCATCGAGGGTGACCTCGTCCGCGTCGAGTCGCCGCGCGGCGCGATCGAGGTGCGTGCCCGGGTGGGGCACGTGATGCCCGGTGCGGTGTTCGCGCCCTTCCATTACGGCTCCTGGGATCCCGCCGGCACGGCCTGCGACGACCGGTCACGCCAGGCGAACGAGCTCACCATGACGGTGTGGGACCCGGTATCCAAACAGCCCTACTTCAAGACGGCGGCGTGCCGGGTCACCAGGATCCGGCACACCGACGGACCCGCCCCTGCGCCCACCACCACTGCCTCGGCACCCGTGGACGGCGGGGTGGCCGCGACCCGGGGCGGGGACGTCACCAGCTCGGTGAACCTCGACCGGACACCGCACTACCCGAACGACCCGTCTCTGGACACCGACCCGCCCGCGCCCACGTCCACCGTTGCGGGAAGGAGCTCCTGATGCCGCACCTCGCCACCTACGTAGGGCTGGCCGACCACAGCGAGCGGACACTCGCCGACTCGTTCCGGGCGATCGCCGAGGGCCACGCCCAGACGGTCGACGTGTTCCACACCTGCCACACGCTGGCGAGCTTCAGCGACGAGCACCGGCGTCAGCTCGGCCCCGTGGTCGCCAGGTACGGCGAGGAGTCGGCCGGTCGTGAGGTGGAGGAACCCGAACGCCTGCACGCCACCGGACTCGCCCGGGCCCGCGCGGGCGAGATCGGGCTCCTGCGCGACCTCCAGGATCTGCACGTCCTGGCCACCCTCGTCCAGACCACCTGGACCGTCATCGCCCAGGGGGCCCAAGGACTGCGGGACCATCAGCTCCTCGAGGTGGCGATGGCTGCCAACAGGGGAACCACACGCCAGCTGGCCTGGCTCAACACGCGCATGAAGGCCGCGGCCCCGCAGGCACTGATCGTCAGCCCACCCCAGCCGGTGCCGGGCGCGGCGGCTCGGGACAGCGACGGGCCACGCTCCGGCGACGACCTGGTGGAGACCTTGCGGCGCTGGGAGGACTTCGGAGCGGTGTGGCGGGTGCTGCAGCGGGACGCCAGCCAGGTGACGATCGGGCTGTTCCGCTGCGACGCCGGTGAGGAGGTCGGGCGCCTGGTCTCCGGAGCCCCCGAGCTCATCTCGTTCCTGGAGCGCCGTGGGCCGGACGGACCAGCGGCCTGAGGACCACCCTGCTCGTGACGCCGAGACGTGGGTTCAGGCGCCGCCGTCGAGGCGAGGAGAGAGCAGACGCTTGCCCAGCTCCCCGCCCTTGCGGCTGACTCGCTGGGCCTTGCGGAAGAACTCCGCAAGCTCCGTGTCGCCGTCCCGCTCGGCGTCGGCTATGTAGCCCCCGAGCTGGGTGGCGTTTCTCAGGGACGCCTCGGTGAACCAGATGAGGTTGTAGACCTTGTCCTGTGTCCCGGTCAGCTCGTCGGCACCGTTCGAACTGGTCATCTCAGCTCTCCTTCTCCGTTGGTCAGCCGGTTGTCGGCCCGTGTCGCCGGCCGGTCGTTCACAGGGCGCGCAGGATGTCTTCGACTCTGTCTTTGGCGTCGCCGAAGAGCATGGCGGAGTTGTCGCGGTAGAACAGCGGGTTGGGGACGCCTGCGTAGCCCGACGCCATGGAGCGTTTGAAGATGATGACGTTGTCGGCGTTCCAGACCTTGAGGACGGGCATGCCGGCGATCGGGGAGCCGGGGTCCTCGGTGGCGGCCGGGTTGACGGTGTCGTTCGCGCCGATGACCAGGACCACGGCGGTGTCGTCGAAGTCGTCGTTGATCTCGTCCATCTCCAGGACGATGTCGTAGGGGACCTTGGCCTCGGCGAGCAGCACGTTCATGTGCCCGGGCAGCCGGCCGGCGACCGGGTG
>JAICWH010000142.1 GCA_025934895.1 Nocardioidaceae bacterium | reverse complement strand
GCGAACCCCGCATGCTCGGAGAGGAACCCGTAGCCGGGATGGACGGCGTCGGCCCGGGTGCGCAGGGCCGCTTCGATCACCAGGTCGCCGCGCAGGTAGGTGTCGGCGGGGGTCACGCCCGGCAGCCGAACGGCTTGGTCGGCCAGGGCCACGAAGGGCGCGTCGGCATCGGCGTCGGAGAAGACGGCGACGGTCGCGATGTCCATCTCGTGGGCGGTGCGCATCACCCGGGCGGCGATCTCGCCCCGGTTGGCGACGAGGAGCCTGCGGAGGGGGGTGATCGGTGCGGTCGTCATCGGCCGCGTCACATCCTGAAGACGCCGTAGCCGCGGCGCCCCTCGACCGGTCCGGAGTGCGTCGCGGACAGCGCGATGGCGAGCACGCTGCGGGTGTCGCGGGGGTCGATCACCCCATCGTCGTACAGCTTCCCGCTGACGAAGAACGAGTGCGACTCCCTGGTGATCTGGGCCTCGATCGCGGCCCGTCGTACGTCGTCGGCCGGCTGGTCGAACGGACGGCCGGACGCGTCGGCGGAGGCCTTGCCGAGGATGGACATCACGCCGGCGAGCTGGGCCGCACCCATCACCGCGAGCTTGGCACCGACCCAGGCGACCATCAGTCGCGGGCTGTAGGCGCGCCCGGACATCCCGTAGTTGCCGGCGCCGAAGGACGCCGCCATGTTGACGGTCAGGTGCGGGACGGTGCTGTTGGTGACGGCGTTGATCATCTTGGCACCGTCCTTGATGATTCCGCCCTGCTCGTAGGACGCCCCGACCATGTAGCCGGTGGTGTTCTGCAGGAACACCAGAGGGGTGTCGATCTGGTTGGCGAGCTGGATGAACTCGGTGGCCTTCTTCGCCTCCTCGCTGAACAGCACTCCGTTGGCGTTGGCGATCACGCCGACCGGGAACCCGTGCACGGACGCCCAGCCGGTGACGATGCTGGTGCCGTAGTCCGGCTTGTACTCCCCGAACCGGGAGCCGTCCACGACCCGGGCCAGCACCTCCCGCGGGTCGAAGGGCACCCGGACGTCGGCAGGGGCGATGCCGAGCAGCTCGTCCGGGTCGTGGATAGGTGGCTCCGCAGGAAGGGTGGGACCGGGACCGAGCTTGCGCCAGCCGAGCTCGGAGAGGATCCGGCGCCCGATCCTGATCGCGTCACGCTCGTCGACGGCGAAGTGGTCGGCCAGCCCGGAGACCCGGGCGTGCATCGCGGCACCCCCCAGGTCCTCGTCGTCGGACTCCTCTCCGGTGGCCATCTTCACCAACGGTGGACCGCCGAGGAACACCTTGGCCTGCTGGTCGACGAGCACCGAGTAGTCGCACATCCCCGGGACGTAGGCACCGCCTGCGGTGGAGTTCCCGAAGACCAGCGCGACCGTCGGGACGCCCATCGCGGAGAGCTCGGTGAGGTCGTGGAAGATCGTCCCGCCCGGCACGAACAGGTCGGCCTGGGTGGGCAGGTCGGCGCCGCCGGACTCCACGAGGTTGATCACCGGGAGCCGGTTGACCCGGGCGATCTCCAACGCGCGCAGGGTCTTCTTCAGGGAGTAGGGGTTCATCGCGCCACCCCTCACGGTGGGGTCGTGCGCGATGACCACCACCTCGACTCCGGAGACCACCCCGATCCCGGTCAGGATGCTGGCGCCGACGGTGAACTCCGACCCCCAGGCCGCCAGGCTGGAGAGCTCGAGGAAGTGCGCGTCGCGGTCCAGCAGCAGCTCGAGGCGCTCCCGGACGAGCAGCCGGCCCCGGCTGTGGTGCCGGTCCCGGTAGCGCTGCCCGCCGCCGTCGCGGACCAGGTCGAGCTGCGCGCCGAGCTCGACGAGCTGCTGCTCGGCGACCCGGCGGTTCTCGCGGTAGGCGTCGCCGGAGCGGTCGAGGTGGGACCGCAGGACGGTGCCCTCCTGGACCCGTGGGTTGGTGGCCCTCGCCGCGCTCATCGAAAGGACCCGGGGAGGTGCACGCTGTGCTGGGCGACGCGGCTGCGGATCATCGGGCGGCCGGCCTGCGGAGGACCGTCATCTCGGTCGAATCGGAGAGGTCCATCGTCACCTGCGACTGACTTGGAGATGCGGGGTTTACCGCCGAACGGTAGACCTCCGACCTTCGCCAGGGAAGTGTCCGTTGCGCGGACGGGGGTCTGTGACGGCCCGTGACGATCCGTGACGGCGAACGCCTCAGGTCGTGACGCATCGACTCCTAGTGTCTGACGATTCACATGCATGCGGTGAGCGCTCAGGGCAGCCGGAACTCCTGGGTGGGCTCCTCCTCGGGCGGGACCGTCGGTCCGTTGCTCGGTTGCGTCGGGCCGTTCCGGCGAGGATGCCGGTGCCGGCTCACGGGCCGGAGCCGTAGCTGGCGTCGTACCCGCTCGCCGAGGTCCAGCTCGACCAACACCCGCTTGACCGTCGCCAGCACGTTGGCGTGCAGCTCCAGGACCACCGGGCCGATGTCGGTCATCACCAGGTCCTCGAGCCTGGCCCGCGCCTCGTGCAGTCCCTCGAGGGCGGCCTGCACCCGGTGAATCTCCGGGAGCACGTCCGGGCGCTCCGGCTGTGCCTCGGCCCGAACCAGGTCGCCGAAGGCGAGCACTCCGTCGGCCAGCTCGCGCAGGACCTGCTCGAGGTTGCGCACCACCGCCTCCCCGATCTCGTCCTGCGGCCAGCCGGGGTCACTCGTGGCATCGTGCACGGCACGGAACATGCTGCGCAGAGCCACTGCCGTGTGCTCGACGGCTTCGAGACCCTGCCGCAGGCCGGGGCCGGCGTCCGGCTTCCCGACGGCGCGCACGTTCAGCCGGCGACCCTGCTCCGCGCGGAGCAGACTCTCGCCGACCGCGGGTATGTCATGGGTGATCGCGCGCGCCTCGTCCAGCCAGCTGCTGGTCCTGGCGGCGATGTCGCGGCCGCGCGGGTCGACGTCGGTGAGCTCGTCGGCGGCTCTCGCCAACAGCCTGGCCAGCCGGTCGGCGAGGTCGTCGATGGCGGCTCCGGCATCCGCCGAGGCGACCTTCGGGGGCACCAACAGGTTCGCCGCGATGCCCACCGCGGCTCCGACCAGCGTCTCCGTGATGCGCTCCCAGGCCGCGGAGTCCGCATTGAGGACTCCCACCCCGAGCACCAGCATCGCGCTGATCGGCACCTCGATCAGGTTGGAGCGGAGCCGCAGCGCCTGGCCGAGCATGATGGACACCGCGATCAGCAACCCCAGGCTCCACCAGGTGAGCGGGACCACCGAGGACACGACGACGGCAAGGGAGACTCCCGCTACCACGGAGATCACGCGATCCAGGCCGCTGGCCAGCAGCGTGACCGGAGTGACCTGCACGACGAGCAGCGCAGTCAGCGGTGCCAGCAGCGGCTGCGTGCCTGGGAAGAGCAGAAGCGCGACCACATAGCTGGCCACGGCCGCAGCGGACAGCCGGAACGCCCAGGCGATCGCCTGGCGTCCCCCCCTCCTGAACCGGACTGCTTGGTCCCGGAGCGTGCGGGCCACGAGATGTCGCACCATCATCGGCCCAACCTATCGACGGGAGGCTCGCTCGCGAGCGGGAGTCTGGTGCGGTGGCAGTCCGGAGTGCGAGGCCGTTCTGAAGGCTCATCTCAGCCGGTGAGGAGGAGCAGGGTGTCGACGTAGGCTTCCATCCGGGAGTCCTGGGGTGGGCGGCCTACCGGCCGCGAAACGGTGTTCGGCGCGGTGATGGCGGATGGTGGTCGGCTGGCGTAGTGGTGTCCGGTGGGGGTGGAGGTGTCGACGGTCTGACCGGTGCCGGCGGTGGTCCTGGTGCCGGCTGCGGTGGCGGAAGCGTGGGTGTGCCAGCCGGGGGCTTCCTTGGCGTGGTTGCAGGCTTCGCAGAGGCCTTGGCTGTTGGTGGCGGTGGTGGGGCCGCCGTCGGCAGCCCGGTTCGCGTGATCGATGTGGCGGATCGGGGCGTCGCACCAGGGGGTGCGGCAGGACCGGTCGCGTAGCCCGATGAATCGGCGTAGCCCTCCGGTGAAGGTACGCCGGGTGGACTCCATGGCGACCAGGTCCTGGCCGGTGGGGTCGGTGAACAGTCGGCGCAGGCCGATGCTGGCGTCGGGGAGGGCGAGCCAGGTCCGGGCGTGCGGGGCAGGGATGGGTCCGTAGCCGGCGAGGTCGGCGGGAGTGTGGTCGGCGGCGAGCAGGGCCTGGTCGGTGATCACCACGTGGACCTCGATCGGGACGCCCGCGGCGGTGCTCTGCCCGGTGACGCGTTCGACGAGGGTGTCGGCCATGATCTGGTTCCGCGAGCGGGGGTCACCGGTCGAGCGCAGGGGGGGGCGTGGCGGGTCAACGCAGCGTGCACCGCGACCCCTTGGGTGACCGGCAGCAGTCCGGTCACCAGGGCCATCGTGTCCGGAGCTGGGCGGATGCTGACCCGCCGCTCCGCTTCGGCCTGGGCGGTGCGCCGGGTGAACGCGTAGGGGTCGAGCCGGTAGGCGATCCGCCGGGACTCCACCTCGACGCCTCGGTCGCCGAGGCCGGCGAGCCCGCCCGGGCGGGCGGCGAGCTCGGCGTCCACCTGGCCCCGGTCGGCCCGGGACAGGCAGCCGGTCTCCCTCGCCACCACGGTGGCGCGCCACTCGCTGACCTGCCCCGCCGACAGGGCGGCCATGGTGTGCGGCAGCTCCCGCAACGCCAACGCCAGTCCAAGATGCTGGCGGCCTCGAAACGGGCTCTCCCGCCGCGCCAACCCGATCTGGGCGCCGACCCCGGTGCCCAGATCGCGAGCCGACACCCCGGCGCGGGACTGGGCGGCCCGCTGTGAGTCCGAGAACGCTGCGGTGATCCGCGCCTGCGCGCCCGCCGCCGCGCACTTGACCTGCTCCAACGCCCCCAGCACATCCACCCGGGCCACATCATCATTCGGACAGACGGCAGCCAAGACGGCCACCAAACCACGGAGCACCTCGGCGTCAGACAGCCGATGATCGGCCGGATCCATTCGCGGACTGTCTGGCTGGTCAGAGGAAGGTGTCTTCACGCGGTCCAGTCTACTCGAACACGTGTTCGAATACAAGGATCCTTCGTGCGTTGCACCTGTTCTCCTTCCGGACCTGCGGACGCGCCGGGTCGGCACCCTCCCGGCCTGCGGACGCGCCGGGTCGGCACCCTCCCGGCCTGCGGACGCGCCGGGTCGGGAGGGGTCGCGGGGTGTCTCCACAGGGTCGGCACAGCGGCTTCCTCCACCGGCACGGATGTTGTTATGGTTGCTGCCAAGCCGACCTCAACCGTGCATCCCCCGTCACGGTTGGGGTCGGTGAACTCGCCCCGACGCCGGCGCTGCTCAGCCCACGACCGCCGCGATCACGAACAGCACCGGCACCGAGAGCACGGTCGTCACGAAGATGGCGTCTCGAGCGATCATCTCTGCGCGCCCGTACCTCGTCGCGTGCACGAAGATGTTCTGGGCCGTCGGAAGGGCCGCGAGCACAGTCACCGCGACCAGGCCCGTCGAGTCCAGACCTAGCACGAACCGCGCCACGACGTACGCCGTCATGGGCTGGACCACCAGCTTCAGGACAGCGATCAAGGCGATCTCCGCAACCGACGTGCCGGCCCCGGGCTTCGGTCCGAGCCGCAGCGAGATCCCGTAGGCGAGAAGCATGGAGGGCACCGCCATCCCGCCGACGAGCTCCAGCGGGTCGCGCACGGCGCCGGGCAGGGTCGCGCCCGTCACCGAGAGCAGCACCCCGAGCATCGAGCCCACGGTGAGCGGGTTGGTCAGCGGCCGGGCCAGCGCCCGACCGATCGAGAACCGGCGGTCCGAGGTCGCGTGGTCCAGGACGGCGAGGGCGACCGGCTGCAGCACCAGCAGCTGCATCAGCAGGGTCGGCGCGACCAGCGCCGCGTTCCCCAGGACGTAGGCCGCGATCGGCAGCCCGAGGTTGCCCGCGTTGACGTAGGCAGCGCTCAGCGTCCCCACCACGGTGTCCGCGAGGTCGTGGTGCCACACGAGGCGGGCGGCCACGACGTACAGCACCGAGGACGCCAGCACTGCGGCCGCGGACGCGGCGAGGTTCCCCGACAGCACCGCGCCCACGTCGGCGCGACCCACGACCGTCACCATCAGGGCTGGGCTCGCCACGAAGAAGGAGAGCCGGGACAGCACCACGCGGCCCGCGTCGTCGAGGACCCGGAGCTGGGCGAGCAGCGCACCGAGCGCGATCACCGCCCCGATGGTGGCGAAGCCCTCGAGCACCCCCTCCACGCATCCCCCTTCGGTAGTCCGGCAGGCCGCTAGCAGACGACCAGGGTGGTGGGTTCAGTCCGCAGCCAACACCTCGCGGACCAGGAGAGCGGTCTCGAGCGGCCGTTCCAGAGATGGTAGGTGGCCAGCCCAGACCGCCCGATCGTCCCACCCGACCCCCGGGCCGTCACCCGGTTTCCTCCGGAGGGGGGGCGAGCTCGCGGCCGTCCTGGTCGAGATAGGTCGTCGCAGGGTCGAGCCGGCCGCGCATCACGGCGACCGCCTGGGGGTTGACGTCGACCAGCACGAAGCGCCGGCCGAGGGCTGCCGCCACCGCTCCCGTCGTACCGCTGCCGGCGAAGAAGTCCAGCACCCGGTCGCCCGGTCGCGACGACGGCAGCAGCACGCGCCGCAGGACACCCTCCGGCTTCTGTGTGGGGTAGCCGGTCTTCTCCAGGCCCGTCGGGGAGACGATCGTGTGCCACCACACGTCGGTCGGCAGCTTGCCGCGGGCGGCCTTGTGTGGACCCACCAGACGCGGGGCGAGATAGGGGATCCGCTCGATCTCGTCCTGGTCGAACAGGTGGGCGCCCATCTGCTTGACGTAGACCAGGATCGTGTCGTGCTTGGCGGGCCAGCGGTCCCTGGCGCGCCCGCCGTAGTCGTAGGCCCAGATCACCTCGTTGAGGAAGCAGTTCCGGCCGAAGATCTCGTCGAGCAGCACCTTGCAGTAGTGCGCCTCGCGCCAGTCGAGGTGCACGTAGAGGGTCCCCGACGGGGTGAGCAGCCGGCGCGCCTCCTCCAGCCGCGGGGCCAGGAAGCCGGCGTAGTCCTCGAAGCTGTCCGGGTAGGACATCCGGCCGGTCTCGACGGTGCTGTAGCGACGCCCACCGAAGCCGGTGCGGTCTCCGCCGTCCGGGTCGGCGCTGGTCCGCAGCGTACGGCGGTCCCGTCGGCCCCCGGTGTTGAACGGCGGGTCGATGTAGACCACCTGGAACGACGCGTCCGGCAGCAACGGCAGCACCCGGGCGCTGTCGCCGTGCACCACCACGTCGCCGACGGCCTGCAGATCGATCACCCGACCATCCTCGCAGGGGCGACCCGTCCCGGACGGCTCAGTGTGCTTCAGTGGGTGGGTGGGCATCGAGTACGCCGGGTCGGCACGTCCGACCGTCGGGGTCGAGTGGGAGTTCGCGCTCGTGGACCAGACCTCCCGCGACCTGGTGAACAGCGCCAGCGAGCTGTTCGACCGGCTCCGGGACGCGCACGGCGAGCAGCCGAACGTGCACCAGGAGCTGTTGCGCAACACCGTCGAGGTGGTCAGCGGGGTGTGCGAGACGACGGCGGAGGCGATGTCGGACCTGGTCACCACCCTGCGCCTGGTGCAGCCGGCCGCGCAGTCGCTGGGGGCCGACCTCTACTGCGCCGGCACCCACCCGTTCGCCGAGTGGTCCACGCAGCTGCTGACGCCGGGGCACCGCTACGCCGAGCTGATCGCGCGCACCCAGTGGTGGGGCCGCCAGATGCTGATCTGGGGGGTGCACGTGCACGTCGGCGTCGCCCACCGCGAGCAGGTGATGCCGATCGTGTCCTCGCTCCTCAACCACTTCCCGCACCTTCAGGCGCTCTCCGCGTCCTCGCCGATGTGGTCGGGCACGGAGACCGGCTACGCGAGCAACCGGGCGATGATGTTCCAGCAGCTGCCGACCGCGGGGCTGCCGTTCCAGCTCCAGACCTGGGAGGAGTACGAGTCGTTCGTCGAGGACCACCTGCACACCGGGGTGATCGAGTACCTCTCCGACATCCGCTGGGACATCCGACCCTCCCCCAGGCTCGGCACGGTCGAGGTGCGGGTCTGCGACGGCGTCTCCAACGTCCGTGAGCTCGCCGCGCTCACCGCCCTCACGCACTGCCTGGTCGTCGACCTGGCCGAGCGGCTGACCGCCGGGGAGAGACTGCCCACGATGCCGCCGTGGTTCGTGCAGGAGAACAAGTGGCGCTCCGCGCGCTACGGCCTCGAGGCCGAGATCATCTTGGACGCCGCCGGGTCCGAGCGGCTCGTCACCGAGGACCTCGCCGACCTGCTGACCCGCCTGGAACCGCTGGCGTCGCGGCTCGGCTGCACGGACGAGCTGCGCTCGGTCGAAGACATCACCCGCACCGGGGCGTCGTACCAGCGTCAGCGGGCGGTCGCGGCGCGCACGGACGGCGACCTGGTCGCGGTGGTCGACTCCGTGGTGCGCGAGCTCGACCTGGGCCAGTGACGGGCTGGTGACGCGTACGACGGACGGGGTTCGGCCGCGGTGCCGCCGGGTACCCGTCCCCCATGACCCAGAACAGCAGCGAGGACACCGGCGACAGCGGCGAGCCGAACGAGTCCTACAACAGCTACAGCGTCGACGACGAGGACCAGCCGCAGGGCTCCGGTGACAGTCTGGTGGACAACCGAGGGCTCGCCGAGCCCCTCGACGAGGGGTACTCGCCTCCCGAGAAGTGGTCGGTCGCCGAGGGCTACGGCAACACGCCCCTCGAGGAGGAGCTGGGGGAGACCCTCGACCGGCGGCTCGCCCAGGAGGAGCCGGAGCCGGACCCCTACGAGCAGGCCGCCCTCGAGACCGAGCACGTCGGCGGGGAGGTCGGCACCGAGCGCGCCGGCCGGCTGGTGGACGAGAACGCCGGCGTCGGGCCCGACGAGGAGAGCGACCTCATCGGCCAGGACGTGGGCATCGACGGGGCCGGGGCGAGCGCCGAGGAGGCCGCCGTCCACGTGATCGACGACGACGTCTGAGCCCGCGCGGGGAGAGGCCGGCTGGCGCCTACCCCGCCCGGCCTCAGGAGGCGCGAGCCTCCTCACGGGTGTGGGAGCCGCGCTCGCCGGAGTCGGTGAGCCGGGCCTCCTCGGCCGCCTGGGCCTCGAGCTCGGCCCGACGGGTGGTCTCCAGGAGCTCCCGGGTCGCTTCGTACTGGCCCGGGCTGCTCACCAGGTCCGACGCCCCACCCTTGAGCCGCTGCAGAGCAGCCCGGGCGAAGATCTGCTGCTCGGTGGC
>JAICWH010000151.1 GCA_025934895.1 Nocardioidaceae bacterium | reverse complement strand
CGTCGAAGATGCGCTCGCCCGAACCGAGCAGGACGGGCACGATGTCGAGAGTGAGCTCGTCGATGACGCCGGCGATCAACGCCTGTCGCACCGTCGAGGCCCCACCGGCGATGTCCACACCGCTCTCGCCGGCAGCGTCACACGCTGCGGTGTAGGCCGCGTCGAACCCCTCAGTCACGAAGTGGAAGGTCGTCCCCCCGTCCATCTGGATCGGATCATGGCGGTGGTACGTCAGCACGAAGACCGGCGCATGATACGGCGGTTCGGGGCCCCACCAGCCGGTCCATTGCTCGTCCCAGCTCCCGCGGATCGGGCCGAACATGTTCCGACCCATCACATACGCGCCCCTGGGGCGCATGAGCCAACCGCTGGCGATCTTGTCGGCCTCGTTGGCCCGCGGGTCGCCGATGTGCCAGCCGTGCAGCTCCCGCCCCCGCTTCCCCAGAGGGTCCTCTCGGCTCTGATCCGGTCCGGCGACGAAGCCGTCCAGCGAGATCGACATGTGGCACGTGGTGTCCGGCACAGCGAACCTCCTGAGTGATTTGCGACTTTGCGAGCGGTCGTGTGGACTCTAGTGGTCCGTCCCCACGCGTGGGGCCGACGGCGGGTCAAAGTCCCGGGCGGTTGACCCCTAGTCCTGAGCGGCGATGAGTTTCTCCGCGAGTGGTTGCAGGGCGGCGATCAGCTCGTCGAGCTCGGCTGTTTCGAGGATCTCGTACGGCACGACGGCGAGTTCGTCGGTCAGCGTCTCGACGCGGTTCTTGACCTGTCGGCCGGCGGGGGCGAACGTCTTCTCGTCTGTGATGAGTCCCCGGGCCTTCATGGCGTTGATCAGGTCGGTCAGCAGCGCGGAGGGGAGGTGGTGGATTCGGCCGAACGTCGGAGCCGGGATTCCCAGGTCGAGGGCGAGCAGGACGTGGGCCTCGAGGCCGCCGATGCCCTCAGCCATGAGGGCGGTGATGTGCCCGTCGCCTCGGTGCTCGCGCAGCAGTGAGGCGGCGTGGAAGAGGCGAGCCACCGGCTCCTGTGGGAGGGGAAGTGCCCGCAGCGCGGCGTACATGGGGCGGCCTTCGAGGGGGGCGCTGGTCGCTGCCTTGGTGAGCAGCTCGACGGCTCGCATGGAGTCTGGCGTGTCAAGGAGCTTGCCGAGGATCCGGCGCAGTGCGTTGACGCAGCCCTGTTGGCGGGCGGCGATTGCCGCCTCAGGTGTGGTCGTGCTCCAGACCTTGGGAATGTGGCGGGCCACCTCACCCGGGCCGAAGTTGTAGAAGAGCGCGTGGACGACGCCGGCGGGCACAGAGCTGCCGAGCGGGGCCGCCCGGCCAGCGAAGTAGGTATCCCAGTAGTTGGTGAACCCCAGGGCGAACATCGCGTCGTTGGGTTCGTCGGCCGAGTAGGGAATGACCCCGATCGGCTCGACGAGGTCGAACATCCTGCGAGCCAGCGGGCTCATGGCGCTCAACGTCGATGGCCTGGGTGGGCTGACCCCCGACGGCCCGCGGACCTCGGCGCTCGGGCTCATCTCGGTATCGAGGTGCGCCTGTCGCCCTTTCGCCGCTGGCGGTGACTGCTCTGCGAAGTCAGCGCATGTCAGGCCGTTGCCATGACCTGGAGGCCATTGGACGAGCTCGATCCGGTAGCCGTCGGGATCAGTCAGCCAGGTCGTCCAGAAGTCCTCGGAGCCGCTCGGCGAGGTGGGCTCGTCGGCTTCGATTCCGAGCTGACCGAGGCGAGCGACCGTATCGTGCAAGGCGTCCACCTCGATGACGAGGTGGTTGAGACCCCCCGGGCTGATCATCCCCACACCGGGCTCGTGGACGAGCTCGAGGCTGACGAACGGATCCCTCGGCAGCTTCAGCATCGTCAGCGTGCCGAACTCCGTCTCGGGCACCGTACCGACCACGTCGTATCCCAGGTTCTCGTAGAACTCGAGCGAACGATCGAGGTCCTCTACGCGGAGCCCGACGTGCAGCGTCCTCATCCTTGCCGCTCCGACGACTGCGTCCCTGACGTGGCCACAGGGAACACCAGGTGGGTGACGCGGTCGCCTTGGATGCATGTGATCGGGTCGCCCAGAGGGGCATCGTCTGTCGTCAACTCCCCGAAAAAAGGGCGACCCTGGCCCATGACCACAGGCACCAGATCGACGGCGACCGCATCGAGCAGGCCGAGCTCGAGGCACTGCCGCGCAATGGTGCCGGCCGTCACCGCCACGGTTCGTTCGCCGGCGATCTCCTGTGCCTTTGCCACCCCAGCCTCCACGCCGTCGGTCACGAAGTGGAACGGAGCGTCCGGGTGAGCCTCGATCCAGCCTGTCGGGATCCGATGGGTCACCACCACCACAGGCACTCCGATGGTATGCATCCCGCCCCATCCGTCTGTGAAGTCGAACAGCGTGCGGCCACACACCAACGCACCCAGCCCGTCAACCCACGTGCGCCAGTACTCTGCGCTGGACCGGCTCATGTGCAAGGTGATGCGGTCGTCGACGGTGCGGACCTCGACCTCGCCGTTCTGCAACCACTCGAAGAGCCGACCGATCGTGTTGTCGAGCTTGGCGATGTAACCATCCAGCGACATCGACGCATTGGCGATGACCTGCCCCATGGTGTGCTCCTTCAGTCCGCGATCGGGTTTCCTGGTATCGACCAGCGAAGCGCACCGAAGTCATCGCATCGTCATGATGCGTCATGGTCGGTCGACGCCGCGCAGCCAGCCCGGAACGCGGTGCCAGGACGCGCTTCGGCCCAGCCTTCAGGGGCGGAGTAGGGCGATGACAGCAAGCACACGTCGGTGCTCCCTGTCGTCGACTCGCAGCCCCGGCCTGTCGAAGACGCTTCTCACGTGGGTTCATGGTCTTGACGTCCATGTACTGCGACAGCGGCAGCAGGCTGACCGGTTCGCTGGCCGTCGCTCCGCTGGACTATCTGCTGGCCGACAGCATGTACGCCGTCCGCGGCCGGGACGATGCGGACGCCGGAGGAGTGCACGTCCTGGGCGCCGCGGCCTACGGCTTCGTCCTGCTGCGCTTCGCGGCCTGGTCCCGGGGGCGCCTCGCCGCGGCCATGCTCCGCAGCGCCGTCTCGGCACCGCCGCGAACGTCGCCATTGCTTCAACACGATCCACGTCGCCCTCGGCGGCGTCGACCTCGTCGACACCTCCGGACCCGGTGTGATCATCGAGCTGCTCGGACTCTTCTTCCCCTGGCCCTGCTGCTCGGTGCCATCATGCTGCGAAGGCCGCGCATCGATCGAGCTCGACCGCGGAGGCTCTGGCTGCCGTGGGCTGGCCGATCGCACACATCGGCAACATGGCGTGGCTGGCCGTCACCGTCAACGTTCTCCTCGTGATCGGACTCGGCCCCCTCGTCCTGACCGGCAGGCGCTCCAGCCCAGCCAGCTCCTAGGCCTCACGCCGATGAGGGCAACCTGCATGTGCATCGATCGCCCCACATCGGCTGAAGACCGAGCCCACCCCTTTCATCCATCCCGTTCCCTGAGCCCGAGGCATTCCCGGGTGTGAAGGGCTACTCGGGTGTCGACCGGTTGCAGGTTGCGCTCACCGGGAGATCGGTGAGCTGGTCGGCTCCGGCCCGGACAACCTGCTGGTCGCGACGATGGGGGCGTGCATCGGGCTGGCCGGCTTGCTTCTCAAGCGGGCCCAGGTCTGGCAGACGCCCGCTCAGGCCGCATCTTGCTCGCTGCCTCGCGTGACCGCGTTCCTGGCGCAACGCGAACCTGAGACGTTGGCACGGGGGAAGTCCACGTCGCCGGGCCGGACCCCGTGACCCTTGAGGGGCACCCGGTCACCCTGGGGCGTGTCGTCTTCGGAACCCAGGCGTGGGACGGGGACCGTGTCTTTCGCGGCGACCGGTCGAGCGGCTTCCCTCCATCATGGCATTGGGGTGCTTCTCAGCTTCGCGGCCGTGGTGTCCTGCTGGCTGGCCCGTGGCGCCCCCTCGAGGTCGTGCGAACGCTCAGAATTCCGCCATCTTGTCCCAACCTTCCTGATCCGGGACGTCGATGTAGGTGATGTCTGGAACTTCGGCGACGAGCGGCTTGGTCTGGTTGTTGACGAGATACTGCTGGAAGTGGCCCGAGTTGACGTGAGCCTCGCCGGCCGCCGCGTCATCGAACGCCTCCAGGGTGAGGAGGGTGTCGGGGTCGTCGGCTGGGGTCACGGCGCCTCGACGGTGCTGATGGCGCAGGCGTTCCTACAGTCGATCTTCGCCGGGTCCGAGTGCCACGACGTATCTGTCGAGGTGACCGGGGTGACCCGGTCGGCCGGCGCCTACTATGGCTTCTCGACGCCGCTCCTCCACCCGCCGGCATCGTTCGCCCAAGACGTTGGGCTGGCCACCCAAGCAGGGCCGGCACGGATCCGCAAGCCTCACGGAGGCGGGGTTCAACCCAAGACTCATGTGAAGCCGAGACCGTCGAGCAGCGCCTGGCCCGGTCCTGGTCCCAACGGGAACGACCACTGTCTGGAGCTTCTTGAAGACATCGGCCATGACAAACCCACTCCATCGGCTGCCCGAATCATCGGTGTCGCCGTCGCCTTCGCCGGTCGGCCGGTCCGCTCAGCCGACGGTTCGGGGAGGCTCCGGGGGGTCCGCAGCGACGGTGGGCGGGCGCAACGCCAGCGGGAGCGTCGCCACGGCGACCATCCCTGCGAGCAGGAAGGCGGTCGCGAAGGAGGTGAGCTCGGCGATCGCCCCGACGGCCACGGAGCCCAGCGCGGTTCCCGCGTCGAAGCCAACGTTCCACACCGCGCTGGCGAGGTTGTGGTGCCGCCGCGAGACGGCGGCGAAGGAGACGAGGAGCGTCAGGTTCTGCAACGCCCCATAGCACACACCGACCAAGACCATGGCAGTCAGGAACGACCCCACGCGGACGCCGTCGGAGTCCGCGACCGACCACGAGACGAGCGCCATCCCCACCCCCGTGAGCGGCACCAATGGCACGATGAATCGCTGGGGGCCATGATGGTCCGCGAGGACCCCGGCCCGCCATCGGCTGAGTGCCGCTGACAGCCCCATCAGGAACAGGCCGACCGCCGCCACCAGAGCGCTGTCGACCATCTGGGGCGTGAACGTGATAACCGCCCCGCCCGCCAACGTCACCACCAGAAGCAGCAGCATCGGTCGCAGCAGCCGCCGGTAGGCGCAGGACTCCGGGTCGCCGGGGTCGCGCGCCGCAACCGTGCCCCGGTTGAGGTCCGGGCCGCTGCGGCGCACTGCCGACGCCAGCCGGAATACCGCCGGGATGCCGGCCAGGGGCAGGGCGCTGAGGGTGAACACGGCCCAATAGCCGAGGCTCTCAGCGATCCACGGTCCGCAGGGCAGGAGCACGAGGTTCGGCGCCGCGACAGCCAGACCGTAGGCCCCAATCGCCTCCCCACGGCGTCGCTGCCCAACCAGTGCCGCAACAGCTGCGCTGCCGGTGACCGTCAGGACACCGAACCCGATGCCTCGGACCGCCGACAGTGCAAGGACGACGCCGAGGACGTCGCTGACCGAGTACAGCGCACCCGGGACGCCCAGCAGCACCAGGCCCATGACCAGCACCGGCCCCCACCCGAAGGTGCGCAAGGCGCGCGGGACCAGCAGCTGCGTGAGCACCGTGAACAGCAGCAGCACACCGTTCACGAGCCCGGCACCGGCTGTACTCGCACCGCCGCTGACGGCCCACAGGGGAGCAACCGTGAGCAGCAGCGCGTAACCGGAGAACCCTGCACATGTCATCACGGCCAAAGCGGGCATGCCGGGCTGCCGCCAGATCGACCCGCGTGCGCTCACCGTCGCCACGGTATCGCTGACGGGTGTCCTGTCGGGACACCCGCTCGACTGCCGAGGGACATGGGATGGACACGCCACGAGGTGGAGGCATGGATGACATCGGCCGTCCTCGACCAACTGTTCAGCCGCTGACCCACGATGCCCGTACCACCGTAGATCGAGCGCAAGATGAGCATGTCGACATACGCGCAAGGAAACAGCGTCATCAGTGCACAGGCTCGGCGTGGCCCATTGTCCCTTCTCGGCCCTGGCCAGACGTAGCTCCAAGGAAGCGGCGGACTCCGGTCTTGTGGTTACTGGCCCTGGTGCCTTTGGGCAGGGTGCACATCAGGGACAGGGCCTGACTCGACATCCGCCAATCGGGGCGGCTCCAACTTCGGACACACAACGGCGGCAGGGGTCGGACAGGCCTGCCGTCGGGACTTCGCCCACGAGCCCTTCCGTCGTGGGACAATGCTGGCTTCCAGCCTCCGACGGTTCCGATGCCGTACGTCATGGGCGACACAGACGACATCGTCGCCGTCCTTTGGTCCGATCACGACCCGTTGGTGGTGCCTCCGGCCGCAGCCCGCAACGACAAGATCCTGTCGGTGGCACGGGTGAGTTCGGACGGACCTCGGGAGATCCCCCGATGAACTTCCGTATCGAGCCACCGCCTGCGGCATAGTCAATCCGGGTCAGGCCCTGGTGCGGCCCGGGTGATTCCAGATTGGTCTCTTGGGTCCATTTTCGACCGCTGTCGGGTGCGAAGTCTTGAAGGTCGGAAGAGCCGGTGTGACGATGCCGCTGCGGTGAGCCAAGCCGTACTGTAAGGCACCACTTCGGGGGGATTGCGAGGCAGCTTGATGTCGGCGACTTCAAGCATCAAGCGGGATATCCCGCAGCTCTCGGGGCGGCCCGTGGTCAGCGTTCCGGATCGAGCCGTGGTACCGACCGGTTCCTCGAGGAGGCGGGGATGACTGCAGCCGATTCGCTACAGGCATCGGGGTCGGAAGCCAATCGCAGAGACCGCCGGGATGAGATCGTCGCGGCGATGTCGCGTGTTCCGGCGACACGTCGACGCCGGGGACGGGTCGTCGTGATCGTGGTGCTGTCGATGCTCATCGTGCTGTACGCGTCGGTGCCGTACCTGCTGCTGGACCCGAGCATCGCGCGGGAGAAGGTCGGGCTCCGGGCGCACGTGCCGTGGCACTTCCCACTCCTGGTCGTTCACGCACTGACCGGAGGGATTGCCCTGCTGGTGGGCCCATGGCAGTTCGTGCGCCGGGTACGGCGTCTGCCGCGGGTGCACCGCTACCTCGGCAGGGTCTTCCTCTTCGCTGGTGTGATGCCGGCCAGTCTCACCGGGATGGTGGACGCGTGGTTGTCGACGGCGGGGCCGCTTGCTTCGTTGGGTTTCGCCCTGCTCGACGTGGTGTGGTTGTTCACCGCGGTCGCCGGCTTCCTGGCTGCCCGCTCAGGACGCTATCGAGACCATCAGGACTGGATGATCCGGTGCTTCGCGGCCACCTTCGCCGCGGTCACCCTGCGGCTCTGGTTGATCACGTTGTTGTTGGTGCAGCTCCCGCTCCTGCACAGCGTGTATCACGACCACTTCCATGATCTGTTCCACACCGCCTACGTCAGTGTCGCGTGGCTGGCCTGGGTTCCCAATGTGCTCGTCGTGGAGTGGTACCTGCGTCGAGGTCGTGCCCGAAACTCCGAGTTCGGATCGCGCCGCGGCCGACGATCACCACGCACTGACGGGTATCCCAGCCACGGGAGCCTGGCGGTGCCAGTCGACTCTCATTCGAGACCTGTAAGGTAAGGAGGCTCACCATGAGCGCCACCGACTACATCGTCGACATCGCCCTCATCCTGGTCATCTTCTGGCAGGTGCGTCCTCGCGAGCTGACTGCCGGGGCGGTGATCCTGCCGCTGGCGATCATCGTGTACGCCGGACAGCACTACCTGCATCGGTTCGGTGTCGCCGGCAACGACATGCTGTTGATGGTGGTGTTCACTCTCGCCGGCGTCGTCCTCGGGTCGTGGAGTGGCTTGGCGACGCGAGTGTGGCGCGACGGCGACCGCGTCCTGGCGCGCGCGGGTGCTCTGGCTGCGGCGACCTGGGTTGCTGGCATGGGGTTCCGGTTCGCGTTCGCGTTGTACGCCAACACCGTCGACGGTGACCGCGCGATCGGTCGGTTTTCGGCCCAGCACTCGATCACCAGCGGCCAAGCGTGGACCACGGCGCTGGTCCTCATGGCGTTCGCCGAAGTCCTCGCCCGGGTCGGCATCATGCAGCGGCGCCGGATGCACGCCAGCGCCGCCGTCCTGCAGCCCGCAGTGGCAACGCGAGCCTGATAACACCCAGCGGCAACTCACGACGCTACGAGTGCACATGGACGACTTCGGCCGACGTACCTGCATCTCCGGGTTCAGGATCGGGGTGAGCCAGGAGCCTCCTG
>JAICWH010000138.1 GCA_025934895.1 Nocardioidaceae bacterium | reverse complement strand
GCCGACGGCGTGTACCGGATCGGTCCCACCGTCGCGGTGCTCGCGGTGCCCGAGCACGGCGAGCCCAGCCGGCGCGACATCGCCCTGCCGTACCTGGAGGAGCTGGCGACCACGCTCGACGAGGCGGTGGGCCTGTCCGTGCTGGCCGGGCAGGAATGCGTGACCATCGCCCAGGTGGACACTCCGCGTCCCGTGCAGGCGGAGAACTGGGAGGGCACCCGGTGGCCGTTGCAGCAGGGCGCCTCGGGGCACGCACTGGTGGCGACCTGGACCCCGGAGGAGATCGCCACCTTCGTGAGGGAGCATCCCGAGGTGCCCGACCTGGCCGAGCGCATCGCCGACCGACCGGCCTCCGGCGTCTGGTGGAGCGTGGGTGACTACGTCGAGGGCCTCACCAGTGCGGCCGTCCCGATCTGCAACGAGGACGGCCGCGGCATCGCGACGGTCTACGCCTACGGACCGTCGTACCGGTTCCCGCGTCCGGAGACCAGGTCGGTCATCGAGGAAACCCTCGTCGACCGGGCCGCGCGCATCTCCCGAGCCTGGGCCTGGCGCGCCGGGACCCGCTCGTCGCGATGGCGCTCCACCGAGGACGCCCTCACCACAGCCACGCAGAGAACCGGAGCCTGACATGACCGCCGACGCCCCTCCTCCCTCCGAGACCGCGGCAACCGGCGGCCGCGCTCCGCGGGGGCGCCGTCGCGAGCGGTCCGGCACGACCGGCCCGGCGCAGCCGCCGTGGCGGCAGCCGACCCGGATGATCGAGCCCGTTCGGGCGGTCTCCGAGGACCAGCTCGAGGCCATCGTGGACGCGTCCTCCCGAGTCCTGCAGGAGACCGGCATGGACTTCCTGCACCCCCGGGCCCGCGAGCTGTGGGCTGCGGCCGGTGCGGACGTCGACGGGGAACGGGTGCGCCTGGACCCCGCCCTCGTCGCCGGTCTGGTGTCCCAGGCCCCGGACGACTTCACGATGCACGCCCGCAACCCGGCCCACGACGTGCACATCGGCGGGAGATCGGTGGCCTTCGCGGCGGTCGCCAGTGCGCCGTACGTCGGTGACCAGGCGCGAGGACGACGCGAGGGCAACCAGGCGGACTTCGAGAACCTGCTCCGGCTCAGCCAGAGCCTGAACGCCGTCCACCTGCATGGCGGATACCCGGTCGAGCCGACCGACATCCACGCATCGGTCCGGCACCTGGTGGCCACGAAGGCGCTGCTGACCCTGACCGACAAGGTGCCGCACGCCTACAGCCTGGGCGCGCAGCGCAACATCGACTGCCTGGAGATGGTGCGCATCGCCCGGCAGGTCGACGACGCGACGCTGGAGCAGCAGCCGTCGATCCACACCGTCATCAACGCGAGCTCACCGCTGCGCTACGACCAGCCGATGCTCGAGGGCGTCCTGCAGTACTCCTCGCGCAACCAGGTGGTCGTCATCACGCCGTTCACGCTGGCGGGTGCGATGGCCCCCGTCACGGTGGCCGGCGCCTTGGTGCAGCAGCACGCCGAGGCACTCGCCGGCATCGCGTTCACCCAGCTCGTGCGACCCGGCTCCCCGGTGATGTACGGCGGCTTCACCTCGAACGTCGACATGCGGTCCGGCTCGCCCGCGTTCGGCACCCCGGAGTTCATGAAGGCCGCCCTGGTCGGCGGCCAGCTGGCCCGCCGGGTCGGGGTGCCCTACCGGTCCTCCAACGTCTGCGCCGCCAACGCCGTGGACAGCCAGTCCGCCTACGAGAGCGTGTTCTCGTTGTGGGGCGCGGTGATGGGCGGTGCCAACCTGGTGATGCACGGTGCCGGCTGGATGGAGGGCGGCCTGCGGGCGTCGTACGAGAAGATGGTCATCGACGCCGACCTGCTGCAGATGGTCACCGCGTTCCTGGACCCGATCATCGTCGACGACGCCAGCCTGGCCGTCGAGGCGATCGCGGAGGTCGGCCCCGGGGGGCACTTCTTCGGCATCGAGCACACCCAGGCTCGGTTCCGGGACGCGTTCTTCGCGCCGATGGTCTCCGACTGGCGCAACTTCGAGTCGTGGGAGCTGGCCGGCAGCCCCACCGCCACCGACCACGCGTCGCGCCTGGTCCGGGAGCTGCTGGAGGCCTACCAGCCACCGGCCATGGCTGCCGAGGCTGCCGCGGAGCTCGACGACTTCGTCGCCCGCCGGGTGGCCGAGGGCGGCGTGAAGACCGACTTCTAGGCACAGGAGCAGCGAGTTGAGGACATCCGCGCAGGTCGTCGTGATCGGTGGCGGGGTGGTCGGCGCCAGTGTGCTCTACCACCTCACCAAGGCAGGGGTCACCGACGCCGTGCTGCTCGAGCGCAGTGAGCTGACGTCCGGCTCGACCTGGCACGCCGCCGGTGGGATGCACACGCTGAACGGCGACCCGACGGTCGTCGCGTTGCAGAAGTACACCGTCGAGCTGTACGACGAGATCCAGCGCATCTCCGGCGTCGACTGCGGCATCCACCTCACCGGTGGGCTGCTGCTGGCCGACACCGAGGAGCGGATGGACTGGCTGCGCCTCGCTCACGCCCGCAACCGCTACCTCGGCCTGGAGACCGAGCTGATCAGCGTCGAGGAGGCGAAGAAGTTCCTGCCGGTCATGGAGGAGAAGCACTTCGTCGGCGCCATGTTCGACCCCGTCGAGGGGAACGTCGACCCGTCCGGCGTGACCCGGGCGTTCGCGAAGGCCGCGCAGCTCGGCGGTGCGGAGGTCGTCCAGCACACCCGCGTCGAGGCGGTCCACCAGCTCCGCGACGGACGCTGGCGGCTCGACTGTGGTGAGAACGGCTCGATCGAGTGCGACCACTTCGTCAACGCCGGCGGGCTGTGGGCCCGCGAGGTCGGGCGGATGTGCGGCATCGAGCTGCCGGTGCTCGCGATGGAGCACATGTACCTCGTGACCGAGGCGGTGCCCGAGCTCGAGGGCGCCCCGCTGTTCCACGCCATGGACTTCGGCGGCGAGGTCTACATGCGCAAGGAGGGACCCGGCCTGCTCCTGGGCACCTACGAGCGGCACGGCGTGCCCTGGTCACCGCAGGTGACGCCCTGGGAGTTCGGGCACCAGCTGCTGACCCCGGACCTGGACCGGATCTCGGAGAACCTCGCCGTCGCGTTCGACCACTTCCCGGTCTTCCACGACGTGGGCATCAAGTCCGTGGTCAACGGGCCGTTCACCTTCGCGCCGGACGGCAACCCCCTGGTCGGTCCGGTCCGCGGGCAGCGCGGGCACTGGGTCGCCTGCGGGGTGATGGCCGGCCTCAGCCAGGGCGGTGGTGTCGGTCTGGCCCTTGCCGGCTGGATCACCCACGGGGACCCCGGCTTCGACGTGTGGGGCATGGACGTCGCCCGCTTCGGGGACTGGGCGACCCCGTCCTACACGAACGTCAAGGTCCGGGAGAACTACGGTCGCCGGTTCCGGATCGCCTACCCCAACGAGCAGCTGCCCGCCGCGCGGCCGCTGCGGATGTCCCCGGTCCACGACCGCCTCGACGCCGCCAACGCCGTGTGGGGGGTGTCGTACGCCCTGGAGCACGCGCTGTGGTTCCAGCGCGATGCCGACGTCACGCCGGGACGGCCGCGGCTCGAGACCCCGACCCTTCGGCGGTCCAACGCCTGGACGGCGGTCGCGGAGGAGAGCCGGGCGGTCCGGGAAGGGGTCGGGATGATCGAGACCACCAACTTCGCGAAGTACGAGTTCACCGGGCCCGGTGCGCGCGTCCTCCTGGACCGCCTCCTCGCCAACCGGGTCCCGCGCACCGGGAGGATGGCGCTCTCGCCGA
Source organism: Nocardioidaceae bacterium (assembly GCA_025934895.1). Taxonomy (GTDB): domain Bacteria; phylum Actinomycetota; class Actinomycetes; order Propionibacteriales; family Nocardioidaceae; genus Nocardioides_B. Next base: position 5,753 of record JAICWH010000138.1, on the reverse strand, counting down.
TGCTCGACGAGCACGGCCGGTTGATCGGCGACTTCACCGTCGCGGCGCTGCCGCCCAGCTCGGTCACCGACGGTCCGGAACGGTTCATGGTGTTCGGCACCGGCGCTGCCGAGCGCTACCACCAGCGGTGGTTCGACGCGCAGCTGCCGGACGACGGCTCGGTGCGCTACCGGGCCGTCGGGCCGGACCTGACCGGCCTGTCGATCGCCGGGCCGGCCTCCCGGGACCTGCTGGCCGAGCTCACGACTGCCGACGTGTCGAGGGAGGCGTTCGGGTTCCTCGACGTCCGCCACCTCGACGTCGCCATGGTGCCGGCCCTGGTCGGACGGATCACCTTCACCGGCGACCTCGGCTACGAGCTGTGGGTCGAGCCGGCCTACCAGGCCCGCCTGTTCGACGAGCTGATGGCGGCCGGCAGGCGGCACGGCATCCGGCTGTTCGGGGCGCACGCACTGAACTCGCTGCGCCTGGAGAAGTCCTTCGGGTCCTGGGCCACCGAGTTCCGGCCGTCCTACGACCCCTTCGAGGCCGGGCTCGGGGCGTTCGTGAAGCCGGACAAGGGCGACTTCGTCGGGCGTGGTGCGCTGCTGGCGCTGCGCGAGAGGGGACCGGTACGCCGGCTGGTGACGTTCACGGTCGACGTACCCGACGGGCCGGAGGCCGCGGACGTCATCGGTGACGAACCGATCTGGCACGACGGCCAGGTGGTCGGTCGGGTCACTTCCGGTGGCTACGCGCATCCCTCGCGAGCGTCGGTGGCACTGGGATACGTCCCTGCCGAGCTGGCGGCTGCAGAGACCGGGTTCGAGGTCGAGGTGCTCGGTGACCGGCGTGCGGCGACCAGGCTCGACGAGTGCCTGTTCGACCCAGCCGGCCGTCGGATGCGCAGCTGACGAGGGCGGCTAGGCCGCCCGGCGAGCGAGGACGTACAGCCGCTGCGTCGTCTCCCCCCTGGCGGTGAGCGGACCACGCAGGTACCACTCGAGGTCCACGAGACCGGCAGCCTCGACGACCCCGACCACGGAGGCCGGGTCGTGGAGCACGACGTCGAGGTCGACCTCGTGGTCGAACCAGCGGCTCAGGTGCCGGACCTCGGCGCCGGCGTGCAGGCCCAGGACCAGCCAGCCGCCGGGGACGAGCGGACGAGCCAGGGCGGCGACGGCGTCGGCGAGCTCCGACGCGGCCAGGTGGATCAGCGAGTACCAGCCCAGGACGGCGGCCCACCCGGAGCTGGCCGGGGGACGGGTCAGCCGCCGCAGGTCGCCGACCTGGTAGCTGCCGGCCGGGAAGCGCCGCCGGGCCTCCTCGACCATCCCAGCCGACAAGTCGATCCCCGTCGCGTCGGCGCCACTCTCGGCCAGATAGGCCGTCACGTGCCCCGGGCCCGCTCCGACCTCGACGACCGGTCGGCCGGCTGCGTGCCCCACCACCCGGTCCAGCAGCCACCTCTCGAACGGCAGGTCGCGCAGCTCCTCGACGAGGTGGTCGGCATAGGCCTCGGCGACGGCGTCGTACGACGAGCGCACCCGGGCGTCGCGGAGCTCCGGGCCACTGACGATCACGGCGTCCCGGTCGACCGCCGGTGCGGCGACCGACGCGCCCGCCTGCGGGAGCGGGCCGAGCAGATGGACCCAGCGCCTGTCCCGCTGGCCGGGTCGCCGTTCGAGCTGGCGCACCAGCGGCTCGCGACGACCCGCCATCCGGGACAGGCACGCCTCCACCTCGGCGGGATCGGTGAACGCGTGCATCCGCTCGGTGCGGGTGCGCAGCTCCCCCGGTGCCTGCGGACCTCGGAGCAGCAGCACGGTCAGGATCGCCCGCTCGTCGGGCTCGAGCCCGAGCCGCTCGTCCAGGGTCTGGTGGTACTTCAAGGTCCGCCGCCCCGTGTCGGACCACACGATCCGCAGCAGCCCGCGCTCCTTGAGCGAGCGCGCGGTCCGCTCGACGGTCGGCTGGTCGAGGTCGACGACGGGGTCCCGGTTGCTGGTCTGGTTGCAGGCGGCCCGCAACGCCGTCGCGGTGAGCGGGTACGACGCCGGCACCGTCGTCTGCTTCTCCATCAGACTGCCGAGGATCCGCTGGTCGTCGGGCTCGAGGACGGGAAGCTCGCTCACACCGACGACCCTAGATGCGCTGCAGCCGGCAGCGGTTGCGGGTCGGCGTACAGTGAGGGATCACGTCGGAGGGGAGCCGGTATGCGATCGCACCTGGTCTCCCTCGTCGCTGCGACAGCCGTCCTGACGCTGGCCGCGGTCGCGGGTGCGGGGCGGGGCGACGCGGTCGGGCCGCCCGCGCCGTCCGGCGGCCTGGTCCTCCACTACCCGATGGAGACGCTGACGCAAGGGACCGTCGTGGACGACTCGGGCAGCTCGCTCGATGGGCACGTGGTCGCCGCGGCGGGGGCGCCGAGCCTGGTCCCCAGCCTGCAGGGCTACGGAAAGGCGCTCCAGCTCACCGGCTCCCAGCACCAGTACGTCGACGTGCCCCTGTCCCCCGTGCTGGACGTGGACCGCTACACCCTGTCTGCGTGGGTGCGCTACACCGGCATCGAGAACGACCGCACCCTCGGACGCTGGGAGGTCCTGGAGAAGGCCGGCGCGTACTGGTTGAACATCCGGACGAACGGCCTGGTCCGGGTGGGCGGCTTCTACGGGGGCTGTTCGGGACCGGGCGTGTGGCAGTTCCTCGACAGCACCCGCGCCGTCCCGGTGGCACGCTGGGCGCAGGTCGCCTCGACGTACGACGGCACCTGGCTGCGCGTCTACGTCAACGGACGAGCCGTCGGCGCCAAGCGCGTCTCGGGCCGCACCTGTGCGAGCGGTGAGCCGCTGGCGGTCGGCGCCAAGAACAACCCCACGAAGGGCCTGCTCGAGGCCTTCTGGGACGGCCGGCTGGACGACGTGCGGATCTATGACCGGTCGCTGAGCCTCGACGAGGTCCGGCAGCTGGCATCGCGTCCCTGAACCACCCCGGCCGCGGCACCGTCTCCTTCATGAGGGCTCCGGGTGCGCCGGAGCCGTGGTTCGACGATCGGAGAATCTCATGTGGATGCGGACCCTTGCTGCGGTGGCGGTGCTGGTCTCGGCCGCGGTGCACTTGATCATGTGGTTCGACGGGGTGCGGCACCAGTCCGTCGGCCCCGCCTTCTTGCTGAACGCGGCAGGAGGCGTCGTGATCGCCGCCCTGCTGCTCGGGTGGGGACACTGGATCCCACCGCTGCTGGCCATCGGGTTCGGGCTGTCCACCCTCGGCGCGTTCACCATCGCGACGACGGTGGGGCTCTTCGGCGTCCACGACCAGTGGACCGGAGGCTACGTCTGGACGGCGGCCGTCGCCGAGGTGGTGGCGATCGTCACCGGAGCGGTGGCTCTGAGCAAGGACAACCCGCTGGTCTCAGCCGGTCAGCTCGAGCACCGGGCGCCCCTTCGCCGTGCGCACCTCCACTGACGCGATGTCCTGACGCGGCGCCGCGGTCGCTGCGGTCACCTCCATGGTGCGTCCCTCCAGCGACCGCCAGGTGCCGACCTGCTCGGTCCGGCCGTCCCGGGTCCGCACGAACAGCCCGTAGGTCACGCTGGGCGGCAGGTGGTACCGCTCCCCCGCCTCCCCGTAGGTGCAGGCCAGGTCCAGCCGGGTGCCCCACGCCACCGAGGTGAGGACCACCGTGGCACGCACGGGCGCGCCACCGACAGGAGCCATCGCTCGGACCACGCCGCCCACCGGCGGTGCGGTGCTCGGGGTGCGGCCGGCGTCGGACCCGGTGAGCGTCAGGGGGATCACCACGACGGCGGTCAGACCCGCGGCTGCGGCCCCGGCCGCCATCAGCACGCGGCGCCGCCGCGTCCGGCGTACGGCGTGCAGCAGAGCGGGCAGCACCGTCTCGGGCAGCGGGTCGTCCCGAGCCGGCTCGTCGAGAACGGCCGGGTCGAGCCGGGCGAGCAGCCCGGGCAGGCCGGCCAGCTCACGGACCGACCGGGCACAGTCGGCACAGTCGGTGAGGTGCTGCTCGAACTCGAGCCGCTCGGCAGGCGAGAGGGCGCCGAGGACGTAGGCCCCGTCGCGGTCGTGGAGGTCACAGGTCATGCGCTGACCCCCATCTCCTCGAGCGCGAGCCGCAGGGCCCGCAACGCGTAGTGCGTGCGCGACTTCACCGTGCCCTCCGGGATTCCCAGCACCCGCGCCGCCTCGGCCACCGGCCGCCCACGGTAGTAGCACTCGCGCAGCACCGCGCGGTGCTCGGGCGACAGCTTGGTCACCGCCTCGGCGACCACCCAGGACTGCAGCAGCTGGTCGGTTCGGTCGACCGGGTCGTCGCGCTCGGGCACGTCTGCGACGGTGAGCTCGCTGCGGGACCGGCGGCTGCGCCACTCGTCGACCGCGATGTTGCGAGAGACCGTGTAGAGCCAGGCGCGGACGGCGGCCGGCGGGCTGTCCAGGATCGAGCGGTGCCGCCAGGCACGCAGCAGCGTCTCCTGAACGAGGTCCTCCGCGTGGGCGCGATCCCACCCGGTCAGCCGCAGGCAGTGGTGCCACAGCGCGGTCGCGTGCTCGTCGTGCAGCTCACGCATCAGAGCTGCCTGGTCGTCGGCCATTCCGCCTCCCACCACACAGACGCAGGAACGCGCCGTCCGGTTCAGTGTGGCCTGCCCGGGTCGGACCGCGCACCGGCGGGGCCGAAGGCGGTGAGGAACCGGTCCCGGAACGCGTCCATCCGCCACACCGGCGCGTCGGGGTGCGGCCGCAGGCCCGGCTGCCAGTTCCAGCCGGAGATCCGGGCGAGCACCGCGGGGTCCTGCGCGACCACGGTCACCGGGACGTCGTGGCCGGCGCGCTCGCCCGAGACGATGGTCGCGGGCTGGTGGTCGCCGAGGAAGACCAGGACCAGGTGCCTGTCGCCGTACGTCTGCACGAAGGAGATGAGCGCGTTCAGCGAGTAGCGCACGGACAGCCCGTAGGCCGCCCGGACGCGCTGGCGCGAGCGCCAGATGACGCTCTTCGACGGTGCCTGCTCGGGCATCCCGTCGAAGACCGAGCCGTCGCCGACCGTGCGCGGGTCGACCAGCCGGGGGGTCCGCGACCACGGGGCGTGGCTGGTGACGAGGTCGATCTCCGCCATCACGGGCCGACGCGGATGCCGGGCCAGCTCGAGACGGTGGAAGGCGTCCAGGGTGTACTGGTCCGGCATCGTCGGGTAGCCGAAGCGCGGGCCGGCGTACCCGACGTTGCGGGCGTCGTAGAGCCGGTCATAGCCGTAGAAGGAGCGGCCCTGCGGCCAGGGCCGCGTGTTGGCGGGCACGTCGCTGACGGTGCGCCAGCCGGCTCGCCGGAACGTCGAGCTCAGCGTCGGGCGGGTGCTGGTCATCAGCTCGGCGTAGCGCTGCTGGCTGTCCACCCACAGCCCGGACTGCAGCGTCGAGTGCGCGAGCCAGCTGATTCCGCCGTACGTCGGTGAGGTCAGGAACGCGCTGCGGGCCCCGAAGCCCTGGGCGGACAGCCGTCTGGTCCCCGCGTCGAGGACGGCGTCGACCGCGGGCGAGAAGGTCGACCCCTGCACCGCGACCCGCCCGTAGCTCTCGACGAACACGAACAGCACATCCTTGCCACGCAGGCCGGTGAGCAGCCGGGCGGCGGGAACGGCGGCCAGCGGGTCCTGCGCGGTCGCCCGCGTGAACGCGTGCTGGTCGCGGATCTCGGCGGGGATGCGGTCCACCTCCCCGAGGGCGTACGTCGACGCGCTGGTCGACGCGACCGGG
>JAICWH010000230.1 GCA_025934895.1 Nocardioidaceae bacterium | reverse complement strand
GTCGTTGACGTTGTCGTAGACCTCGTCCTCCATCCAGGCGGCGGTGCCTTCCATCAGCCAGCTGTCCTCGGACCAGTCGTAGCCGAACTGGATGGCGTGGAAGAACTCGTGCGCGGCCGTCACCTCGAGGTTCTCGACCCTGGTGTGCCGGGTGCCGAACTGGGAGGCTGCATAGTCGTTGTCCAGGACGCAGTAGGCGAACACTCGTCGGTTGGTGCCCCGATCGGGCTGGTCGCTGGTGCAGTAGCCGTAGAGCCCGGCGCCGCCGAGGTCGGCCAGGTAGACGTCGATGCGTCCGTCCCCTCCGCGGGTCCCGTCAGGCAACGGCGCGTGGTAGCCCAGGGAGTAGACCTCCTTGCGGTAGACCGCCTCCATGGTGGTCAGCGTCGTGGTCACCCAGGCCGGGATCGTCGAGAGGTTGCCGTCGTTGCCTTTGCCCTTGGCCGAGTCGGGACTGGCGTCCTCCACCCAGTGCACGCAGATGTGCGGTCCGCAGTCGGAGGCCGAGGGGGAGGTGTACCTGGGTTCCAGACCTCCGGTCGGGTCATCACCAGTGGTGGGCCGGGCGAGGATGCGTGCCGCCGCCTGGCGCTGGGCTGCCGTCGGCAGGTCGGCTGCCTGCCGGGCCAGGTCCCGCAGCACCAGCGTCGCCTCACGTCCCGAGGTTCTCGCGCGCCGCTCGTTCCCCGACCTGGTGAACAGGGCCCGGGCGCGTGCCAGCGCGGCGGCGGGACTCGGTGGCGGGGCGAACGAGGGCGCTCGGAGCCGGTCGGGCCTGTCCACGGACGTGAACTCACCGGACCTCGCTGGGGCCGCACCGAAGGCGGGAGTGAGCGAGAGCGTGCCACCGATCAGCACCGTGAGGAAGGCGACGAGCAGGCGGCTGGACATGCGGTCGGGCACGGAACCCCCGGTTGCGTGAGGTGACGGGCCCCCAGATTAGGGGCAGCTCCGCGCCTGGCGGAACGGAACGGCCGGCTACATGCGACGCAGGACTGCGGTGACCTTGCCCAGGATGGTCGCGTGCGTGCCGTCGATCGGCTCATAGGCCTCGTTGTGCGGCATCAGCCAGACCTGCCCGTTCTTGCGCAGGAACGTCTTCACCGTCGCCTCCCCGTCGAGCAGGGCGGCCACCACCTCGCCGTTCTCCGCGCTCGGCTGCTGCCGGACCACCACGTAGTCGCCGTTGCAGATCGCCGCCTCCACCATCGAGTCACCTGCGACCTCGAGCATGAAGAGCGTGCCGTCGCCGACCAGGCTCTTGGGCAACGGCATGATCTCCTCGACGCGCTCCTCGGCCAGGATCGGGCCGCCGGCGGCGATCCGGCCGACCATCGGCACATAGATGGCGGCCGGCCTCGCGTCGCCTACGCCGGTCTCGTCGACCATCGCCTCGTCCGGGTTGAAGACGGACAGTGCCCGGGGTCGGTTGGGGTCACGTTTGAGGAAGCCCTTCTCCTCGAGCACCCGCAGCTGGTGCGCCACCGACGATGAGCTCGTCAGGCCGACCCGCTCACCGATCTCCCGCATGCTCGGCGGGTAGCCGCGCAGCTCGATGGAGTCCCGGATCACCGTGAGCACCCGCTGCTGGCGCGGCGTGAGCCCCGTGGAGTCCGGCGGGCCGTCCGGAAGCTCCGCGACTCCGGGTCCGGACCTGCCAGTTGTCTTGCGCTTGGCTGCCATGGATGGCTCCTCTGGTATGTCGCTGGCTGGTATGTCGCTGCTGTTATGTCGCTGCTTCGACTGCCGTCACGGGTCTGGGGTCCTGCTGAAGTCACCTCTCACGCTAGTGGTCGCCGGCCGGATTGCTCAAACATCTGTTCGAACGGGCGTGTCGTCGCGGCGCCGGCTGCCGGGCCGGTTCGGGACGGTGCCAAGGGCTTGTCCAGTTCGAACATGTGCTCTAGTATCGCACAGGTGTTCGATCGAACAGGCTTTCGACGAGTGCCCCCGAAACTGTCGGAGGCTCTCGGTAGAACGTCGGTCATGGACATCTCGTCGGACTACCCCCACCGCTCCTCGCCCAGGAGGTCCCACATGAGCAGCGTCGCCGTTCACCGCTCCGGACCCACCCGCACCCGGCGGGACGTCAGCCGCTCAGTCCACCCCCGCCGCACCCGACCGGGGCCGCTGCGGCTGACCCGTCGAGGACGCGTTGTCGCGGTCCTCCTGCTCCTCATCCTGGTCCTCTCGCTGCTCACCCTCCTCGGGCCGCACTCGGCGGCCAGCGGCGAGCCAGGCGTCCCGGTGCGGACCCGCACCGTGCAGGTGGGCCCGGGCGACACGTTGTGGGACGTCGCCGCCGACGTGGCGGCGCCTGGGAAGGTGCGCGAGACCGTGCGCCAGATAGAGGAGCTCAACGCGATGAGCGGTCCAGGCGTCCGGGTGGGTCAGCAGATCGCCGTGCCGGTGGGCTGAGCTGACGCGGGCGGCTGGCTCGCGCCCGCGTCCGGACGACGGCCGCGCCGGGCCGCATGACGTGCCGACGACCTCCTCGACCCGGGTCGACGGCATGAGGGGGAAGGAGGAGCGGGTTCGTTCTCGTGCGGAGCGAGCCCGCTTCTTCGCCTACTGGTGGTTGCCCGAGAGCAGAGGAGTGGCTTCACTGACTCGCAGAGGCGCGGTCGGTCCGGTGATCGTAACCGTGCCGGGGATGGTCTGCCACGGTCCGCCGTCGACTCGGAACCGTCCGGAGTAGGTGACATCGACACTGGTGTGGACCGTGACGTGCGCGTCCATGTAGTCGTGGGTGACGTCCTTTGCCGGGTAGGGCGCGCCGGGTGTCGTCGTCGTCGCCGTGGTTCCGTCGCCGTAGTGCCAGATGAAGACCGACGGCGTTGCGGTCACCTGCACCTGGCGCCCGAGTAGGGTGACCGTTCGCGAGAATGGCTGCGGGGCCGTGTAGAAGATGGTCGCGAAGTTGACCAGCGTCTTGTCCTCGGGCTGCGTGCGCGCTTCCAGCGCGGGCAGGCCGATCTCCCGAAAAGCGGTGAGCACCAGGCCCGGGGTGACTTGAGGCAGTGGTGGAGGTGCCTGCCCGATGGTCAGGGCGGCTGCTGCGGTCACCGGCGTGGCGACGCCCGTCGCGCAGGCGCCGGGTTGGGCGCCCCAGAATCCCGCCACCAGGCTGCGCCGGATCTCGCAGC
>JAICWH010000247.1 GCA_025934895.1 Nocardioidaceae bacterium | reverse complement strand
CACGCCTCGCGTCGCGTCGATCGGCAGCGGCTCGGTACGGCCGAACGCCCGCATGTCGGGCGCGATGACCCGGACGTCGCCCGGCAACGCCTCCGCCACGTACTTCCAGAACCCGCCGGTGGTGATGTTGCCGTGCACCAGCAGCAGCGGCCGCCCGTGCGCTGGCCCGCTGGTCCACACGTGCATCCGAAGCCGATCGGTCGCCACGATGTGTCCCTCGAACGCCATGACCCGACTCTAGACCGGAGAAGCCGCCGCACCGCCCCGGAGTTGGTTGCGTCTTGAGGCCCGGCATTGGTTGTCTCCTCTCTGCAGACCGTTGGGCACGACACCGACACAACGACGCGAACACCGCCTTCGCCCAGTACAGGGCGACGTCCCGGCTGAGGATCCCTCTACGGGGCAGTATCGGGTGCGTCCACCGCTCCGAAGAGCCTCGCGTTCCTGCTTGCCAGTTGCTAGCATTGTGCGACATGAAGACCCTGTATCTGAGGAACGTGCCCGATGAGGTGGTCCGCAGGCTCCAGCGTCTCGCTGATCGTGACGGCACCTCGGTCGGTGCGGTCGCCGTTCGGGAGCTGTCCGACGTCTCGCGCCGAGCTGACAATCCGGCACTGGTCGGCCAGCTTCCCGACCTGGACGTTGACGTGGCCGTGATCGTCGAGGGCGTCGAGCAGGAGCGCGCGACCCGGTGATCGTGCTCGACGCCTCGGCCGCCCTGTCCGGACTGCTGAACGCTGGACCGGCTCGCGAGTCATTGGCAGTAGAGCAGCTGCACGCGCCGCATCTCGTCGATTCCGAGGTCGTCAGTGGTCTTCGGCGTCAGGTCGCTTCGCAGCGCATCGCTGCCGACCACGGCTGGGCTGCGCTGGATACGTGGCGCCGACTGGGCCTCACCCGTTATGCAATTCATGGCCTGCTCGAACGCGTGTGGCAACTACGCGAAAACATCTCCGCCTACGACGCAGGCTATGTCGCCCTTGCCGAATCGCTCGGATGTCCCCTGGTCACCGCCGATGCGCGGATCAGCCGCGCCCGCGGCGTTCGCTGCCCGATCACCGTCGTACCCCGGTAGTCGATCGAACGACCGGTCACAGAGTCAAGGCCGTGCACTCAGCTCCGTGAACGGATCCGCGAATCGGTTGCAGTGAAAGCCTGCTACGCCGATTCGCCGGCAAGTGATGATCGACGCGCGCGCATCACTGGGCCGAGAGACCGGCCGGCTGAACCGGTGGGACGAAGGTGAAGTTGTCCTCTCCGACGGTCTCAGTCAGGGGCCCTATGACCGCGCGGGCGTGATCATAGGGCCCCGCTATGTAGAACGGGGCGCCGTGCTTGCCGAAGGTGATCGCGCTGTTCTCCGTCCAGAGTCCGAGATGCCCGGCGGCCGCTGCGAAGCCGGCATGGGGGTCGATGCCGAGCCGGGCGCGCGGCGTCGACCCCGCCGTACACCAGGTGGCGTGCCAGCTCGAGCGGAGCCCGCAACGGGGGACCGGCCGGCTCGAAGCCT
>JAICWH010000127.1 GCA_025934895.1 Nocardioidaceae bacterium | reverse complement strand
TACCCGCGAGTGGATTCAGCACCTGCGCGAACAGACCGAGGACGGCGACCTCAAGAGCCTGATGATCGACGAGTCCGACAAGAAGACCCATTCACAGGCGGTCCGCATCACAGACTTCCGCGCGCTTCTCGATCAGGTGGAGGCTGGCGACCCGAACGCGGCTCGCCCTGAGCCCAGCGTGGCCGAAGGCAGAAGCGGCTGGGTGCTCGTGTCGAATCGGCTTCTCGACGGGTTGTTGGCTACGGCCAAGGCCGGCGGCCCAGTCCGGTAAGCCCAAGGAACAGAAGGACCAGGAGCAAACCACGCCGGGGTCCTTGCTCGACGCCGCGACCGGCGCCCAGTTCGACAAGATGTTCCACCAAGATCGAGGCCGACGAGACCTCCGAGATCGCCATCGTACGCACCCCGCTGCAGGGCTGAGCCGCCAATAGCTCCGCTGAACCTTCGGTGAGACCTTCGGTCGGCTGCCGCTCGTCCGACGTGGCGGCAGTCGACCGGGCCACCTTGTTGGGCCACCTTGTCGGGCCGTCTTGTCGGGCCGAGGTCAGATTCCGGCCATCTGGCCGGGGTGAGCACCGAGACTCACGAGCACTCTCGGAGGCAGTCACCGACCCGTACTGCGGAAGCGAGCTCCCATGTCCTCCCTCACCACCTCGACGAGCACAACCAGCCCGACCAAGGCCACCCGGCGCAGCCCCTCGACCGATCTGTCCCTGACTCGGCTGTATGCGATGCGCGCCGGCTACCTTCTGATGGGCGTCGGGCTGGCCATCGTGAAGTGGCCCCTCCTGTCGGCGGCGCACACGATGCCGCTGTACGAGGGGGTCACGCTGTCCCTCCTGACCGCCATGTCGTTGCTCGCGTTCGTCGGACTGCGGTACCCGGTCAGGATGTTGCCGGTGCTGCTGTTCGAGACCGCCTGGAAGCTGCTGTGGCTCTCCTTGGTCGCTTTGCCCAAGGCCCTCGCCGGCAATATGGATGCAGCCACGACCGACACCATGGTCAGCTGCTCCCTGGTCCTCCTCATCATCGCTGTCACCCCGTGGCGGTACGTGTGGCGGAGCTACGTCCACGGCACCGGGGACCGCTGGCGCTGACCCTGCCTTCCACTACGCGTGCGACTGCCCGCTCGCTGCCCGGAGCCCGCCTCCTCGCCGACGGCCATCACCGCCGCCGCTTGACCTTGACGTCCTGTAGGCACACCGCCGAGACCGTCAACGGTTTGTGGGTGATACCCCGGGACGCGAGGTATTCAGATGCCAGCAGTTCACCCTCGACAGCGGCGGCCTCGTCGGCTTCCGCGGCGGACTCCTCCGAGACTTCCAGCAGGTACCGCAGGGTGAAGCGCGTCAGGCTTGGGGCGTAGGTGAACGTCCCCTGTGGCGTGAACGCGGAACCGAACACGTCATGGTGAGGCTGCTCGGCAAGGAGCTGGGCGCGGACAGCCGGCGTCAGAGCGGCGAACTGGCCGCTGACGTGCACCCGGTAGGTCCTCGTCGTCACTGGTCGGCTCCTTCGGGCTCGCCGGCGGTCTCGATCTGTTCGAGCAGCCAGTCCCGCAGGACGCTGTTGATCCGGATGCCCAGCTCGACCTGCGCAGCGAACACCTCCGGGTCGGTCGTTGGCTCCATGCCGCTTCGTAGCTCCTCGAGTGCGGTGAGCTCGTGCTCGACGTGGGCGAGGTCTCGCTCGTAGGTGGCTCGCCTGTCGGCTTGGTCCAGCAGCGGGGTGAGGAACAGACGCAGGCCACTCTCGCTGCGCTGGGACCGGTCGGGCTGGGCCTCGACCAGCCAGCGACGGAGCTCGGCGCGTCCGGCTGGCGTGATCGCGTAGGTCTTGCTGCCCCGGGCTCCATGTCCGACGACCTCCACCAGGCCGGCGGCCTCCAGCTTGGCGAGCTCGGGGTAGATCTGGCTGTGCCGGGCCTGCCACGACGTGCGCAGCGACCGGTCGAAGGTCTGGGTCAGCTCGTACCCGGTCGAGGGGCGGCGTTCTAGAAGCCCGAGGACCGCGTGGCGCAGAGACATGGGCACACCCTACCGGAGATGTGTCTGTCTTGACATGTCATTTTTGACATGTACCGTTCAACATATCGGTTACTCCACGAGATCCAGCCGCAGGACGAAGGAAACAGCTCATGGCAGCTCGAACCGGTGGTGCGCCGCTCCCTGCGCGACCACCCACACCCGGCAAGGTGAGCGCGATCGCGATCGCGTACGAGACCTTCGGTGATCCGTCCGATCCTGCGGTCCTGCTGGTGATGGGCTTCGGCACCCAGATGCTCGGGTGGGACGCAAACTTCTGCCGCCTGCTCGCCGCCCGCGGCCGCTACGTGATCCGGTACGACAACCGTGATTGCGGGCTGTCGACGAAGCTGGACGAGCACCCGCTGCAGCTTGAGGACTTCATCGCCGCGGTGACGTCCGGCGACTTCGACCGTGCGCTCCCGATGGCGCCGTACTCGCTGCGGGACATGGCCAGTGACGGCATCAACGTCCTCGACCAGCTCGGCGTCGATCGAGCTCACGTGGCGGGCTCCTCGATGGGCGGCATGATCGCCCAGAAGATCGCGATCGAGTTCCCGGATCGGGTGCTCACGCTGACGTCGATGATGTCGTCGACCGGCGAGCAGGAGTACGGCCAGTCCACCCCCGAGGCGCGACACGTGCTCTTCTCCGGCCGGCCGGCCGATCGTGACGGCTATGTCGCCGCCGCGGACCGGGAGCTGGTCTGGGCTTCACGTCGCTACGGTGACGCGACTGCGCTGCGGGCCCTGGCGGCGGCCAGCTACGACCGCGCCTACTTCCCAGCCGGTGTGCCCCGGCAGCTGGCCGCGATGATCCTCGACGGCTCCCGCGCCGAGGCACTCACGACCCTCGACGTGCCCACCCTCGTCATCCACGGCCTCGACGACACCCTCATCGATCCCAGCGGGGGCCGCCGGACCGCCGAGCTGGTGCCCGGCAGCCGACTCCTCCTCGTCGAGGACATGGGCCACGACCGCCCTCCGGCGCTGTGGCCCCACCTCGTCGATCCCATCGCCGCGCACACCCACATCGGCTGAAGCGTCGCCTGGCAGCCCTCACCCGCTCACTTGACGCCATCCCGGCACTTTGACCGGGGCGAGCAGCCGTCCGGCTCGCGAAAGTGAAGTCACCCCCTCGGCACGACGTCGCGGCGGACCACGAACCCGGTGCGAGACCCGGGGGAAGCTAGGAGCCCACGATGACCCACGAAGGACCGTCCGGCGGACATGCCGGCCCCGCAGCCGACCGGCCTGCGGCATCGAATCACCACTCCAGCTCGACGGGGTCTCCGCGCCGACGCGGCCGCTTCTTCGGCGTCACCGGCACCGTGCTCCTCACCGTCCTGGCGCTGGCCGGCATGCTGGTTGCCGGCGCGAGGGTCAGCAGCCGGGGCATGCACGAGGCCGTCCCCGCCGGTCAGGGCCAGAGCGTGCAGGACACCGCCGGTGACGTCGCGACCACATCCGCGGCGGTCACCCGGCATGGCCGCCCGATCGTCGTGGCCATCGTGGCCGGAACCTCCGGAACCGTCGCCAGCGACCTGCTCGCCCCCTACGACATCTTCGCGAGCTCGCCGGCGTTCCACCCCTACGTCGTCGCCGCCCACACCGGTCCCGTCCCGCTCGAGGGCGGTCCCGCGCTCGTGCCGACGCACACGTTCGCCGACGTCGACGCGGACCCGGCCCTGCGACCCGACCTGGTCGTCGTGCCGGCCCTCAGCAAGCCCACCGGCCCGACCGAGTCGGCGCTGCGCAGCTGGGTGATCACCCAGCACGACCGAGGTGCCAAGGTGCTCAGTGTCTGCGCCGGAGCCGTCGTGCTAGCCGAGACCGGGATCCTCGACGGCCTGCACGCCACCAGCCACTGGTCACGAATCAGCGCCCTGGCGAAGAGCCGGCCGGCCGTGCACTGGATGCGGGGCCGCCGATGGGTCGAGGACGGGTCGGTCACCACCACCGCCGCCGTCAGCTCCGGCGTCCCCGGCGCACTGCACCTCGTCGCCGAGCTCGCCGGCCCGGCTGAGGCGCAACGCGTCGCGGACCTGCACCCCGAGCTCGGCTGGACCCCCGCTCAGTCGACCGCCATCGCCAAGGACCACTTCGCGATCCGCGACGTGCCGGTCGGGCTCAACTTCGTCGAGCCGTGGTTCCGACCCACCGTCGGCATCGCCCTCGACGACGGTGTCGACGAGCTAGACGCCACCGCCGCCTTCGAGGTCTACACCCAGTCCGCAGCCGCCCGCACCGTCGCTCTCTCGACCGGGCACACGGTCCGCACCCGCCACGGCCTGACCCTGCTGACCACCAGCACCCACGATGCGCCGTCGCTGTCTCGCATCGTGGTGCCCGGCGTCCATGACATCGACGCGGGCATGCAGCGGTGGGCCGCCAGCCGGCGAGTCGACGTCGAACAGCTCAAGAGCGAGACCGGCGACGCCGGTTCTGGGCGCAGTGGCGGCGGGTTCACGACGGCGCTGCAGAACCTCACCGACCACTCCGGCGTGACCACCGGCGCCTCGACGGCCAAGATGATCGGCTACCCCACCGAACACGTCGACCTCGAGGGCGGTCACCACGTCGTCACCCGAGCGGTCCTGCTCCTCGCCCTCAGCGTCATCCTCGCCGTCCTGGTCGGGCGCGCGCCGGCACTCATCAGCAGGCGCCGCCGTCGCCGAACGGGGGAGGTCGCCGCGACCGCGTGAGGAGCAACAGATCCACGAGGAGAACCCGCAAGAGGCGGCCCGGTGAAGTCGAGCACCGGGCCGCCTTGGCGCGCGCACTCGTCCAGCGCGCACCAACCGTCCATCGCCCGGGCCGGGGGACCGAACCTGGCCATTTCACCGGCGCGACCAGTGCCCGGTCTTCGTAGCGTCGCTGACATGGACACCACCGAAACCCCCACCCTCCCATCGCGCGAAGCACCCGCCTCAGCAGGCAGCTCCGACGACCCTCTCGACGTGCTCGTCATCGGCGCCGGCCAAGCCGGACTCTCGATGGCCTGGCACCTGGCCCGCCGAGGCGTGCGCTACCTGGTCATCGACGCCGCCCCCGACATCGGGCACTCCTGGCGTACCCGCTGGGACTCACTGAGGCTCTTCACCTCCGCGCGCTACGACGGCCTGCCAGGCGAGGACTTCCCCGGCGACCCGGACAGCTACCCCAGCAAGGACCAGGTCGCCGCCTACCTCACCGACTACGCCCACCGGCACGCGTTCCCGATCCTGACCGACACCCGGGTGACCCGGCTCGTCCCCTCCGCCGGCGGCCTGGCAGCACACACCACCAGTGGCGTCGTGCACGCCCGCCGGGTCGTGGTGGCGACCGGCGCGATCCACGTGCCGTTCCTCCCGGCCGTCGACGGGTCGTTCTCCGTCCCGGCCTCGCACAGCTCGCAGTACCACCGCTCCTCCGACCTGCTGCCGGGACGGGTGCTGGTGGTCGGCGGAGCGAACTCCGGTCTCCAGATCGCCGAGGACCTCGTCTCCAGCCGCGAGGTGGTGCTGGCGTCCGGGACCAACCCGCCCGCGGTACCGCAACGGCCGCTCGGACGGGACCTGTTCTGGTGGCTGACCCGGCTCGGGTTCATGGACAAGGGCCCCGACTCGCGGCTGGCCAAGCGGATGCGGGCCCGCGGCGACCTCGTCGTCGGCACCAGCCGCAAGGAGCTGCGGGCGGCCGGCGTCGACTTCCGGCCACGGCTCGTGCACGCCTCCGGCCGCACCGCCACCTTCGCCGACGGCACCGAGGTCGACGTCGACGCCGTCGTCTGGGCGACCGGGTACCGACCCGACTACTCCTGGATCGACGCCCCCGCCGTCACCGACGCCGCCGGTAAGCCCCGCCACGACGGGGGCCGCAGCCTCGCCGTGCCCGGCCTCTCGTTCCTCGGGCTGCCGTGGCAACGCACGCGTGGGTCCGCCCTTCTGGGCTTCGTGCAACGCGACGCCGCCCACCTGGCCTCAGAAATGTTCGACCGGGTTCCCACGGGTGGTGGCGTCAGCGGCTAGGACTCGCAGCGGCGGTGCGTAACGACCAGGCCGTCGAACCCGGTCATTGTGCCGGGGCAACGCATCGCCCCAGGCGCGATGGTGGTGTCACCACGACAGGAACAGCAACAGCAGCATCCAGAGAGGCAGCACCGCATGCACCGGATCGGCCTGATCGGCGGGTTGAGCTGGGAGAGCAGCGCGCTCTACTACCACCTGCTCAACCAGGGGATCGCGACGCGACTCGGCGGTGCCCACTCGGCCGAATGTGTTCTCTACTCGGTGGACTTCGCCGAGATCGAGGCCATGCAGTCCTCCGGCCGCTGGGCGGACGCCGGCCGGCGACTGGCTCAGGCAGCGCAGTCGCTGGAGGCAGCCGGCGCCGACTTCGTGCTGATCTGCACCAACACCATGCACAAGGTGTACGACGACGTGCAGGCGGCCGTCTCGATCCCGCTGCTTCACCTCGGCGATGCCACCGCGGCCGCCGTCCGTGCCGCAGGCCTGACGCGGGTGGGTCTGCTCGGTACCGCGTTCACGATGGAGCAGGCCTTCTACCGTGACCGGCTCGAGCAGCACGGCCTCACCGTCTTCGTGCCCGGCGAGGAGGACCGTCAGCGGGTGCCCAGCGTCATCTACGACGAGCTGTGCCACGGCATCGTCCGACCGGAGTCGCGCGCGGCCTACCGCGAGATCATCGGCCGCCTGATGGACGAGGGCGCCCAGGGAATCATCCTGGGCTGCACGGAGATCGAGCTGCTCATCAGCCAGCAGGACAGCCCGTTGCCAGTCTTCCCCACCACCCAGATCCATGTCGAGGCCGCCCTCGACCGTGCGTTGACCGCAGCCGACAGGTGATGTCCTTCCTGCTCCTGAGCGATGCCGGCCGGCCGTGGATGACGGGCGAGATGTCCGCACCTCGAGGATGCATACGAGGTCTGCTGGTGCCGAGGTCGCCAACCCGGCCATTCTGCCGGCGCGACCGGGTCGCCCTCGACGCGACGCTGATGCCACGAGCACCGCATCGCCCACCGGTCAGGAGCAGGACAATGGCACGAGCACTGGTCATCGAAGAGGAGTCCGGCACCTGCAGCGGCTTCCTGCATCCGCACAACGGCTACTACGCCGGCGACTTCCACCGCCCCGACCGCGCACCTGTCGCCGCACCCGTCCTCACACCTGTCTTCGTGCGGGTGACCGACGACGACACCGTGGCAGCCTCGGCACTCCAGCTGGTCCCCGGTGTCCTGCCCGTCGATGACCGCGCAATCGCGCGGGCCGCTTAAACGGCACCTCGTGATGAACGAGCTTGCAGCAGGTAGCGGACCCCGGTCGCGGTCCTGGCTGGACGGCATCGCTTGCGCTTGCGATGAGGCTATTCCCTCACATCACCGTCGGGAGCATGCTCGAAAGGCGGGGAACGTAGTACCTCCCAGGCGAGGTGGTCGGCCATGAGCGTCCGAAGCGGAACCGCGCCCCCGAGCGTCGAACCGGTCCCACCCGCAGCCCGGAAGCCCCGACGCATCCACGTCGGCCCCGTAGTGGCTGGCTCCCTGGCCGCCGGGTTCGCCGCGGCAGTGGTCCTGCCGTTCCTGCCAGCCGGCACAGTCGATGACAGCTTCGCCACCGCCATGGTGCTGTTCGGCTTCGCACTCGGATGGACACTGCTGGCGGCGCTGTCCATCCGGTTCACCGACCAGCCGCAACGCTGGGCCGTCGTACCGGCGACCTTCATGGCGGTGTCTGGCGTGTTGCTGCTGGTGGCCCCGGACGCCTCAGCGGATCTCCTGCGCTGGGTGTGGCCACCGGCCGTGCTGCTCCTGGCCGTCTGGGTCTGGATCCGTGCCAGGCGTTCGTTGCGCAGCCGAACCAGGCGGTGGCTGCTGAATCCGGTGCTCGTGATCTTGGTGCTCCTGGCCCTGGGCGGCGGTTACGAGGCGCTCGGGCATGCGACCGCCCCGACGGTCGCCAGGGGCGGCCAGCTGGTCGACGTGGGACCGTACCGCCTGCACCTGCAGTGCACCGGCTCCGGGAGCCCGACGGTGGTGCTCGAGCCCGGTGGCGGCGGCTCCGCGGCGTCGTTGGGCTTGATCACACCGGCGGTGGCCCGCGACAGCAGGGTCTGCGTGTACGACCGGGCCGGGCGTGGCTGGAGCGATCCCGCCACGAGTCCCCCCGACGGTGCGCAGATCGCGACCGACCTGCACACGCTGCTGAACCGGGCCCGCGTCCCGGGCCCGTACGTGCTGGCCGGGCACTCCTTCGGCGGCCTGTACGTGCGGGCATACGCCGCGAAGTATCCGAATGAGGTCGCGGGCCTGGTGCTCGTCGACTCCACCGCCTCCCACCCCACACCCGTGTCCTCACCTCAACCGGGCTCCTACAGCGTCATCAGGCACCTGTCCGCGTTGATCGCGACAACGTCCCGACTCGGGGTCGGCCGGGTCATCGCCGACAACGACTTCGCGTACCTGCCGGCCAAGTACCGCGACGACGCACGGACCACCGCTGCGACCGGGAAGGAGATGGGCGGCTTCATCGACGAGTTCGGCATCGCGAACCGGTCCGAAGCCGAAGCCGGCCAGCTCCACAGCCTCGGTGGCAAGCCCCTGGTCGTGCTGACCGCCGCCCGTGGCAACAGCAAGGGATGGATGGGCAACCAGAACCAGTCAGCCACCCTGTCGACCAACAGCGTGCACCGCGTCGTGCCGGGCTCGACACACGACTCCCTGGTGGACAACCCGAAGCACACCGTCGCGGTCACCCAGGCCATCCACGACGTCGTCGCCGCTGTACGCAGCGGGGCACCGCTGACGAGCCGCTGACACCGACATGGAAACCGACCCATGGAGTCGGTGCACCGAGTTCCGGCTTTTGAGCGGCCCCCACAGAGCCAGTCCCAACTGCCGGGGGCCAAGGCGCTCAACCACCAGCACTGCCGCCCGGAGGGCACGGCACCCGCGGCGACAGCCGTGGGACAGCGTTCGGCAAGCCGGGGCCGTGACGGTGGTGGCACAGCCCACCACGGCTGGTCCCGCCACCTCAGAAGGGAAGGCACATGCCTACTTCGCCTCTTTCGAAGGGACCATGACGATGAAAGCGATCGTGCAACACCGCTACGGCGGCGCGTCGGCCCTGACCTTTGAGAACGTCGCCCGACCTAGCTTCGCCGACGGGGACGTGCTGGTACAGGTGAGCCGCCGGGGTGGACCGCGGCGCCCTGCACTTCATGACGGGACAGCCATACCTGATGCGGCTGGGAACGGGGCTTCGCACCCCGAAGGTGACCGTGCCCGGCGTCAGCTTCGCCGGCCGGGTGGAGGCCATCGGCTCACAGGTGACGAAGTTCGCGGTGGGCGACGAGGTGTACGGCGCCGCGCGCGGCACCTACGCCGAGTACGTCGCCGCACCGCAGACCAAGGTCGCGCTGAAGCCTCCACAGCTCAGCTTCGAGGAGGCGGCGGTGTTGCCGTACGCATCTTTCGCGGCGGTACAGGCGGTGCGCGACCACGGCCGCGTCCAGCCCGGTGAACAAGTGCTGGTAGTCGGCGCCACCGGGGCGGTCGGCAGCATCGCGGTGCAGGTAGCGAAGGCGTCCGACGCCGAGGTCACCGCAGTCTGCGGGCCCCGCGGCCGAGCCCTGGCAGCGTCGCTCGGCGCCGACCACGTCATCGACTACACCCGTGAGGACTTCGCAGACGGAACCCGCCGCTATGACGTCATCCTCGACGTCTTCGGTCGCACGGCGACCCGGCACGTCCGCCGCGCGCTGGCACCGCGAGGCAGGCTCGTCATCGTCGGGGGCGAGGGCGACCGGTTCATCGGCGGCATCCAGCGTCAGCTCGGTGCGATGCTGCTGACTCTCTTCGTCGGCCAGTCGTTGCGCCCGTTCCTCGCGAAGGAGAACACCGAGACACTGCAGGCCCTCAACGACCTCATCGCCGAGGGGAAGGTCAGCTCCGCGGTGGGCCGCAGATACCCGCTGGTCGAGGCTGCCGATGCCGTCGCGGCCCTGACGGACGGGTCGACCTCGGGGCGGATCGCCCTCACAGTGTGACCGGCTCGCTAGCCGTATCGAGGCTTGCACCAGGAACCGGGGCTGACATCGTGATCGGAGGCTGCATCTGAGTTCAATGTGGACCGGCTGACGCTCAGCCGGCCTGCTCACGACCAGCCTGCTTCCGTCTCGCGTGGCCGTGTTCGGCGTGGTCCGCCCCGGCGTGGTCGTGCCCGGCGTGGTCGTGACTGGCCATGTCGTCTGGGGCGCCGCCCATCATGGCGAGCATCTCGCGGCCACCGGTGCGGAAGAACCGGGCCAACAGGGCGAGCGTGAGAACGAGGGGGCGATGTTGAGCCCGGTGGTGTAGTTCCAGGTGATCGACTGCTCACCCATCTGGACCTGGCCGTGGTCCGGGACCAGCCCGAGGGCACCGAAGATGATCTCGACGGCGTACCCGCCGGCGACCATGGTGGCGTAGAACACCCCGAGCAGGACGAGCATCATCTTGGTGCCGTAGTACTTCCGGTAGATGAACAGGATCGGGATGATGATCAGGTCGGCGAACATGAACG
>JAICWH010000224.1 GCA_025934895.1 Nocardioidaceae bacterium | reverse complement strand
GACGTCGAAGCGGTCGCCGAGCGGGCGGTCGGTCTCGGTGCGACCCGCACCAGCACCGACGACGGGCTGATCGTGCTCAGGTCACCGGGACTGCTGCCGTTCTGCCTGGTCCGGCACCGGGGCCAGGCCGCCCGCCCCGCCCCGACCGGTCCCGCCGACGCGCGCAGCATCGTCGACCAGGTCTGCCTGGACATCCCGCCAGGACGGTTCGAGCGGGAGTGCGACTTCTGGTCGGCTCTGACCGGTTGGACGCGGAGCAACGAACCGGACACCGAGTTCGAGCGACTCCTGCGACCTTCAGGCATCCCCTACGCCTTCTTGCTCCAGCGCCTCGACGAGGAGCAGCCGGCGGTGAGCGCCCACCTCGACCTGGCCTGCGAGGACCGTGACGCGGTCACCTCGCGGCACCAGCGGCTCGGAGGCGAGGTGGTGCGTCGCGCGCCCGGCTGGACGGTGATGCGCGACCCGGCGGGTCTGGTCTACTGCAACACCGGCCGGCAGCCAGGGGCGGTGTGAGATGGAGATCCGTCCTGCCGACGCCGAGGACTGGCCACGGATCTGGCCGGTGCTGCGCGAGACGGTGCAGGCGGGCGAGACGTACGCGCTCGACCCGGCGATGTCAGCCGAGCAGGGTCGGGCCCTGTGGATGACCGAGGCGCCGCGGGCCACGGTCGTCGCGGTGTCCGAACGCGCGCTGCTCGGCACGGCCACCATGGGTCCCAACCGGCCCGGTCCCGGCGCACACGTCGGCACGGCCAGCTTCCTGGTGTCCGCCGACGCGCGCGGCCACGGGGTGGGGCGGGCGCTGGCGACGTACGTGCTGGACTGGCACCGTCGTCACCTCTTCCGGGGGATCCAGTTCAACGCGGTCGTGGAGACCAACACCGCCGCGGTCGCACTGTGGACCTCGTTGGGGTTCACGGTCGTCGGCACCGTGCCGGAGGCGTTCAGGCATCCCCTGCACGGCTACGTCGGCCTGCACGTGATGTACCTGCCACTGACCTGACGCACAGCTGGAGCCGTGCCGTGCGGCGGCCGCGCTCGACCAGCAGGGCCCGAACTCACCTTCGCCGGCCGGCGGAGTCCACCCGCGCCAACCGCCGAAAGACCCAGCTCGAGGGCACCCGATGCCCGTCCACGACGTACGACGCCGTCGGCACCTCGGTCAGGGTCGTGGCCAGCGCGGACCGAGCGCGCGGCCGGCCGGCGAGCAGAAGCTGGTCGTCGACACGCAGCACCAGGTCCCCGGCCGGTGCCATCGTGCGCTCCCCCTCGCGGAACAGGCTCAGCGCGACGATGTCCAAGGTGTCGTCACGGTCGGCGGGGTCGCGCAACAGGTCGGCGAGTGACAGTGAGCGCTCGTCGAGACGGCCCACCAGGGCCGGCGCGTGGTCGCGGCTCAACCGGATCCGCCAGAGCTCCGGGGTGCCCCGGCCGCAGGTCGTCACCAACCGGTCGACGAGCTGTGCCGCCCAGTCGTCGCCCTGATGCGGGACCTGCCGCAGGAACCGCACCAGCACCGGGTTCGCGAGCCGGGCCAGCACCTCATGGGCGATGACCTCGGCCGGCACCAGCCCGAAGTCGACCCCGATCGCCGAGAACAGCGGCGCGTTCGCCCGGCGGTTCTGCAGCGCCACCACGAACGTGTCGGGATTCGCCCGTCGCGCCGCCTCGACCAGCCACAGGTTGGTGGTGTCGCTCGCGGTCGCCGCCACGAATGCGGCCGCGTCGCTCACGTGGCCGCTCTCGATCACCTGCGCGCTGTCTCCTTCGCCGGCGAGCACCCGCCCTCCGGAGACGTGGACCTCGGTGATCTCCAGCCCTTCGGCGCGCAGGTCGGCGCTGAGCTCCTCGCCGTAGCGGCCGTGCCCACACACGACCCAGCGGCCGTGCGGCAGCGGCGGGAACCTGCGAGGCGCCGGGGTGCCGGGCGCGCTGGTCAGCCAGCTCATCAGCTGATAAGCCGCTGGTGACCGGAGCAGGATCCGCAGGTGGTCGCCGAAGCGGTCCGACGGGTTGACGACCTCCTGCACGTGGAAGGCGCGCATCCGGTCGGCGACATCACGAGAGCCGGAGCGGGCGATCACCGGCAGGTCGGGGCGGAGCAGGGCCGTGGTCATCGCGACGTCGAGGTTGGTCTCGTCGTCGCCGGCCAGCGAGATCACCCCGGCACAGGTCTGGTGGCCGAGCCCCGCGAGGGTCAGCAGCCCGGTGTCCCGGGCGTCACCGCGCAGCGCCGGTGCGTCGGCTCGGTAGGAGTCGAGCTCCACCGCGGAGACCCGTGCCTCCTGGTTGTCGATCACCACGAAGCGCCGTCCCATGTCGTCGAGGGACCGGGCCAGCATCTTGGTGGCGTTGCCGTAGCCGACGAGCAGCAGGAAGGGTTCACGCATCCGGCGCACCGACCGGGTGAAGCCCCGCCTGGCCAGGGCCTGGCGGAAGCCCTGGTCCTGCATCAACGAGAGCAGCGAGCCGATCGCGTAGGCCCAACCGATCACTGCCAGGAAGATGGTGAGCGTGACCCACATGCGCTGCGCGTCGGTGAACTCGTTCGGGAGCTCACCGAAACCGATCGTGGTGGCTGTGTAGCTCATGAAGTAGAACGACTCGAACAGGTCCATCCGGTCGGGTCGGCCCTGGGCGTTCTGCCCCGGCACCAGTGACAGCCCGAGCACGCTGACCGCGAAGATCACGATCAGGACGATGAGCGGGACCCGCATGCGGCGCAGGACCAGGAAGACGCCGGCCGAGGACAGGTGGGGAGCCAGCTCCGGCACCCGAGGGTCGTCCACGTCGACCTCCTCAGCGACGCTGGAAGGAGACGGTCTCCACCACCAGCAGCACGACGGACACGATGTTCGCGAACAACGCTCCCCCGGAGAGCGAGACCACGGTGGCCGTCTGCGTCGGGCTGAGGCCTCCGTTGGTGAGCACGTTCGCGGCGTAGGTCCACACCACCGCCGCCGCGAGCAGCTGGAGGCTGGCGACCAGACTGGTCGCGAGGTGCACCGCCCCCATCTGGGTGCGATCGCCGAACTTCAGCACGGTCGCGACCAGGTTCACCACGACCGCGGCGAACAGCTCGTAGACGCTGTGCATCTGGGGATCGCCGAGGTCGCCGATGAAGAAACCGAAGTTCAACGTCGCCGCGAGGACCACGAAGAAGCCGAAGACGACCTTCTCCAGGTTCACCGCGACTCCTCAGCTAGGGACGCCTCGCATCGTACGGTGCTGGTCGGTCTCGGCGTGGCGTCTCCACGAGCCGGGCGAGGTGGGCGAGCGCCATCCTGGTGCCCGTCTCGTTGTCGGCGGCGGGTACGGCGTCCGGAAGGCCGTCGTGCTGGATCACGACGTCGGTGCCTCCACCACGCTCGACGAGGGTGGTCGTCATCGTCATGATGCCGTGGAGCTCAGGGTCCGGCGTCTCGAACTCGAGCACTTCGACGACCTGGCTGTTCGGCACGAGTCTGGCGAAGTGTCCGTGGTAGGTGTCGCTGTGGGCGGAGGACTTGCCCGCGCCTTCGGAAGCCTCGTAGGTCAGGGTGACGCGGAAGGTCCCACCTTCGTGAGGGTCGAAGTGGTGCACGTGGCTGGTCATGCCGTCCGGCACCCGCCACGCCGTGATCGCGTCCCTGTCGAGCAGCGCGCGGTAGACCGCGACCGCGGGCGCGTCGATGTGACGCGAGACCTTC
>JAICWH010000126.1 GCA_025934895.1 Nocardioidaceae bacterium | reverse complement strand
GTTCTCCCGCGCAGCGCCCGAGGACGCGGTGTTCTCCCGGGTGCTGGACCAGTACTTCGACGGTGCGCTCGACGAAGGAACCGTGAGCCGGATGTGACCCCGGTCCGAGAGGTCTCGGCCCTACGTGACCAGCCGGGCACAGGCCCGTTCTCGTCCACAGCGACGGCCGGGCCGCAGTAGTCCACCGGTCGCACATCCGTTCGAGCGTCACGGTGCCAACGCTCCTACTGTCGAGGTTGTGACCCAGACTCTCGATACACCGACGGTGTCGGCACTCGACGCCTCTGGTGGAGACCCTCCGTCCCACCCGGTGGTCAGGTTCCTGGCGTCTCTGAGCGGTGGGCTCGACAGGCTGAGCACGACGTCGACGTGGTCCATGACGCCCGGTGAGCAACGGGCGGCGCTGTTGGCCCTGCACCGCGAGCGTGCCCGACTGGAGGAGGTGTGGCTTCGAGTTCTCGTCTCGGCCGACCGCAACGAGGTGGGGGTCGACTCAGGTGCGACGTCGACTGCCACCTGGCTGGCCGAGGCGACGGGCTCGATGAGGGAGGACTGCTTCCGCGACGTCCGGTTGGCGCATGCCTTGGACGGAGACTTCGAGGCGACGAAGGCGTCCCTGGCAGCCGGGGACATCGACCGCGCGCGAGCCGCGGTCGTGGTCCAGGCCGTCACGGTGTTGACCGACGAGCACGACGATCTTCCTCCTGGCACGCGAGCAGCCGCCGAAGCTCACCTTCTCGGCCTCGCTCGGGTCCATGACGCGCCCACCCTCCGACGGCTCGGCGAACGCCTCTTCGAGGTGGTGTGTCCCGAGGCGGCCGACCAGATCGAGGGGCGGACACTGGCCGAGGAGGAGGACCGTGCGCGGCGGCTGGCCTACCTCACATTGCGCGACAACGGTGACGGCACTGCCGAGGGCCGGTTCCGGCTGCCGACGCTCCACGCTCGGCTACTGAAGAGGGCCCTCGAGTCACTGACCTCGCCGCGACGCTCCGACGAGAAGCGCCAGGAGTCGATCGCAGGCAGCAAGCCCTGCTACTCCGGTGTGCTCGGCAGAGGGTTCATGGAGCTCCTCGAGCGGCACCTCGACCTCGAGTCGCTGCCTGGCACCTCCGGGTCGCCGTTCAGTGTCGTAGTGACGGTCAGCCTGGACGCCCTGCAGAGGAGTCTCGGGGTCGCGGTCCTGGACACCGGCGACCGGATGAGTGCCGGACAGGCGCGGCGACTGGCGTGCGAAGGGGGGCTCATCCCGATGGTGCTCGGAGGCGACTCGATGCCACTCGACCTCGGCCGTGAACGTCGGCTCTACTCCAAGCATCAGCGGATCGCGCTGGCCCAGCGATACGGCGGGTGTGCCGCCGTCACCTGTGACAGACCACCATCGCAGACCGAGGTGCACCACGTCGACCCGTGGCACGTCGGCGGTCGCACAGACCTTGCTCGGGGGCTGCCGCTGTGCTCGGCGCACCACGAGATGGCCGACCACCCGCGCACGTGGGAGATGACGACCCGGCCCGACGGCCGGGTCCGCTTCAACCGGCGCACGTGAGTGACGCCGTGCTGCCGACCCGTGCCGTCGAACCTGGTCGTGCCGGGGGAGAGTCGTGCCGGGGGAGAGTCGTGCCCGCGGAGAGTCGTGCCGGGGGAGAAGGGAGTCCTGCGACTCCTGCGCTGGTCCTGCGAGGCTCTTCGTCGAGGGGCTGGCCAGCTCCGGGACCGAGTAGGCCCACCAGGTGGGGAAGGCTGACAGCCGTGACGCTTCACAGTGAACCTGAACCCGGCGAACGACGCTTCGTGGTGCAACGGCACCGGGCGACCGGCGACCACTACGACCTTCGGTTCGAGGCCGACGGGGTGCTGCTGAGCTGGGCGGTGCCGAAGGGCCCGACGCTCGACCCCGCCAAGCGACGCACGGCGTTCCACGTGGGCGACCACCCGCTCGAGTACCTCCTGTTCGAGGGTGTGATCCCCGAGGGGACGTACGGCGGTGGCGACGTCGTGGTCTGGGACACCGGAACCTGGCGCCCGGTTCGCACCGACGACCCGCGGGCGTCTGTCGAGGCGGGCGAGCTGCACGCCGACGTGTTCGGGCAGAAGCTGCGTGGGCGGTTCGCGCTGGTTCGGCGGGGGGAGAGGGGGGAACGCGAGCAGTGGCTCCTCGTGCACAAGCGCGACGAGCACGCCGTGCCGGGCTGGGAGCCGGGCGACCACCCGCGCTCGGTGCTGACCGGCCGCACGAACGACGAGGTGCTCGCGGACAGCGACCGGGTCTGGCGGTCCGACCTGCCGGCCGACCGGGCCGAGGTAGTGCTCAAGCCGAGGGGTGCCGACGTCGCGGAGGCACTCGGGAGCCTCGATGAGCTGGGCGCTCAGGGGACCTGGGAGATCTTCGGCCGCAGCCTCAAGGTGACCAACCTGGACAAGGAGCTGTTCCCCGGCCGGAACGAGGAGGCATCGGTGACCAAGCGTGAGCTGCTGGGCTACGCCGCCGCGATCGCGCCGACAGCGGTCCGCTACCTGAGCGGTCGGGCGCTCAACATGCGGCGGCATCCGAACGGCTCACGCACCAAGGGGTTCTGGCACAAGGAGCGACCGAGGTTCGCTCCTCCGTGGGTGGGGTCGTGGGACAACCCCGACGCCGAGCCGGGTGAGACTCGGACCTACGCCGTCGTCGACGAGCCGGCTGCGCTGGTGTGGGCGGCCCAGTTCGGCGCGTTGGAGTGGCACGCGTGGACGTCGCGGACCGACCAGCCGCACCGCCCGACGTACGCACTGGTCGACCTCGACCCGGGCACGATCACGTCGTGGGCGGACCTGCTGGTGCTGGCACGGCTACACCGCGATGCGTTCTCGCACCTCGAAGTGGCGGCCTTTCCCAAGGTCACCGGAAGCCGCGGCATCCAGGTCTGGGTACCTATCGCGCGGGGCCCCAGCTTCGAGGAGACGCGTGCGTGGGTGGAGAAGCTGTCGCGGACGGTCGGAGCGGTGGTGCCGGAGCTCGTGAGCTGGACATGGGAGGTCCGCTCACGCAAGGGGCTGGCGCGGCTGGACTACACGCAGAACGCGATCAACAAGACGCTGGTCGCCCCGTACAGTCCCCGGGCCGCGGACGGCGCACCGGTATCGGCGCCGATCACCTGGGAGGAGCTCGACGACCCGGACCTGCGACCCGACGGGTTCACGGTCCGCACCATGGTGGACCGGCTGGCCGAACGCGGCGACCTCTTCGCGGGCGTTCTGGAGGTCCAGCAGAAGCTGCCGCCGCTGGGCTGACTCTGGCCGACGCACCACCCTGCCGAGTCGGCCGGTCCGCAGGGCCGAACCCTGCCGAGTCGGCCCGTCCGCAGGGCCGAACCCTGCCGAGCCGGCCCGTCCGCAGGGCAGCAGGCAAGCTCGGACATCACGGGTGGCCACAGTGCTCCGCAACCACGTGCGGTCCGGACCACGTCCTGGTCAGCGCCGAGAAGACCGTGCTCGCCCGGGGCTCCGAGCCCGTGAGGCCCCACAACGTCGACTCCGATGAAGATCCGGGTCACCGACTCTGACAGCATCCTCGCGCTGCAGGAACCACCCGGCGCGATGGTCGTGGGCGGCGCTACGGACCTCGACTTGAGGCCCGGCACCGGCATCTGAGAGCGGGGGCCCAGGTGCCGGTGCCGGTCAGCGTCTCGACCGGGGCGCAATGGCTCACCCGGCCGGTCCACTGGGCGCACCCTCCCCGGCGCGCGCGGCGCTCACACCTTGGTCTGGACAACTGTCACGAGTTGACGGTCCGGCCGGGTCAGGAGGCCTCCGGCGCGCCTCGGTGTACGCCTTCGATGGCGGCGTTCCAGGGTGGGTCTCCCGGTCCGAGGGACGGGCGACTCGGACTGGTCGGCTCACTCGTCGCGGTCGGCCGGCGCGGCCGGCGGCCCTTCTGAGGACACCTGAGGCTGATCGGGACGGTGTCGCCCCAACCGGCCCTTCACCTCCGCGGCGACCCGGACCGACCACGGCGGTCCCGAGCTCCCGGTGGGCGGCGCCGGGTGCTGCCGCGGCGCCGGCCGGAGCCGAAGCGTGGCGGCGCTCGGCGTGCCCCACGGCTCCATCACCAGGTGCCGACGCAGGTAGACGACGGTCTCCTTGGCAATCGCGGCGAGCGGCAGAGCCAGGAGTGCACCGGGGACCCCCTGGAGGTGGGCCCCGAGCAGCAGAGCGAAGATGACGAGCAGCGGATTGATGCGCAGGCTGTGCCCGAACACGAGCGGCACCACCACGTGTCCCTCGACCTGCTGCAGGGCGACGAACAGGAGGACCAGCCACACCGGCGTCAGCGCATCCCCTTGGAAGAGAGCCACCAGGACCGGCGGCGCGGACCCGAGGACGGGCCCCAGGTAGGGGACCAGCTCCATCAGTCCGTAGAAGACTCCGAAGAACACCGCATAGGTCCGACCGGCGGGAAAGATCCCCGCGACACCGAAGAGCCACAGGGCCAGGCCGGCGCTGAGACCCATGATGAGACTGAAGGCCACCTGGCCGCGCACGTAGCCGAAGACGGCCCGCTGCACCTGGGTCGGGTAGTCGTCCTCGGGCGTCCCGTTGCCGGGCGGCATGAGCTGCCGGGTGAGGCCGCCGATGTGCTCGCCGTACAGCAGCATGTAGACCGAGATCACCAGTACGAGGATCACGCCGAAGCCCGCCTCGGCGACCAGGGTGACCAGGTGACGGGTGAACGACACCACGTCCCCGGAGCCACGCAGAGCCGTTGCCTGCAACGTCTCCAGCGCGGACTCACCCGGTCGCTTGACCTGGATGCCGATGCCCCGGTGGTCCAGCCAGTCCTGGAAGCTCGCCAGCGAGGAGTTGGCGGAGGCCACCAACCGGGGCACGTCGTCGGTGAGCGCCGAAACCTGCGTGGTGACGGGGCGGACGAGCAGCGCCACCAACCCGGCCAGCGCCGTGAGGAACAGCACGAACACCACCACGATGGCGATCCCCCGCGGAACCCGAACGCGCTGGAGGATGGTGACGAGCGGGTTGATGATCAGGGCGACGACGGCGGCGACCAGGAACAGCAGCACGACCGGCGCCGCGGCCCGCGCCACGCCGGCCAACGCGAACAGCGCCACCGCGACCACCACCGGCTGCACCCAGCGAGGCACCACGACCGGCTCCACACACTCGTTCGCCTCGCCGGAATCGCCGACCATCCGCCCGCCTTCCCTCGACCCGGGGTGCCGGACAGACTAGTCGGCCCGGCAGACCACGAGGTGACCCGTGACGAGGCCATCCGCGAGGAGTCGGCCGATGGACTCCTGCTGCTGCTGCGCGGAGCGGAACCGCTCGTCCCGGCCGTGGTCACGCTCGACCACCGCCTCGACACGGTCGACCAGGTGCTGCCAGGGGCCGGGCGGCTCCGGGAAGTCCGCGAGCGGCGCCCGGTCCACGATCGGCAGCCCCGCGCCGTCGAGCAGCACGGTCAGCTCCTCGAGGTCGGGGAAATGGTTGCCCTCCGGCCGTTGCGGCAGCGTACGGCGGGCGCGAACGAAGACCAGGAAGCCGACCGGGCTGTCCCGCCGGACCACGCGACGCAGCTCGGCGAGCACCGGCGGCTTGTCCGGCACGGTGCACAGCACGCCGAGGCTCCAGGCAGCGTCGAAGCAGTCGGCGCCGAACGGGAGCCGCTCACCGGCGGCCGCCGCCACCGGTCGCCCGAACAGCCGGCCCGCGGCCCGGCAGGCGCCGACCATCGGGTCCACGAGGACCGGCGACACGCCCAGCTCGCGGGCCACCAGCTCGCTCGGCCCGCCGACACCGGCGCCGGAGTCGAGCAGCCGGATGCCCTCGCCCAGCCCCATCCCGCCGGCGAGCCAGCGCAGAGCGGCAGGGGTGCCGCTGCCTCGGCAGGCCGCCGGCACGGCCGCGTCCGGCCCCACCTCTGCGACCGCGTCCGCGGTCCACAGCGGCATGGTGTCGAACTCGTCGGCCATCGGCTCCGGCACCGTCATGACCTGATCCTCCTGCCGATCTCCGCCTTCACCTGCGCAGCGTGAACGAACCCGTGACCGGATGCCAGTCCGGACAGGTTCACGCCCGCCACGAGGCCCGTGTCCAGCACCCGGCGGGCCTCCTCGACCGCGGAGTCGATGCCCGCGCGCTCGGGGTCCGGGGCATCCCGCACGTGCCGCACCCGCTCGCGGTCCAGCTCCAACCCCGGCAGCGTCGCGAGCACCTCGGCCGACCGGGCGTCGGTGTAGACCGCGACCGCCGCGACCACCGGCAGGGTCATGCCGATCTCCCGGGCCGACGACACGAACCCCGCCACCTGCTCGGCGCTCCCCAGGTGGTTGAGCACCACGAGGTGAGCGCCCGCCCGCTGCTTGTGCAGCAGCCGTCCGGGGCGGAGCCGCTGTGGCGCAGCGGCCGGTGACTCCGGCACCGCGACCGAGAGCCCGTGGGACGCGGCGAGGGCGGCGAGCCGGGTGCCGTCAAGGTCGAAGACCTGCGGCACGTCGGGGCGTACGTCGGGCGCCCGGCCGTCACCGGTCACGCACAGCACCCCGTCCACCCCGACCTCGCGCAGGCCGACGAGCTCCTGCTCGAGGACCACCCGGTTGCGGTCCCGGCAGGTCAAGGTCACCCACGCGTTGCCTCCGGCTGCGTGCACCAGTCGCGCCATCAGTGTCGGCGGGAAGTCTGGCGCGTCCTGGTGCTCGCCCACGAGGAGCGCGTCGCACGACTCGGCCAGGATGCCGGTGACGGTCGCGACCAGCTCCGCGTCGTACGGCGGCACGCTCAGGTCGGTGAGCACGACCGGCCGGCCGCTCCTGGTCAGCCGGAGCAGGTTGCTGTCGGGCGCTGAGCGGGGCGCCGGCTCGAGCCAGGGCACCGGCTGGGTGCGGGCCGAGAACGGGCACGGACGTGGGTCCAGCTCGCACGACAGATCCTCTCTCACCCCGCCGCACGGCCCGAACACCATGTGCTTCGGGCAGCGGTCCCGCTCACCCGTGCGCACCGCTCACCCCGGGGTGCAGGTCGCGCAGGATGCGCTGCCCGGCCAGCCGGCCGGGGGACCCGATCACACAGCCGCCCGGGTGGGTGCCCGAGCCGCACTGGTAGTAGCCGTCGACGGGCGTGCGGTACTGGCTCCAGCCGGGTGCGGGCCGCAGGAAGTACATCTGCGGGGCCAGGAGCTCGCCCGCGAAGATGTTGCCCTCGGTGAGCCCGGTGGTGCGTTCGATGTCCAGCGGCGTGACCACCTCCCGGTGCAGCACCAGGTCGCCGAAGCCGGGGAAGTGTTCCTCGAGGACGGCCTGCGCGGTGTCGCCGAAGCGCATCCGCTCGGTGTCCCAGTCGCTGCCGCGCAGGTGGTAGGGCGCGTACTGCACGAAGCAGGACATCACGTGCTTCCCCGGAGGGGCCAGGTCGGGGTCGACGACGGACTGGATGGCGGCGTCGATGAACGGTCGTTCGCTGTACCAGCCGTACTTCGCCGCGTCGAACGCCCGCTCGACGTACTCGATGGTCGGCCCGATGTTGAGGAAGCCGCCGTAGTGGTCGACCGTGTCCGGCAGCGCGGGGAAGACCGGCAGCGCGTCGAGGGCGAAGTTGACCTTGCCGGACACGCCTCGGAACCGCATCCGCTCGACGTTGTCGACCAGGTCGGCGGGCAGCTCGAGCGGGTCGAGGAGCTCGAGGAAGGTCCGGCGCGGGTCGAGCGCCGAGACGACGACGGGTGCCAGCAGCTCGGTGCCGTCCTCGAGCGCGACGCCGAGCGTGCGACCCTCGCGGGTGAGCACCGTGCCGACCCGCGCACCCAGCCGGATCTCGGCCCCGAACGCCTCCGCGGCGCGGCCGAGCACCTGGGTGAAGCCGCCGTTGCCGCCCTTGTGGAACGCCCACGAGCCGAGCTGCCCGTCATGCTCCCCCATCTTGTGGAAGAGCAGCACCAGCCCCGAGCCGGGCGACATGGGGCCGACCTTCGAGCCGATGATGCTGGACGAGGCATGGAAGCCCTTGACCGACTCGTGCACGAAGTAGTCCTCGAGCCAGTCCGAGGCGCTGCCGGTGAGGAGCCGCACGACGTCGTGCATCACCCGTTGCTCGACGCTGCCGAGGTGCTTGAGCAGCCACGCCACGTCTGCCTGGTCCTCGGGGTCCTTGCCGAACACGTTGGGCGGTGGGGCGTCGAACAACGGCTGGACGGCTTGGACCACGCGGTCCAGATCGTGGTGGTACCGGTCGTAGGCGTCGGCGTCGTGGCGGGAGTGCCGCCGGATCTCCTGGACGTTCTGGTCGTGGTCGTCCCCGAGAAGGAGATAGCCGCCGTCCCCGGTCGGGTGGAACGAGGACGGCATCATCAGCGGCAGGAACCCGTGCTTGACCAGGTCGAGCTCCTGGACGATCTCCGGGCGCAGCAGGCTGAGGGCGTAGGAGAAGGTGCTGAACGAGAACCCGGCCACCACCTCCTCGGTGATCGCGGCGCCTCCGACCACGTGGCGCTGCTCGAGCACCAGGGTGCGCAGGCCCGCCTTCGCAAGGTAGCCCGCGTTCACCAGGCCGTTGTGGCCACCGCCCACCACGATGGCGTCGTAGCCGGTCATCGGCCGGCCGTCTTCCTCGCGGGGCGAAACAGCGGCAGGCCGGCGGTGCTGGCCGAGACCCGGGCGGTGTGGTGCTGGACGGCGAGCTCGAGGTGCACCTGCGAGCCCGGATCCGACAGGTCCGGCCGGACCCGGGCGAGGCCGATGTGGCGTTGCAGGACAGGGGAGTACAGGAAGCTCGTCGTGTAGCCGAC
The DNA here is from genome assembly GCA_025934895.1 of Nocardioidaceae bacterium. Classification (GTDB taxonomy): domain Bacteria; phylum Actinomycetota; class Actinomycetes; order Propionibacteriales; family Nocardioidaceae; genus Nocardioides_B. The sequence continues at coordinate 1,931 of JAICWH010000126.1, read as the reverse complement.
CTGCGTGCCGCCGGTGGCCGCGTCGTACAGCATGGACTGGTAGGGCAGCGGGTGCTCGTCCTTGGGCGGAAGCAGCCCGGCGTCCCGGTGCAGCCGGTTCCAGTGCGCCCAGTCCACGACGACGCCGACCGACGCCCACCGCGAGGTCCGGCCCGTGAGCTCGCGTCGGATCGCGGACCGGCCGACGAACGGGCGGTCGTCGTCAGCGATGCCGCGCAGCATCCACCCCATGCCGAGCTCGGCCGGGGTGACCCGCTCCTCGTCGGTGAATGCCAGGCGGCTGTCGTGCCACTCGACGTCGATGAGCGGAAGACCCGCCTCGATGCGCAACATCATCAGCGCCTCCTCACCGAACGGCCGGATGCCGTGTCCCTTGCCGGCCTCGAGGACAGCATCGAGCACCTCGACCGCGTCCTGGGCCTCGACGGTGACCTCGAACCCGAGGTCACCGGTGTAGCCGGTGCGGGAGACGGTGACGGACGCGGCTGCGACCGTCGCCTGCAGATGCCGGGAGTAGGCCAGATCCTCGACCTCCGGCATCAAGGACGCCAACACTGCTCGCGACCTGGGCCCCTGCACGGCGAGCATGCCGTAGGCGTCGGTGACGTCCTCCAGGGTGACCCGCAGCCGCCTCGCCAGGTCCTCGAACCACCCCAGGCAGGGCCGCGCCGCGGTGAGCAGGAACTCCGACTCGGAGTGCCGGAGCACCACACCGTCCTCCATCACGAAGCCGCCGTCGTCGCACCACAGGGTGTACTGCGCCTGACCGGTCGCGCAGGCCCGGATGTCCCGCACCAGGGCGCCGGCCAGGAACCGCTCCGCGTCGGGGCCGTGGATGCGGTACTTGAACAGCGGTGAGGTGTCGAAGACGCCCACGGCGTTGCGGACCGCGAAGTACTCGTGCTTCGGTGCGTGTGTGTAGCGCAGCGCGGAGAGGTGGCCCTGCCAGTGCGTGTAGAGCCCCTGGGTGTTGAGCTGGCTCAGGCGCGGGTGGAACGGCGTCGTCCTGATCATCGCCGCTCCTCCCGGTCCTGAGCCCGATGCCCGGCTACTTCTCGAGGAACGCGAGCAGCGCGGCGTTGAACTCCTTGGCGTGGCTGACGTTGAAGCCGTGGGTGCCCCCTTCGACGAGGACCAGCTCGCTGTCCTCGATGGTCTCGTGGGTTCGCTTGCCGGAGCCCTCGAAGGGCACGATGCCGTCACTGTCCCCGTGGATCACCAACGTCGGCACCGTGACGTCGGCGAGGTCGCCGCGGAAGTCGGTGGTCGCGAACGCCTCCATGCACCCGAGCGCCGCCTCCTGGTTCGACTGCCGACACAGCGCGACCGCCGCCGCGCGCTGCTCGTCGGTGACCTTGAGGTCGTCGCCGGCGCTGAAGAACTGAGTGACGAAGCCGTCGAAGAAGGCGTCGCGGTCGGACTCCAGAGCCTCGCGCATCCCGGCCGCCGCGTCCTGGGTCAGCGGGCCGTCCGGGTTGTCCTCGGACTGCATCATGCACGGCGTGACCGCCGCGGCGAAGACCACGCTGTGCAGCCGGTCCTGGCCGTGGCGGGACACATAGCGGGCGACCTCACCGCCGCCCATGGAGAAGCCGACGAGCGTGACGTCGGTGAGGTCCAGGTCCGAGATGACGTTGTGGAGGTCGTCGGAGAGGGCGTCGTAGTCGTAGCGGTCCCCGGGGTCGGACTGCCCGAAGCCTCGCCGGTCGTAGGCGATGACCTGGTAGCCCGCGTCCCGCAGAGCCGGGATCTGCTCGGACCAGGACTCGCCCGAGAGCGGCCATCCGTGGATGAGTACGACGGGCCGGCCCTCACCAGTGTTGCGGAGGAAGATGTTGTGGTCGCCGGTCCTCTCCTGGGCATCGGTCACGCTGCCCGCGTCACTGCCGTTCTCAGCCGTGTCCTGCGGGTTCGTCTCGGACATGCGGGGG
>JAICWH010000143.1 GCA_025934895.1 Nocardioidaceae bacterium | reverse complement strand
GCGAGCGGGATGCTCGCGGACGAGGCGTTCCCGACCTCGCTGATGTTGAAGTAGAGATTGTCCTCGGACAGGCCGGCGTTCTGCGCCAGCTGGACGACCATCGTCTTGTTCGCCTGGTGCGGGATGATCAGGTCGATGCTGTCCAGGAGCGAGTCGGCCTTCTCGTCCGGGTCCGGCAGCTGCTTGAGCTCCTCGATCATCTGCTTGAGGTAGCGGCCGGCCAGCGACTTCACCTCCGGGCCGTAGACCGTGATGTTGTTGTCGAACGCCGGGTTGGGCCAGATGATCGAGTTGACCTCGGAGGCGGGACCGCTCGCGTAGGTGGACATGAACTCGATGTCGGTGGTCTCGCCCTCCGGGGCCACGCCGACCACGAGCGCCGCGGCGCCGTCACCGAAGATCATCCGGGACGGCCGGACGTTGCCGATCTTGTCGGAGAACTTCTCCGCGCAGACCACCAGCACCGGGCGCTCGACCTCCTGCAGGAACCGCACGGCCTCGCAGAGTCCGTAGGGCAGGCCCGCGCAGGCCGCGATCAGGTCGTAGGAGGCGTGCGTCTGCTGGATCCCGAGCTGGCCGGAGATCCAGGTGGCCACCGACGGGATCAGCTTCGTGCTGGTGCAGGTGCACACGATCACCGCCCCGATCTCCTCGGGGCCCCGACCCGCGTGGCTCAGGGCGGCCTTCGCCGCCTTCAGGGCCATCTCCTCGAAGCTGCCCGAGGTGTAGAGCCGCTGCTCGATGCCGGTCTTGTCGCGAATCTCGTCCGCCGCCATCGGGGACCAGTTGTAGGCGGCGTTGCGGATCAGGTCCTCGTTGGTGCAGGCCCGGTCACCGTGCACCACGGCCAGTGCCTCGATCTTCGGCAGCACGGTGAACTGCTTGCGCACGTTGACCGACGGGTATGGCCGTACCGGTGCCGTCGCCTGCGGTGCCGTCGACCCGTGCGAGCGGCTCTCGCCGCTCTCCAGCCGCCGGAAGAACGCCCGGACCTCCTGGTCGCGCGGATGGAAGGCGACCACGTAGTCGTCGTCGTCCAGCTTCCCCACCTCGACCAGCTCGGCATTCTCCCGGTCCCAGGGGTACTGGTTGTGCAGCACCATCGCCCAGCGGTGCAGCGCCTCGAGCTCGGCGGCATCCTCGGCGCAGTCGATGATGTCGTTGAAGCTGTACGTCGGATAGTCCGGGTCGTAGTTGTTCAGCCGGAACGTCAGGTTCTTGGGGTTGGAGAGCATCTCGGCGACGGTCGGCTTGACCGCGGACAGCTCGGTGGCGTGGTGCTTGCGGTGCCCGAAGACGTCGAAGAGGATCGTGAAGATCCGTTCCTCCGCCTCCGCGTCCAGCGTGGAGGGCAGGCTCTCGTAGGCGTTCTTGACCGCAGCCACCTTGCGATCGCCCTCCACCCACGGGGTGAGCACCGGGAGGTACACGTCCGGGCGACGCCGGGGTACGTCGGCCCACCGGGTCGGCCGCTTCTCGAACAGCGTGAGAGCGAACCGGCCGGCCCAGAACATGTTGAGCGCGACGTCGCGCATCAGCTCGTAGCGGCTCGTGTAGGACCCGGCCTCCACCTTGTTCAAGATGTCCGTGCCGGTCGGTGCCTTGGTCTCGAAGTCGCGGCGGATCACGCTGTCGAGCTGGTCGAGGCTGTCGATGGCCGAGAGGTCGAGCTCGGGGACGAAGTTGGACGGGAAGACGATCCGGTCATGACGGTTGACGAGGAAGGGCTGCACAGCGGCTCCTGTTCGGTGGGAGGTGAGGTCTGGGTCAGTTGGTGGAATCTGAGCCGTCGGTCGCCCGGCGCAGACCCCGCTCCACGGCGCCGACGAGGTAGGGGCGCAGCTCCCGGGCGGGGATGATCGCATCGACGGATCCGACGCTGCGGGCCCGCTCGATGTTGTGGATGTTCTCGAACTCCTCGGCGACCTCGCCGAGCTTCTCCGAGCGCACGGCGGTCCGCAGCTCGGCCAGCTCCGAGCGCAGCCGGGCCTGCTCCGACTCGTCGGCTTCTCTGAGCCTCCCCTCGAGGTCGGTGACCCGCGGGTCCTTCGAGGTCCGGGAGGTGACGTCACGAGCGAACACCACCGCCGCAGCCGGCGCACCGCCGATGACCGATGCGTAGGACCCCTCGATCGCGATCACCTCCATGTTGTCGTTCAGCACGCCGGAGAACACCACGAACGCTCCTCCGTGGTAGCGCGAGACGACGCAGAACACGATCGGACCGTCGAAGTTGACCATCGCACGGCCGATCTCGGCGCCGTACTCGAGCTGCCACTTGCGCAGCGACTCCGGGGAGCCGTCGAAGCCGGACAGGTTCGCCAGCACCACCAGCGGCCGGTTCCCGCTGGCGGCGTTGATCGCTCGGGCGGTCTTGCGTGAGGACTGCGGGAACAGCGTGCCGGCGGTCCACTGGTCCGGCCCGTCGGCGGGGAAGGCGCCCCTCCTCGGGATCGGCCGCGACTCGATGCCCAGCATCGCGACCGGGTAGCCGCCGAGGTGTGCGTCGAAGACGACCGTGGTGTCGGCGTCGGCCCAGGCCACCCAGCGCTCGAGGACCTCGTGATCCTGGTCGACCACGGCCCGCATCACCGTGCGGATGTCGAACGCCTTCTTGCGCTCCGGGTTCGTCTCGGCCGACCAGATGTCCCCGACCGTCTCGAAGTCGCTGATCGGATGCCGATGCGGGTAGTCCCGGACGTCACGGTCGATCGGGTCCTCGGTCTGGGCCCGCCGTGGTGTGGGTTCGCCGGGGGCGATGTACGCGTGGTCGTAGTGCGCGTAGAGCACGTCGATCGCGGCCGACAGGTTGGGTGCCCAGTACTGCGCCTGGCCGTTCGGGCCCATCACCCGGTCGTAGCCCCCGATGCCGTAGTTGTCCTCGGCCGACACGCCGCCGGAGTAGTCCAGGGACTGCTTGCCGGTCAGCACCATGGCGCTGTCGGGCGTCATCACCAAGATGCCCTTCGTGTGCATGAGCATCGTCGCCTCGGCGTTCCAGTAGGGCTGGGCGCCGACGTTGATGCCGGTGACGACGACGTTCACCTCGCCGCCCGCCTGGGTGTAGGTGATCAGCCGACGCAGCACCCTCGACACCCAGTCCATGTTCTCGGTGCCGCTGTCCATGGAGATCTTGGCGCCCGAGGACAGCGCGAACCACTCGAGCGGGACCTTCATCTGCTCGGCGAGGTCCAGGGCGCCCATCACCAGGGCACACTCGGGTTCCGACACCGAGCCCAGCGCCTTGGTCGGGTCGCCGAACAGCGCCACCCGGGTCATCCCCTCGGGGTAGCGCTCGGTCAGGGTCGTGACCAGCCCCGCCACGATCCCGGCCTTGTTCAGCCCCGGAGCGCGGTCCACCGGCACCAGCCGGCCGTCATCGTCCAGGTCGTGCTCGGCGAACGTCCCGTCGGGACCGACGACCTGCTTGGCGAGCTCGTAGGGGTAGGTGGCGCCGCGGGCCCGTGAGCGCTTCACCTTCTGGGAGTAGGCGTCCAGCGGCGCCAGAGGCTCGGTGGGCGGGTCGCCCACCGTGACCTCGATCCCGGAGGGCCCGTTGGTGAAGTGCATGGCGACGTAGCGCGGGTCGCCTCCCGACTCACCGGCCTGCTGACCGGGCACCCTCCCGAGGATCATGATCTCCTCGAGCCCGGCCCCGGACGTGAGCGGAGCAAGTGAGCGCGCGAATCCGTCGACCTCCTCCAGGGGGACCTCGATCACCGGCCAGATGTAGAGGAAGATGCGGTTGGCGTCGAGCCGGTCACGACGCTGCGCCTGGTGTCGCCGGATGCCGTCGAGACAGGCCTTGAGTGCTCGCTCCAAGGCAGGGAAGCCCACCAGGTGTCCCGAGGAGTCCCGCAGCGCCGTCACGTCGCGGACCTCGGCCAGCGCCACGAGGCGCTCGTCGGCCGGGTTGTCCTTGGCCTTGAGCTGGAACAGGTAGGTGTCCTCGGCCGCCGGGAGCCGGTTGCCGTCGAAGTTCTTCAGTCGCCACAGGTCCAGGCGCTGCCCGGTGAGCGGGTGCATGTCGCGGATCACCCGCTCCTCGGCCAGGCCCTCGTCGCCCGGCCGGAACGTCACCTGGTGCACGTGGTCGCCGTTGTGGCTGAACACGGTGACCGTGATCCGGCGTCCCCTGTTGATGAGGGGCACGTCGGCGAACATGGGCAGCAGGGCGGCGGACATCTCGTCGCCGTCCTCGGGCGCGTCCGGCCAGGCGACGTACAGGTCGACCACGAGGCTGGACGGGTCCTCCACGTCGCGGGCCAGCTCCGAGGCGGACCGGGCAGTCGCGGGCAGCCCCTCGATGTCGGTCACCGCGCAGAGAAGATGCAGCCGCTGGCCACGCAGGTCGAAGCTGCCGGTGACGAACTGCCGGTCCTCGCGCAGGAAGGACCGGACGTCCTCGAGCGTGCGGATCTTGTAGTAGCGCCGGGTCAGCGCCTCCAGCAGGGGCTCGTGACCGTGGCTGTCCGCCACCACCCGCGCCCCCAGCAGCTTCACGGCCGGCTCGGTCAGCGCGGCGACCGCGTCGATGTGCTGGGCGCGATCCTCGGCCTCGGGGTTCGCGTCCAGGTAGTCGAGGTGCTCACGGATCCCCCGGTAGGCCTCCTCGCGCGCCTGCTGGATCAGCGGTTCCTCGAAGAGCTGGAAGCGGACCGTCCGAGCCAGGTCGCCCAACGTGGGGTAGCGCAGCTGGGTGGCACCGACCAGCCGGTCGAGCACCTCACTGATCGAGTCGCGGCCCGCCCCCGGGACCTCGGCGCGGTGCGCGAGCCAGTGCTCCAGCAGCGCGGCGACCACCGGCACGTGGTCGGCGGCCCGCTGCTGGGCGAGGAACAGACGGTAGACGGCCTCCTCCAGCTGCCTGCTCCGCTCCAGGTCGGTGACGCCGTGGTGCGCGACGGCACGGGACAGCCGTGCGCGGAACGTCTGCGGGAGGTCCTCCCGCTCGACGTCGAGCGAGTGCAGGTAGGTGTGGAAGTGCTCGCGCGGGCTGTGCACCTGCTCGTCCGCGGACGACTCCTCGTCGGTGGGCCGGTTGCGGGACAGGTCGCAGAGGTCGGCGAAGGTGGTCAGCACCCCCACCTCGGCCGCCAGCAGGTCCCCGTCGTCGGGCCCTGCCTCCTGCTGCGCGCGGACGTAGTCGGCGACCAGCGCCATCCCGCGCTTCGCGCTGACGTCGTAGCCGGTGATCAGCGCCCGCAGGTCGCGCAGCATCTTCAGGGCGCGATCCTTGGCCTCGTCGGCGCCGGCCGCGCCGGACCGTGCCTCGTCGGCGTCCTCGAACTGGACCGCGGGAGTCTCCGACTGCTCCGCCTTGTCCTCGGCGTGGTCCATCCGCATCAACGGCGCGCCCGCGTCGACCTGGGAGTTCACCACGGCCAGCACCTCGCGCACGACGCCGGCCTGCGGCGCGCGTACGGCGGTCTCCATCTTCATGCTCTCCAGCACCACCACCGTCGCGCCGGCCTCGACCTCCTCGCCGGGCTGCACCCGGACCGCGACGACCACCGCCGGCGCAGGGGCCCGGATGACGCCGGCGTCGTCGTGCACGATGCGGCTGCTGAACCCGTCCACGTCCACGAGGTGGCTGCCGGTGCCGGCCACGCTGCTCACGTCGTGGCGACGGCCGCCGACCACGAGCCGGCTCTCGTAGTCGTTGAGCCGGTCCACGTCGACCACGACGACCCGGTCCGCCACCTCGAGCCGGTAGCGCTGCGGGCCGATCTGGGAGACGGTGAACGCGTAGGTCTGGCCCTGGTAGGCCAGCTCCACCTTGCGGCCGACGACGTGGCTGGCCCGCGGGCGGCCGCCCCGGGCGGAGACCAGGAAGGACGCTCGTTCAACGGCCTCCTCGGCGTCGTACACGTCGATGGCCACGCTGAGCAGCGCGATGTCCGCGTGCTGGGTGGGAGCCGCCGCCAGCTCGGGGCCGACCCGGTCCAGCCACTGGGTGTCCGCCTCGCCGGAGACGACCTCCGGCCGGGCCAGCAGGTCCAGGAGGAAGGACTTGATGGTCGTGCCGCCGGCGATCAGCACCGTGGTCTCCCGCAGGGCGCACCGCAGCCGGGCCAGCGCCTCCGGGCGGTCGTGGCCCCAGGCGATCACCTTGGCCACCATCGAGTCGTAGTCGGGTGGGATCACCTCGCCGACGTCGATGCCGGTGTCCACCCGGATGCCGGGCCCGGTGGGCAGCCGGAACAGCGAGACGGTGCCGGGCGCCGGCGCGAAGCCGGCGTCGGCGTCCTCGGCGTTGAGCCGGACCTCGATCGCATGGCCGCTGGTGGTGGGGGCCTGCTCGGGCAGCCGCTCCCCCGCAGCCACCAGCAGCTGCAGCTTGACCAGGTCGATCCCGGTAGTCGCCTCGGTGACCGGGTGCTCGACCTGCAGCCGGGTGTTGACCTCCATCAGGGCGAAGGTCCTGCTCGCGGGCTGGTAGAGGAACTCCACCGTGCCGGCACCCCGGTAGCCGGCGGCCGAGACCAGCGCGATCGACGACTGGCGCAGCTCGGACTCCTGCTGCTCGTCGAGGACCGGGCTGCTGGACTCCTCGACCAGCTTCTGGTTGCGCCGCTGGATGGAGCAGTCCCGCACGCCTGGCGCCCACACGGTCCCGTGCGCGTCGGCGATCACCTGCACCTCGATGTGCCGGCCGCCGACCACCAGGCTCTCCATGAAGACCACCGGGTCGCCGAACGTGCTGCCCGCCTCGGCCTGGGTCCGCTCGAAGGCGCTCTCCAGCTCGTCGGCGGAGCGTACGACGCGAATCCCCCGACCGCCCCCGCCGCTCCTCGCCTTGAGCATCAGCGGGTAGCCGATCGCCTTGGCGTGGCGCACGGCGTCCTCGGTGCTCTCCACCGGGCCACCGCTCCACGCCGCCACCGGCACCCCGGTCTTCTCGGCAAGCAGCTTGGCCTCGATCTTGTCACCGAGCTGCCGCATCGCGTCTGCCGGTGGGCCGACGAAGACCAGGCCCAGGCGCTCGCAGAGCTCGGCGAAGGCGGGGTCCTCGGCGACGAAGCCCCAGCCGACCCAGACGGCGTCGGCGTGGCTGACCCGCAGGGCACGCTCGAGCTCCGCGTGGTCGAGGTAGGGGCTGCTCGCTCGGCTCGACGCTCGCAGGCAGACGGCCTCGTCAGCGGCACGGACGAACAGCGCACGCTGCTCAGCCTCGGTGTGCAGCGCAATCACCGTGATGTCGAACCCGCGCTCCTCGTTGAGCTCACGGACCGCCCGGATCAGTCGGACCGCGGGCTCACCCCGGTTGACCACTGCAAGTCGAGTGAACATGTGGTGCCCTCCCATAGCCAGGTTCGTTCATGTCGTCCTGCGATACCCGCGGCGCTTCGCCTTCACACACACGGCGCCGCCCCGAGCTCGTCGGGCCGTGCGTCCCCCGATCCTGCACCCCACGGGCGCCGCCGACTAGGGGCGTGCGACATCTTCGCACCGATCAGCCCCGGCGCGTGCAGAGGCTCACACCGCGAGGCAGCCGCATCCAGCAGGGCCCTGGTCGTTGCTCGAGGCCTTGCGGGTCACAACGACGCGACCGTCGCGCTGCTGGCCCGTCGATCGTCGGCGCCAGCGGTGGTGACCCGGTCGCGGTGGTGCCCCCCGTGCCAGTCCAGGACCAGCATCGTGGCGTCATCCGCGAGGGTGGTCCCGGCCACGGCGAGCACGGCGTCCGCCAGCGACCGGGTCGCCTCCCGGGGGTGCATCGCCCTCATCGTCGACAGGGCCGTGCTCAGGTCGAGGTTCGCCGCGTTGCGCTCCAGCATCCCGTCGGTGACCAGCACCAGGCGGTCACCGGGCTGCAGTGCCAGCTCGGTGCTGCGGTACGTCGACCCGGGGAACATCCCGAGCGGCACGTCAGCCGGCAGCTCGACGACCGTCACCTCGCCGTCGCGCAGCAGGTAGGGCGCGACGTGACCGGCGTTGACGACACTGAGCCGACCGGTGCGCAGGTCCAGGCGGCCGATCAGCCCGGTCGCGAAGCCGTCCGCGTCCACCACCCCGGCATGCTCCACCAGGCACTCGTTCGCGAGCGCGACCTGCTCGAGCAGCGTGGACCCCATCCGGCGGGAGTTGCGCAGGCTCCCGACGCAGACCGTGGCGGTCAGGGCGCTGTCCGTGCCATGACCCATCGCGTCGGTCACCGACAGGTGCAGCACGTCGCGAGCCAGGCTGTAGTCGAAGGTGTCGCCGCCGACGCGGGCTGCCGGCTCCAGCCAGGCGGCGAGCGTGAAGGCACCGGCCTCGCAGGTGAACGCAGCGGGCAGCAGCCGACGCTGGATCTCCGCAGCGAGCGAGAACGGGACACTCCGCTGACCCCACTCGAACAGGTCGGTGTGCCGGCGGTTCGCGATCACCACGAATGCCAGCGCATGCGCCGCACGCCGGATGTCCTCGACGACCTGTGCGTCCGGCTGCTCCGCCAGGACCATCTCGAGGAGGCCGATCGCCTCACCTCGCTCGGTGACCGGCGCCAGCACGGTCCAGTCGCCGGTGCCGTCCGCCGCCCCGGCCCCCGGAGCCAGGACCTGCACGGTCTGGGAGCGCAGCGCCTGCTCGGCCGGCCCTCCGTCGAAGGGCAGCACGGCCGCGGACTCGCGGAGGTCGCGGCGGTCCCCGTCAGGGGACTCCTCCGTCGTGAGCATGCCGGCTGTCGAGGTGTGCGCGAGCCGCACGAGGGCACGTCCCGAGAGGTCGACCAGCAAGAAGGAGCTCGACGAGGCACCCAGCAGCACCCGCAGCTCGCGGGTGACCGCTTCCACCGCCTGGACCGGTGAGGCGTCCTCGGCGGCCTCGAGCACCCGCTGGAGTGCGCCCGGCTGGGACATCTTTCGCATACCCGAACCATAAGGCCGACTCGGCTGTGAGGCGCGGGCCCGATGGGCCGCCGAAGCAGCTGGGCCCCGGCTGCGGCCCGGGCAGGGCCGCTGCGCACACTGGGACCCTCATGCTGGTCACCAACCACGTCCTGTCCGGGGCGCTCATCGGGTACGCGACCCGGAGGGCGCCCGTCGCCTTCGCCGTCGGGGTGGCCTCCCACCTGGCTCTCGACGCGGTGCCGCACTGGGGCGACGACCGGGCCATCGAGGACGTGCTGCACATCGCCGTACCGGACGGGTTGCTGGGCGCCACCGCGATGGCGGTGGTGACGCT
>JAICWH010000197.1 GCA_025934895.1 Nocardioidaceae bacterium | reverse complement strand
GCGAGGTCGCCGGGCAACTCCTGACCACCGTCAAAGACAACCCCAATCGGCTGCACTCATAGGCTGCGTTCGCGCACCTGTGCGGCGGCGCACCCATCCCGTCCAGCAGCGGCCGAACCCGACGACACAAGCTCAACCGCGGAGGTGACCGCGCTGCCAACAACGCCCTCTACGTCGTCGTACTCGGTCGACTGCGCTACGACCAGCGCACCAGAGCCTATGCCGCCCGACGCACCACCGAAGGCCTGTCCAAGCCCGAGATAATCCGTTGTCTCAAGCGCTACGTCGCCCGCGAGCCCTACAACGCCCCACAACCGCCGAAGCCACCTGAAGCACTTGCCGACGCTGCTTGACAATCCATAGAAGCATCGAACGGCTTGTGATGCGGAGCGAGTCACTCGACGGTACGACGGTCCGATCGCCGCAGGGGGTTCGGCCTACGGCTTCGCTCTCCCCGGTGCGGTAGGGCTACCACGGCGCCCCTTCGCGGGATCGCGCCGTCCTTCACGGCAGCCATTGTTGCGCCGCGGCACGAGAGCAGCGTTTGACCGATGCCTACGAGGCTTGCTCTCCAGGTTGGGCGAGCGATTGCACCGATCTCTCCTCCGTGATCGGGTCGGCATGACGGTGGACGATTTTCCATTTCCCGTCCTCAAGTCGGAATGCCGTGGTCACCCGGAGGCTGATCGGCACCCTGTCGGGGGCGTCCCCGATCCTGACCATGTTGCTCTCGATGCCGACCTCGTAGGCGAGATCGGTCCCCTCGACCACCGTGATGGCGTGGAAGGTGTAGTTCTGCCCCGCACTGATGAGCGAGGCCGCGCGGTCCATGTGCTTGCACACCGCGTCGAAGCCCTTTGCGGGGGGCCCGAGGGGGTTCGCCAGCGTCACGTCGTCACGTGTAGACCACAGCGGCTTCTGGACGTCTGCCTTGCCCTGGATGAAGGCCTCCACCGATCGGTGGTACCGGTCCCTAAATTCGTCCAGCTCAGACATGGTGCCTCCCCGAGCGATACTCCTAGCCGACCAGCAGACCAGAGTTCGCCTGCGCGGGCAACAGCACCGCGGAACGAGTTGTACCGGCCTGGCCCGCAGAACTGGGTGAACCGGGGCTGGGCCGACCGGCGCGAACGCGTCACCGTGTCGGCGCCCTCTCGTTCATGTGAGATCCGTTGGGCGCTGTCGGGGGCGGCAGACCGGGAATATTCTGAGGTGATGGCCGTCCGCGATCGACGACCGCTGAGCCGGGCCGCACTGAGCTGAGGTGTCTGAACGATTACGCGTCGGCCCGACGGCCGAGTGGCTCTTCACACCCGTGTTCATCGCACTCGGGGTCGCGGACCTGTGCTACTTCACTGGGTTCGGCATCGCGATCTTCGCGCTGCCCCTCGTGACCGGACCGGTCGGCGGCGGCGCGGCCTTGGCCGGGCTGACCTTCGGCGCGTTCGCAATGTCGGCGTTCGTGCTGCGGCCCTTCGTCGGGCGACTGTCCGACCTCCACGGCCGCCGGCCCTTCCTCGTCGGCGTGGCGGAGGCCGCGTTCTTCGTCGCCGGTTTCGCAGCCCTGGCCGACGTTGCGCCCACCGCGCGGTTGGGCGAGGCGCTGTCGTACAACTCACTGGGGCTGTACCTCAGCATCGCATTCGGGCCGCCGCTCGGTGAGATCCTGGTGCGCACGGTCGGGTTCGGGCTCGCCTGGGCCGGCGCCGCGGCACTGGCCGCCCTAGCGGCCGGCCTGTGTCTGATCCTCGGGGAGACTCGGGCCGGGCCGCCGCCCGCTGGTGCAGTCCATCACCTCATCCACCGCCCCGCCCTGCCGATCCTTGTCGGGTTCCTCGCCTCACTCGTGGCGATGGGGGGATTCCTCGCCTTTGCCTCGCTGTACGGCGTGCGCCTGGGGCTTGCGAACGCGAGTCTCTCGCTGCTCATTTTGGAGGTCGCGACCTCGTCCAGAGACGAAGGCGATCAGAGGTCGCAAGGTAACAACTGCATACCTTCAGGACGAGGGCCACCCGGCCCACGTCACGAAGGAGCAGATGATGAACCCCCCATCACCTCGCAGTCGACTGTCGCCACTCTGGTCGATCACTGGTTGCAGCAGCTTCGAGCCGAAGAACGACTCGAATCTACGACGATCAACGAGTGCGAGCGCGTAATTCGCAAGCTTGTCGTCCCCAGCCTCGGCAGCATGACCCTCCGCGAGGTCACGACAGTGCGGATCAACGGCGTCCTCGCCGACTTGGGTGCCCAGAGTCAGAACAGCCAGCGCAAGGCCCAAGGTCGTGATGGTCGCAATGCTTGACCAGGCTGTCGAGGCTGGGGCGCTCGTCCTGAATCCGGTACGTGGGTCGCTGAGCATGAGCCGACCCGCACCCGATCATCGTTCGCTCACGGTCGCGGAGCTCGAGACAGTTCGCGCTGCGGTTCGCGCATGGCTCCGCAAAGAGCGCTCGGGGCCGAGGTCGTCTGGGGACATCGCCGACATCATCGAGGTGATCTCGCGGTCGGCGCTCGCATGGGTGAGGTTCTCTCTCTTCGCTGGGCTGACATCGACCTAGGCGCGAGGATCGTCGAGCTCAACGCCACGATCAAGACCGAGTCCGGCGTCGGGACCTATCGGAAACCGCTTCCTCATCCCCGGATGGTCGCGCTGCCTGAGTTCGCGGCCTCGGTGCTTCAAGAGCGACGCCGCTCCTCGCCGGACAACCTCCTCGACGCCGTGTTCCCTACGCGCAATGGGACATGGCAGCAGTCAACAACTTCGAGCGACGTTGGCGGCAGATTCGGCGCGAGGCTGGTCTGGAGTGGGTCACGCCCGAGGTGTTCCGCAGGTAGCCCTTGCGAGGGTGAAGCCCGGCCGGCGCGGAACCTGCCGGAGTGCTAGGCGACAGCGTCATCGTCGCTTTCGCGATCGACCGCAGCGAGCAGGTCCTCCTCACGGTCCGCCGGGCGGTTTGCCAGCAGCGAGCCGTCCGGCTCGGCCGGTCGCAAGGTGCGTTCCAAGTGCGCGGCAGGCGTCGGATCCACGGCGCGATCTGGCTCGATGTAGTGGCCCTCGGTGATCACACGGCCGGAGTGCCAGCATCTCCCCTGGGCGCATGGCGGTGCCAGCAGGATCTCGATGGTGTCGCGGACCTGGCCGTCCGGCTTGTGCCCCGGGGAGACCGGGTTCGCTTCGCCACTTGGCGGCCGCCTCGCGGATAGCGGCGATCTGTTCGAGCGTCAGAGCCCTGAGGCGTCGACTTGGCCCGCCGGAGCTGCGACGTCCCTTCGACCGGGTTCCGAGCGATGGCGTCGTGGCGCAGCGCGTAGCCGAAGAGCATATTGAGCATCGTGCGGGTCTGCTTGGCCTGCGACGGCGACACCTTGGCCTGCTTCGCCAGAAACCACTCGACTCGGCCGGTGGTCACCTCGGCAAGCGTGTAGTGCTCGAACGCCGGTCGGACATGGAGTCGCATGCAGGTCCGGTAGTTCTCCTTGGTGTTAGCGGCCAGGTCACGGAGCTCGAGGTCGGCCAGCCACAGATGTGCGAGATCCGCGAACGAGCTTGTCGGCCGCAGCACTCCGGCGCTTGGGAGCGACGGACGCTCGCGGATGCGTTCTAGGAGCCGGGTCCGCCCAGCGGCCGCGGTCGGTCCCGACGCCCTGATGTGGCGGAGTCGGCCGTCGAGGTCCCGGACGCGGGTCTCCGCCACCACGCGACCTCCCTCGCGACGCGTGTTGATCGCGCCGTGGATGCCGATCGGGGTGCGTGGTCTTCCGGTGCGCATCAGCCGGCCTGGCGTGGGTGCCGCTCGGCGTCGTCAGCTTCCATCTGCGCGAGCCAGGCGTCAACCTCGCCGACCCGGAACCGGAGCTCACGGCCGACACGGAATCCGCGCGGGCCGCGACTGGCCGTGACAGCGTTGGGTGGCCCCACCGTGACGGATGTAGCCGGCCCCACTTCTCGACACGCGGGGTGTTTGTGACGGAGCTATTAGGCCCCACCCGGTGACTGTTGCCCTTGTCGGTTTCGGTGACCGGGGAGGGGTGGCGGGTGAGGTCGAGAGTGGAAGTGTTCGAGGTGATCCGGCGTGATCATCGCCGGGAGGAACTGTCGATCCGGCAGTTGGCGGATCGGCATCGGGTGCATCGGCGCACGGTGCGTCAGGCGTTGGAGTCCGCGGTCCCGCCGCCGCGCAAGCCGCGGGTGTTTCCCGCACCGGTGCTTGATCCGGTGAAGCCGCTGATCGACGCGATGTTGCGCAGCGATGTGGACGCGCCGAAGAAGCAGCGTCACACGGCCCGCCGGGTGCTCGCGCGGCTGGTTGACGAGCACGGGGCGGTCGACTTGTCGTATTCGACGGTGCGCGACTATGTCGCTAAACGCCGTCCGGAGATCGCCGCCGAGGCCGGCAAGCCGCTGGAGGCCGGCTGCGTGCCGCAGACGCATCCGCCGGCGGCCGAGGGTGAGGTCGATTTCCACGACCTGTGGGTGGTCTTGCGTGGGGTGAAGACGAAGACCGCGCTGTTCACGATGCGGCTGTCGTTCTCCGGGCGGGCCGCGCATCGGGTCTCGCTGTCGCAGGGTCAGGAGGCGTTCCTGGAAAGCCACGTCTACGCCTTTGAGCGTCTCGGCGGCGTGCCGTTGGACAAGATCCGCTATGACAACCTCAAGCCAGCCGTGTCGCGGGTGTTGTGCGGTCGGACTCGGCAGGAGACCGAGCGGTGGGTCGCGTTCCGCTCGCACTACGGCTTCGACCCGTTCTACTGCGTGCCCGGGCAGGAAGGCAGCCATGAGAAGGGCGGCGTGGAGGGCGAGGGTGGCCGGTTCCGCCGCAACCACTGCGTCCCGATGCCGGTCGTGGACTCGATCGAGGAGCTCAACGAGCTGCTCGAGAAGTGGGACGACGCGGACGACCGTCGCCGCATCGGCAACCGGACCAACTGCGTCGGCGCCCATTGGGAGATGGAACGTGAGCTGCTGCAGCCGTTGCCGGGCGAGGCGTTCGACACCGCGCTGACCCTGACACCGCGGGTGGATCGGTATGCGCAGGTGATGGTGCGATGCAACCAGTACTCAGTGCCGGCCAGGTTCATCGGCCACCGGCTGCGGGTCAAGCTGTCCGCCTCCGCGGTCACCGTGTTCGATCGCAACACCGTGGTGGCGCGGCACCAGCGCGCGGCCGGTAAGGGCCTGAAGGTCCTCGAGTTGGATCACTACCTGGAGATTTTGCTGCGCAAGCCCGGCGCGCTGCCCGGCGCCACCGCCCTGGTGCAGGCCCGCGCGGCCCGGGTGTTCACGACGACGCATGACGCGT
>JAICWH010000016.1 GCA_025934895.1 Nocardioidaceae bacterium | reverse complement strand
CGGCCGGATGGCCGCTCTGGGCGGGACCGCCGCGCTGGTGACCGCGCCCGGTCAGGGCACCGCGTGGGAGCTCTGTGTCGTGGCGTCGAGGACGGACGCGGGGGTCCACTCGAAGTAGGTGTCCACGTCGTCGGCGAGGACTAGGTCGAAGCCGAGCGAGGCGTAGAGGTCGGCGGACCTCTCGTCCCCCCGCGCGACACGCAGGCTGATCCGGCGGCCGTCGGCGGTGGCCTCGCGCATCAGGTCGTGCACGAGCCGGCTTCCGATCCCCCGGGACCGGAAGCCGGTCATGACCGTCAGGTCGACGATGTGGAGGAACGTGGCGCTCCCGAACAGGTAGCACCTGCCGGCGCGTTCACCGTCGTGCCACAGCACGAACCGGCGGCGACCGGGGTAGCGGCTGTCGAAGCGCCGCTCCTGGGCGATGTGCTGGATGCGGAGCACGTGACGTGCGAGGTTCTGGTTGGGAAGCGCCGCGACCTCGTCCGCCCAGGTGGTGCAGAAGACGTCGTAGAGGAACGGGTCGTCGTCCGCGCGGGCAGGTCTCAGGTAGGACAGCCTCGCCAGTTCCACCATGTGTGTGCCTCCCTGGACCAGTATCAGGGCTGGCGGCCCGGAAGGCGCCGCAATCCCGTGACCGAAATGAGAAAGTTCCCGGCCGCGCCCGGCCGGCCGCGGCCGTCGTGGGGGCAACCGGCCCGTCACCTGGCTAGCCTGCAACGGTGACCATCCACGCCGGCCATCCGTTCCTCGAGCCGGAGTCCGGGCGGGACCCGGCCCGCCGGCTTCGGGGCCGGATCGGGGGAGCGGTGACACTGTGGACCACCGGCAGCGGTGCCTTCCGCAGTGGCCTCACGGTCTCCTCGGTGCTGGTCGCGACCGGCAGCCCGGCCCACGTCCTGGGCCTGGTGGACCCGGACTCGGACCTGGCGCTGGCCGTCGAGGACACGCGTACGGCGGTGGTGGCGCTGCTCGGCTGGCGGCACCGGGACCTCGCGGACGCGTTCGCCGGGGTGGCGCCGGCGCCGGGAGGCGTGTTCCGGCTGGGCACCTGGACCGAGACGTCGTGGGGCCCGCTGCTGGAGGGGGTGTCCGCCTGGGCCGGGATCCGGTTCGAGGAGCCGGCCCGGGCGGTCGGCTGGTCGGCGCTGTTGGACGGGGTGGTGGAGCACGTGCAGATCGCTGCCGGCGGCCCGATGCCGGAGGGGGGCCAGGGGGACCAGGGGGACCAGGGGGACGAGCCGCTCGTGCACCGGCGCGGCCGCTACGTGCGGCCCGGCGGAGGCCGGTAGCCGTGGAGCCGGCCGGCCCCGAGGCGCCCCCACTGACGGTGATGGTCGTCGACGATCACCCGATGTGGCGCGAGGGCGTCGCCCGCGACCTCACCGAGGCGGGGTTCGCCGTCACCGCGACCGCCTCGACCGGCACCGAGGCGGTGGTCCGGGCGACCGCCGTCCGCCCCCGGGTGGTGGTCCTCGACCTGCAGATCCCGGAGCCGAACGGTGTGGAGGTCACTGCCCTCCTGGTCAAGGCCGACCCGACGGTGCGGGTGCTGATCCTGTCCGCCTCCGGTGAGCAGGCCGACGTGCTCGAGGCGGTCAAGGCCGGAGCGACCGGCTACCTCGTGAAGTCGGCGTCCCGCGAGGAGCTGCTGAGCGCCGTACGCGGAGTGGCTTCCGGTGACGCCGTGTTCACGCCCGGGCTGGCCGGCCTGGTGCTCGGGGAGTACCGCCGGCTCTCCGACTCGCCCGCCTCCATGGCCGGTCCGGCCACCCCCCGGCTTACCGAGCGGGAGACCGACGTGCTGC
This sequence comes from Nocardioidaceae bacterium, assembly GCA_025934895.1. GTDB lineage: Bacteria > Actinomycetota > Actinomycetes > Propionibacteriales > Nocardioidaceae > Nocardioides_B. The sequence goes on along the minus strand of JAICWH010000016.1, from coordinate 36,790 downwards.
GGCTGGTGGCCACGGGGATGTCCTACAAGCAGATCGCCGAGCGGCTGTTCCTGTCCCACCGCACGGTGCAGAACCACGTCCAGAACACCTTGCGCAAGCTGCAGCTGCACAACCGGGTTCAGCTGGTCCGCTACGCCATCGAGCAGGGCATCGACGACGAGTGAGGATCCCGTCGCCGCCTATCCTCGTGAGGTGGCCACCGACCCGCTGCTGAGCATCGCCGAGGAGCTCTACTCACTGCCACCGGCGGAGTTCACCGGTACCCGGAACCAGTGGGCCAAGCAGACCAAGGCCGACGGCGACCCGGAGCTGGCGAAGCGGGTCGGCGAGCTGCGCAAGCCGTCGGTGTCGGCGTGGGTGGTCAACATGATGATGCGGCACCAGGGCGAGCAGATGGCCCAGGTGCTCGACCTCGGCGCCTCCCTGCGGCAGGCCCAGTCGGACCTCGACGGTGACGCGCTGCGCGAGCTCACCCGCCAGCGCCGCCAGCTGACCACGGCCGTCACCCACCAGGGCCGCACGCTCGCCGCCGAGCTCGGCCAGAAGGTGACCGAGACGGTCGCCGACCAGGTGCAGAGCACCTTGCACGCAGCGATGGTCGACGAGCAGGCCGCTGCCGCGGTCCGCAGCGGAATGCTGGTGGCGGCCCTGGCGGCGACCGGCGTGGACGGCGCCGACGTGGCGGACGCCGTGGTGGACGCCGTGGCCGTCCCGGCGGCCATCGGCCTGACGGCCCGGCCCCGCTCCAGGCCGGCACCCCAGCGGGCCGAACGGGCCGACCTCAGCGTCGTGCCGGAGCCCGATCCGCAACCGGACGCGGAGCAGAAGGCCCGAGAGGCCGAGCGCACGGCTGCCCAGGAGGCGGTCGACCGGGCGGTGCAGGCCGCGGACGATGCGCACCGACGGCTCCGCAAGGCGACCAAACGGGTCAAGAGGATCGAGGCCGGCACCCTGCAGGCCGCCGACGAGCTGGACCAGGCCCGGCGCCGGGTGGCCGAGCTCGAGCATGCGCTCGAGGGGCTCGACGACGAGGCGGCCGCGGCGGCTGACAAGCAGGAGCGGGCCGAGCAGCGCTACGTCGAGGCCCAGGAGGCTCTCGAACAGGCGCAGGCAGCCCTCTCGGAGCTCGGCTAGCCGCCGCCCTGGCCCGCCACGGCTGTCAGGGCCCGCAGCACCAGGCGGGCCGTTCACCCTTGGACGATCTAACCCGGGATCGCCGTACTCGCGTCCGCTCGCTAGGGTCGTGACGACCGTCAAGACGTTCGTTTGGCACGAGGAGCTCGGTGGCGATGCGAGTAGGAGTACTGACCGGTGGAGGCGACTGTCCCGGGCTGAACGCCGTTATCCGGGCCGTGGTCCGCAAGGGCGTCGGTGAGTACGGCTTCGACTTCGTCGGCTTCCTCGACGGCTGGCGTGGGCCGCTGGAGAACGTGACCACCCCGCTCGGCATCGACGAGGTGCGCGGGATCCTGCCCCGCGGTGGCACGGTGCTGAAGTCCTCGCGCACCAACCCCTTCAAGATCGAGGGTGGCGTGGAGAAGATCAAGGAGAACCTCGCCGCCAACGCCGTCGAGGCGCTGATCGCCATCGGCGGCGAGGACACGCTCGGGGTCGCGACCCGGCTCGCCGACCTCGGCGTCAACGTGGTCGGAGTGCCGAAGACGATCGACAACGACCTGTCCGGCACCGACTTCACCTTCGGCTTCGACACGGCCGTCAACATCGCCATGGAGGCCATCGACCGGTTGCACACCACCGCCGAGTCGCACCACCGGGTGCTCGTCGTGGAGGTGATGGGCCGGCACGCCGGCTGGATCGCCCTGCACTCCGGGATCGCCGGAGGCGCCAACGTGGTGCTGATCCCCGAGCAGCCCTTCGACATCGAGAAGGTCTGCGCCTACGTCGAGACCCGGTTCAAGTCGCACTACTCGCCGATCATCGTGGTCGCCGAGGGCGCCACGCCTGTCGACGGCGGCGACATGACCCTGGTCAGCGGCGAGACGGACGCCTTCGGGCACGTCCGCCTCGGCGGGATCGGGGACCGTCTCGCCCGCGAGATCGAGAACCGCACCGGCAAGGAGGCGCGGGCCGTGGTGCTCGGGCACGTGCAGCGCGGCGGCACGCCGACCGCCTTCGACCGGTGGCTCGCGACCCGCTTCGGGCTGCACGCCGTGACCGCCGTCGCCGACAGGGACTTCGGGAAGATGGTCGCGCTGCGCGGTGCCGACATCGTTCGCATCCCACTGACCGAGGGGACCGGCGAGCTCAAGTTGGTCAAGCCCGAGCAGTACGCCGAGGCCGAGGTCTTCTTCGGCTGAGGGTGACACCGCCTACGGTGGCGTCATGGGTCCACCGGGCACGACCGCGACTGCACTGAGCGATGCCCGGGCCGCCGTCGCGGACCGGGTCGTGGCCGCCATGGCGGGCCCGGACGCCCGGCTGCGGGAGGACCAGGCCACTGCCGTCGCCGCCCTGTCCGAAGACGCGGCCCGGGTGCTCCTGGTGCAGGCGACCGGCTGGGGCAAGTCGGCGGTCTACTGGGTCGCCACCGCCATCCGACGCGCAGAGGGAGCCGGGCCCACCCTGGTCGTCTCGCCGCTGCTCTCGCTGATGCGTGACCAGGTCGCTGCCGCCGCCCGGGCGGGACTGCGGGCGGCGACGCTGAACTCCTCCAACATCGAGGAGTGGTCCTCGATCGAGGGCGCCCTGCGCAGCGGTGAGCTCGACGTCCTGCTGGTCTCCCCAGAGCGGCTCGCGAACCCCGGGTTCGGGCGCCGGGTCCTGGACGGGCTCACCGGGCGGCTGGGGCTGCTCGTGATCGACGAGGCGCACGCCGTCTCCGACTGGGGCCACGACTTCCGCCCCGACTACCGGCGGGTCTCCGACGTGCTGCAGCGCCTGAACCCGAGCACCCCGGTGCTGGCCACCACCGCAACGGCCAACCAGAGGGTCACCGATGACGTCGCCGAGCAGCTCGGTGGTGGCCCGGGTGCCGGAGGGGACCCCACGCTGGTGCTGCGCGGCCGGCTGGCCCGGGCCAGCCTCGAGCTGTCGGTGGTGGACCGGCTCTCGCCTCTGGAGCGCTACGCCTGGGTCGTGGACCACCTGCCGCGGCTCGCCGGCTCCGGCATCGTCTACGCCCTGACCGTCGCCGACGCCGAGCGACTGGCGGCGGCCATCCGCGACGTGCACGGGGACCGGGTCCCGGTGGCCGCCTACACCGGGCAGCTCGACGCCTCCACCCGGCACGACCTCGAGGACGCGCTGCTCGACAACCGGCTCAAGGCGCTGGTGGCGACCTCGGCTCTCGGGATGGGCTACGACAAGCCGGACCTGGGCTTCGTGGTGCACGTCGGTGCCCCGCCCTCGCCGGTGTCCTACTACCAGCAGGTCGGACGCGCGGGCCGCGCGATCGAGCACGCGCACGCGGTGCTGCTGCCCTCGGACGCGGACTCGGGGGTCTGGGAGTACTTCGCCACCGCGACGATCCCGGTGCCCGAGCAGGTCCGGGCCGTGCTCGACGTCCTGGACAGGTCATCGGGTGAGCCGATGAGCGTGGTGGCCGTCGAGGCGCAGTCCGGGGTGCGGCGTGGCCGGGTGGAGCTGATGCTCAAGCAGCTCGCCGTGGACGGGGTCGTCGAGCGTGTCGAGGGTGGCTGGGTGGGCTCGGGACGGGAGTGGGTCTACCCCGCCGAGCACTACGACGGGGTGGTGGCCGTGCGCCGCCGTGAGGCCGAGATCATGCGTGCCTACGTGCGGGGCGAGCGCTGCCTGATGGAGCTGCTGCAGGAGTCCCTCGACGACCCGGCCGCCGCGCCGTGCGGCCGGTGCTCGGTGTGCCGGGGTGAGCTGCCCGCCGAGCTCGAGGGGACAGCGTCCCCCGAGACGGTCCGCACCGTGACCGCGCTGCTGCGTGGCCAGGTGCACCTTCTCGAGGCACGCAAGATGTGGCCCGGGGGGGCATTCGGGTCCCGCGCGCGGATCCCCGCCGAGGAGTCGCACGCCACCGGTCGGACCCTCGTCTTCGCCGACGCGCCGGAGTGGCGGGAGACCGTCGCCGCGATGTTCGCCCGGGACGCCCCGGCTCCCGACGACGTGCTCCAGGGCTGCGTGCGGCTGCTGTCGCAGTGGCGCGGCTCGTGGCCCGCGCGGCCCGAGGTGGTCGTCGACCTGACCGCCACCGGGTCACCCGTGCTGACCGGCTCGGTGGCCGACTACCTGGCTGCCGTGGGGCGGCTGGAGCGGGCCTCGCTGGCCGGTCCGGCCACGCCTCCCGACCTGCGTGAGCTGAGCTCCTCCGACGAGGCCGCCTTCTGGCGCGACCACCTCGACGCGACCCCGACGGCCGCGGCCGTGACCGGCCGCGCGGTGCTGCTGGTCGTGGACGCCACCTCCTCGTTGTGGCCGGTGACGGTCGCGTCAGCCACGCTGCGCAGGGCCGGCGCCTCCGTCGTACTCCCGCTGCTGCTGCACAGGCGGCCCTGACCCGCACCTCGGCGAGGCCGTCGGGCCCGGAGGACCGGCGCCACCTCTCAGCCGGGCCGGTCGATCTCGACGACCAGGGCCCGGTGGTCCGAGACAGGAAGGCGGAGCACCTCGTCGTGGTGGGCGACCAGCCCGGGATCGTCGGTCAGGATGTGGTCCAGCTGCTCGGCCGGCCGGTCGGCAGGGAAGGTCAGGCCGGTCGCCAGCGGCCGCAGGCCGGTCAGGTCCGAGGCGCGTCGGGCGTCCATGTTCAGGTCCCCGGTCAGCACCAGCGGGGACCCACCCTCCCTGAGCGAGCGCATCAGCAGCCGGAGCTGGCGCAGGTTCCACCAGCGGATGAAGCTCAGGTGGGTGGTCGCGACCCGCAGGGCGCCCTGCGGGCTGTTCACCACGGCCACCACCGCCACCCGCGGCTCGTCGCGGACCCACTCGGGCAGCCAGCGCCCCGGGAAGCGCACCGGGGCCGGCGCGGGCACCGGCGGCAACCGCAGCACCTGCCAGCCGGTCACGGGGTACCTGCTCAGCAGTGCGACGCCGTAGGCAGCCGCGTCCGGCTGCTCGTCGCCGGTCGCGGCCAGCCAGGTCGACCCCGGGGTGCCGGACAGCGCAGCCACGAACCGGTGCTCGCCTGCACCCATCGCGTCCGCGGCTGCAGCGGTGAGGTCGGAGTGCTGCGAGCGCGGCTGGTTGCGGTCCACCTCCTGCAGGCACAGCACGTCGGCGTCCAGCGCGCGGACCGACTCGCTGAACCTGGCGGGGTCGACCTGGTCGTCTGACAGCGATCGTCCGTGCAGGATGTTGAAGGTGGCGATGCGCACGTCGGGCAGTGCCCTGCCTCGCCGGGGTCATGCCCGGGATGCCCGCCGGGCCACGGGGTACGAGCCGACCATGAGTGAGAGCGATGCCCTGCGCGAGGCCCTGAAGCGGGTCGCCGTCGGGCTCAAGACCACCGGGCTGCCGTTCGCGCTGGCCGGTGGCTACGCCGCCTGGGCGCTCGGCGGGCCGGAGCCCAACCACGACGTGGACTTCCTCGTCGCCCCCGGGGACGTCGACCAGGTGAAGAAGGCGCTGGTCGACCAGGGCCTGCAGGTCGTGCAGCCCCCCGAGGACTGGCTCTTCAAGGTGAGCTGCGACGGGGTGACGGTCGACGTACTGCACCGAGGGTCCGGCCGCGAGCTGTCGGACACCCTGGCTGCCACGAGGAGGCTCGAGGTGCTGTCCGTCGAGATGCCCGTGCTGGCGCCCACCGACGTCCTGGTCCACAAGCTGCTGGCCCTCGACGAGCACTACTGCGACCTGAGCTCGGTCATCTCGGTGGCGCGTGCACTGCGTGAGCAGGTGGACTGGGCCACGGTCCGTGCCTGCACGGCCGGCTCCGCGTTCGCGGAGGCGGTGCTGTTCCTGCTGGAGCGGCTCGACATCATCGCCACCGCGCGGTAGCGCATGATTGCCACCGCGCGGTAGCGCAGGGTCACCTCGTCACCCCTCGGGCACGAACGCAGCCCGGCCGGGGCCGTAGGCTGGGACGGTGACTCCTACGCCCGTCCCGCCCGTGCCGACGCTGCACAGCCTGCGCGCCCTCGGCGCAGCACAGCAGCCGCGCTGGCCCGACCCGGACGCGCTCGAGGCAGCGGTGGCCAAGCTGCGCAGCGTCCCACCGCTGGTCTTCGCCGGTGAGTGCGACGACCTGAAGGGAAAGCTCGCGGCGGTCGCGCGCGGCGAGGCCTTCCTGCTGCAGGGCGGCGACTGCGCGGAGACGTTCGAGGGCGTCACCGCCGACAACGTCCGGAACAAGCTCCGGGTGCTGCTGCAGATGGCGGTGGTGCTGACCTATGCGGCCTCGGTGCCGGTCGTGAAGCTCGGCCGGCTCGCCGGTCAGTACGCCAAGCCCCGCAGCTCCGAGGACGAGACCCGCGACGGCGTGACCCTTCCCGCCTACCGCGGTGACGCTGTCAACGGGTTCGACTTCACCGCCGCGTCGCGGATCCCGGACCCCCAGCGTCTGGTCGAGGTCTACCACTGCTCGGCGGCGACCCTGAACCTGGTGCGGGCCTTCGTCACCGGGGGCTACGCCGACCTTCGGCAGGTGCACACCTGGAACACCGACTTCGTGCGCGACTCCCCGGTCGGGAGGCGCTATGAGAAGGTCGGCAAGGAGATCGACCGGGCGCTGACCTTCATGCAGGCGATCGGCGCGGATCCCGACGAGTTCCATCGGGTCGACTTCCACTCCAGCCACGAGGCGCTGATCCTCGAGTATGAGCACGCCCTGACCCGCATCGACTCTCGCACGCAGCAGCCCTACGACGTCTCGGGCCACTTCGTCTGGATCGGCGAGCGCACCCGCCAGCTCGACGGTGCCCACGTCGAGCTGCTCTCCCACATCCGCAACCCGATCGGCGTCAAGCTGGGCCCGAGCACCAGCCCCGACGACGCGATCGCGCTCGCCGCGCGGCTCAACCCGGACAACGAGCCGGGGCGGCTCACCTTCATCACCCGGATGGGGGCGGGCAGGATCCGCGACCGGCTCCCCGAGCTGGTCGAGAAGGTCACTGCCGCTGGTGTGTCGGTCGGCTGGGTGTGCGACCCGATGCACGGCAACACCTTCGAGACGGCCTCGGGCTACAAGACCCGCCGCTTCGACGACGTGATCGCGGAGGTGCAGGGCTTCTTCGACGTGCACCGGATGCTGGGCACCTGGCCCGGGGGCGTGCACGTCGAGCTGACCGGCGACGACGTGACCGAATGCGTCGGCGGAGGTGAGGCCCTGCTCGAGGGCGACCTCGGGAACCGCTACGAGTCTGCGTGCGACCCGCGGCTCAACCGGGTGCAGTCCCTCGAGCTGGCGTTCCTGGTCGCCGAGATGCTGCGCGAGGCCACCCCGACGAACATTCCGGACGCATGATCGACCTCCGCAGCGACACTGTCACCCGGCCGACCGACGCGATGCGGACGGCGATGGCGTCGGCCGACGTCGGTGACGATGTCTATGGTGAGGACCCCACCGTCCGCGCCCTCGAGGAGCGGGTCGCCGAGCTGTTCGGCAAGCAGGCCGCGCTGTTCACCCCGACCGGGTCGATGGCCAACGTGCTCGCCGTCCGGTCCCTGGTGGGGGTCGGCGAGGAGGTGCTCTGCGAGTCTTCAGCGCACATCGCACGCGCCGAGCTCGGGGCGCACGCCGCCTTCACCGGCCTGACGATGCGAACCTGGGTCGGGCGGCCGGTCGAGCTGGAGACGATCGAGGCGATGTTCGCCCCGGACATGGGACCGTTCTTCGTGCCCACCAGGGCGATCTCGCTGGAGAACACCCACAACTTCGGCGGCGGTGCCGTGACCTCCATCGAGGACATGCGGGCGGTGCGCCGGTTCGCCGACGCGCGCGACGTGGGCGTGCACGTCGACGGCGCCCGGATCTTCAACGCCCACGTGGCGACCGGCACGCCGCTCGACGCGTACGGCGCCTGTGCCGACGTCCTGGCGGTCTGCCTGAGCAAGGGCCTCGGGGCTCCTGTCGGCTCGCTGGTCGTCGGCACCGCCGAGGCGATCGCCGACGCCCGGGTGTGGCGCAAGCGCCTGGGCGGCGGCATGCGGCAGGTCGGGATCCTGGCCGCCGCGGGGCTGTACGCCCTCGACCACCACGTGGCCCGTCTCGCCGAGGACCACCAGCATGCCCGGTTGCTCGCCGACGCGTGTGGCCTCGACCCGGCCACGGTGGACACCAACATCGTGGTGGTCGACGTGCCAGACGCTCCGGCGGTGGTGGCGGCGGCACGTGAGCACGACGTCCTGGTCTCCGCGGTCGGTCCGCGAGCGATGCGTCTGGTGACCCACCTCGGCGTCTCCCGGGACGAGGTCGAGACGGTCGCGGCCGTGCTGGCCAAGGTGCTCACCCGCCGGTAGCGGTTTTCGGCGCGAAGTGCCTGGGTACCCGCCGCCATGACCGACCCCCGCTCGCTGTCGACCTACCTCAACGACCACCTGGCGATGGCGACCGCCGGCATCGAGCTCCTCCGGCGGGCCACGGGCAGCCACCCCCGGCACCGGGCCGAGGAGCTGACCCGGCTCCGGGACGAGGCGCGCGCCGATCTCGAGTCCTTGCGCTCGGTGATGAGGCGGCTGGAGGTGGCCGAGAGCCGACCGATGGCGGCCCTCGGGTGGCTCGGGGAGAAGGCCGGCCGGCTCAAGCCGAACGGCTACCTGCTGCGCCGCTCCCCCCTGGCCGACGTCATCGAGCTGGAGGGCCTCCTGGCGGCGGTGGAGGGCAAGATCGCCTGCTGGCAGGTGCTGCGCACGATCGCGGTCATGGACGACCGGGTCGGCGCCGACGAGCTGGACACCCTCGTCGGGCGCGCCGAGGACCAGGCCGCCCGGCTGCACACGCTCCACCTGCAGGCGGTGCGCGAGCGGCTGCTCCCCTGAGCTACACCGCGGGCACCCGGCTCCTGGTGCCGGCGTCCACCCTGCCCAGGGCGGGCGGCAGGAGCTGGACCGCCTGCGCGAGGGACCGGAGCTCCGAGCCGAGCAGCGCCTGGGGACCGTCGCACAGGGCGCTCTCCGGATCGGGGTGCACATCAACGATGACCCCGTCCGCGCCCACCGCGATGGCTGCCCGGGACAACGGCACGACAAGGTCGCGACGGCCCGCCGCGTGCGACGGGTCGACGATGACCGGCAGGTGGCTGGCTGCCTGCACCACCGGAACCGCCGAGATGTCCAGCGTGTTGCGGGTGGCCGGCTCGAAGGTCCTGATGCCACGCGCGCACAGCACCACGTCAAGGTTGCCGCGCTGGGCGTATTCCGCTGCCATCAGCCACTCCTCGATCGTCGCAGTCATGCCGCGCTTGAGCAGCACCGGTCGCCCGGACTCACCGACCGCCTGGAGCAGGCCGAAGTTGGCCATGTTGCGGGTGCCGACCTGCAGCATGTCGGCGTGCTCGGCGACCACCTCGACGTCGCGCGCGTCGACGACCTCGGTGACGACAGGCAACCCCGTCGCCTCCCGCACCGCGGACAGGATCTCCAGACCCGCGACGCCCAGCCCCTGGAAGGCGTACGGCGAGTGCGTGGCTTGAACGCACCACCGCGCATCAGTGTCGCGCCCGCCGACTTCGCCATCTCGGCCGCCTCCAGGGTCTGGCTCGTCGACTCGACGGCACGTTGAGGTGGTGGAAGGACTCGATGTCCCCGACGAGCCCGATGATGGTGCGGACCACGCCCCTGGAGACGAACGCCTCCCCACCGGCGTCCTCGACCTTGGCGACGACCCGTGCGACGTCCTCCTCGGTGGCGTCCGGTGACATGACGACGACCATCGATGTTCCTCTTCCCGTGTTTCCCGTGTGCGGTGGAGCCGGTGACCCTGTTGGTGGTCGCCTCCCGGCCCTCGCGCCTGGGGAGTGCATGCGAGACGCGCCGGAGGTGAAGATCGCCGGTTCCGGTGATACATTCTGCGTCCGATGGGACCGTCCCATCGTGGCCTCGCATCGATCGGGATGAGCGGCAGCGGGTCACGGAGCGTCGAGACCCGAGACGGAGGGTGTCCGGTCCCGCTCGAGCGGGACCCAGGGAACTCACCCGCGTGGCGACACGCAGCCAGGGCGACAGGTGGCGCGACCCACGGTGGTGCGCCGGGAGACAGGGGGGCCGTCGATGAGGCCACGTGCACGTCGATCGAGGACGAACGACAACTCGTGCCAGGACGCGCCCGGGTCCGGGCTGCCCGCCGTGGTCCGCCGCGGTCCACGTCTCACCGCCGGGGTGGTCGTCGCCTTTCTCCTCGCCGGTGGCGCACAGGTCGGCTGGGCGGGTGCTGCCGAGGCGTCGGTCGGTCCCGTGACGGTCGGCTCGCTCACGGCCGCCGCTTCGGGCCACCACGGTGACCACTCCAAGGCGGACCCGAGCCCGTCGCTGCACCCCAGCCCGTCGTCGACGCAGAGCCCCAGTGCCTCCGCGGACCCCGGCCCCAGCGCGTCCTCGGACCCCAGCCCGAGCCACGACCCGAGCCCCAAGCCCGATCCGACGCCGACGTCCGACCCCTCGGCCACGCCCAGCCCGACAGCGACGCCCAGCCAGACGCCCAGCCAGACGCCCAGCCCGACGCCCAGCCCCAAGCCCAGTCCCAAGCCCAGTCCGAAGCCCAGTCCCAGCTCAAAGCCCAGTCCCAGCCTGACGCCGGACCCCACCCCCGTCCCGGGGTCTCCGTCCGCGGGCAGTCCGTCGGTTGCACCGGCCCCGACAGCCGCGTCCACGACGGCGGCACCGAGCCCGACAGCAGTCGCCCGTGCGCTCGGGGCCGGCCGTGTCACGGCGACCAGCGACCCGCTCGCGCGGTTCCGCAGCCCCAGCGCGCAACCCAGCCGGCCCAGGCACCAGAGTCCGGACGCGTCCCTGGTCGTGGCCAAGACACGCCAGCCGACCGCCGCATCAGCCAGGCCCAGCCCCGGGGACGCGCGGGCGGCCTCCTCATCGGCCGCCGTGTCGAACGACGGTCCGTTCCGGTGGACACCGCTGTACGTCGGGTGGGCCGCTGCCACCGTCGTGGCGCTGATCGCCCTGGCAGTCGGGCCGGGTGCCCTGGACCGCTGGCGCCGACGCTGACCTCGTCGTGCGGGGGTCGGCCGTGGGTGGCCGGTCGTCTCAGACGACTGGTTCAGACGACGTAGATCGTGATGGTGCTGCCCCGGGGCGCCCGGTCGCCGGCCCCGGGAGTCTGCCTCACGACCACGCCGAGGGCGATGTAGTACTCCACCTTCACGGTGTCGACCGTGAAGCCCGCCTGCTGCAGCGTGGCTTCGGCGCCGCTGGTGCTGTGCCCGACCACCCGGGGGACGTCGACCAGCACCGGTCCCTTGGACACCACGATCGTGATGGGGTCGCCGGGCAGCAGCCGCCCGCGGCTGGGGCTCTGGGACACCACGTGGCCGGCTGCGACCGTGTCGCTGTTCGCCTCCGTCCGCTCCACCCGCAGATGCAGCCTGGTCAGCGCCCGGGTCGCCGCAGCGGCGTCCTGGCCGGTGAGGTCGGGGACCTTGACGGGGCGCGGGCCCCGGCTCACCACCAGGTCCACGGCGGCGTCGCGCCGCAGCACGGTGCCCCGGGTGGGGTGCGAGGCCAGCACGGCACCCCGGGGGACCGTGTCGGAGAAGGCGTAGGACGCGGCACCGAACGACAGCCGGGCGTCCTGGAGCGCGGCCTGCGCCCGGTCGAGCGTCAGGTTCTCCAGGACGGGGACCCGGTGGCGTTCGGGGCCACGGGACAGCACCAGGTCGACGGTGCCGTTGCGCAGCACGTGGTCGCCGCCGGCCGGGTCGGTCTCGACCACCCGACCGGCCGCCACGGTCTCGGAGTAGGCCCGGCCGGCAACCCTGAAGTCGAGCCCGGCCGTGGCGAGCTTCGCCTCCGCGGCAGGGGCGGTGAGGGTGAGCACGCTGGGGGTGCTGGTGTAGCGTCCGGTCTCCCACCACCAGCTGCCGACCGCTGCCGCTCCGGCGAGCAGCAGCACCAGCACCAGCAGGACGGGTCCTCGCCAGGAGCGCCGCGGCCGGGAGGCGGGAACCGGAGGCGGTGGTGGTGCTGAGGTCGGCCGCCACGCTCCGGCGTTGATGACGGTGGTGCTCGTGTCGTCGGCGTCTCCGGGGGCGCGACGGACCGCCTGTGCCGGGGTGAGGATGGTGGGCGCGTCGGCCAGGTCCTCCCGCACGTAGTCGATGTCGTCCGGGTCGTGACCGTCTCGCTGGACGGGGACGGCCGGCGTGAGGTCCGACGTCAGCTCCGGGTCGTCGCAGACGCCCTGGTCCAGGGCGGCCCGGACCCGTCGCACCTGCCGGAGCAGCACCCGGGCGTCCGCCGGACGCAGGTCGCGGTCCCGGGCGGTGGCGCGGGCGACGAGCGCGTCGACGTACGGCGGGAGGTCGGGCACCAGCCTGGACGGCGGCGGCACGTCCTCGTGGACATGCTTGTAGGCGACCTGGATGGCGGAGCCGGCCTCATGGGGCTTGCGGCCGGTGAGCATCTCGTAGAGCAGGATGCCGGCGGCGTAGACGTCCGAGCGGGCGTCGGCGAGACCGTCCACGAGCAGCTCGGGGGACAGGTAGGACACCGTGCCGATCAGCACCCCGGCCGTCGTGTGCTGCGTCTCGGCGCTCACCGCGCGGGCCAGCCCGAAGTCGGCGACCTTGACCCGGCCGTCGTCGGCGAGCAGGACGTTCTCGGGCTTCACGTCACGGTGGATCAGGCCCGCCTCGTGCGCGGCACCCAACGCGGACAGCACCGGGTCGAGGAGCGTGAGCGCCCTGGACGGGGCGAGCGGTGCCTGCGCGCGCATCAGGTCACGCAGCGTGCGGCCGGCGACGAACTCCATCGCCAGGAACAGCGTCCCGTCGTCGTCGCCCTGGTCGAAGACGGCCACGACGTTGGGGTGCGAGAGCCGCGCGGCCGAGCGGGCCTCCCTGACGAAGCGGCCCACGAAGTCGTCGTCGTCGCCGAGCCCCGCGTGCATGATCTTCAGGGCCACGGTGCGGTCGAGCCGCAGGTCGGTGGCTTCGTAGACGGTGGCCATGCCGCCGCGGGCGATGCGGGTGCCGACGCGGTAGCGACCGTCCAGGACGTGCCCGGTCATCGGGTCCGCGGCAGTCCTGTCCACGACGGGTGTCCTCCGTAGGCGGCCGGGCAAGGGGGACCCGGCTCACGGCTCGATTCTAGGTGGCGGCCGCGGGCATGCCGGGCCGTGACGACTGGTCGGCGTGGCGCCGCGTCGGCCGGGCGGCGGGGCGCCGACCATCTTCGGCGACGTGGCACAGTGGTCGCGTGACGGAACCCCTCATGCCCCCACCCGACGTCCGCCCCGGTCCGGAGCTCATCGACCTGGTAGGCGAGTGGCTCGACTGGGCGCGGGCCGGTGAGCTGCTCCACGTCAGCGCGAGCAAGGTCCGCCAGCTGATCCGCGAGCACCAGCTCGCGGCCGTCGTACCCACTCCCGGGGCGGGTCAGCAGGTGCCCGCCGAGCTCATCGCGGACGGCGTGGTCGTCAAGGGGGTGCCGGGGGTGTGCATCGTGCTCCACGACGGCGGGTACGACGACCGGGCGATCCTGACCTGGCTGTTCACGCCCGACGACACGCTGCCGGGCCGACCGATCGACGCCCTGCGGGAGAACCGGGGCGCCGAGGTGAAGCGGCGCGCCCAGGCGATGGCGTTCTGACCTCTGTTGCGTGACCGCCCGAGGGTCTAGCCTCTGGCAGATGAGCGGACTCGCGGCACTCCTGGCAGGACACAACCGTCCCGATCTCTACCAGTGGCACAGTGCCGCGCACGTGCCGGACGTCAAGCACGCCGTCGAGCACGCCGGCTGGCGGTTCGCGCACCTGGACGGCTGGACGGTCGAGGACAAGGCGACGTTCCTCAAGTCCGCTGCGCTGTCCCTCGAGCTGCCCGATGACCGGGCCGACAGCTTCGACGCGCTCTCGGACTGCCTCGCCGACGTGGAGGCGCCCGGGAAGGAGGGCGTCGTCCTGCTATGGGACGGCTGGAGCCCACTGGCCCGTCACGACGAGCAGGCGTTCCACGTTGCACTGAGCGTCCTGGGCGGGCGCGCGAACGCCGACCGTGGTTGCCCGTTCGCCGTTCTGCTGCGCGGTGAGGGTCCACACATCGACCTGCCGGAGCTGCCCGCCAAGGCCTGACCCGCCGATGCGGGCGGGGCCGCCGACGGGCGCTCAGATGGTGCGTTGGGTGGCGGCAGCGGTCAGGTCCCGCAGCACGCGACGAGCCAGGTCGGTGACCGGCGCGTCGTCGAGGGCGGCGAGGCTGGCCGCGGTGAGCTGGTCGATGCGGCGCTCCACCTCGGCGTGCGCGCCACAGGCCTCGATGATCCGCCGCAGGTCCTCGACCTCGGCCGGGGCGAGCGGCGACCCGAGGGCGTCGTCGAGGAGCTTCGCGTCGGCGGTGGGCGCACGCTGCAGGGCGAGAGCCACCAGGACCGTGCGCTTGCCCTCGGTGAGGTCGTCGCCGGCCGGCTTGCCGGTGACGTCGGGGTCGCCGTACACGCCGAGCAGGTCGTCCCGCAGCTGGAACGCCTCGCCGAGCGGGAGCCCGAAGTGGGTCAGTGCCTCGAGCACGTCCGCGCCGGCGCCGGCTAGTGCCGCTCCGACATGCAGCGGCCGCTCCACGGAGTACTTGGCTGACTTGTAGCGCAGCACCCGCATCGCCTGGTCGACGTCCGAGGACGCCCGGGCCTGCACCGACACGTCCAGGAACTGCCCGGCGATCACCTCGCTGCGACTGGTGTCGAAGAACACCAGGGCGTCGCGTACCACGTCGTGGGGCAGGCCGCAGCGACGAAGCAGCTGGTCGGACCAGGACAGCAGGAGGTCGCCGAGGAGGATCGCCGCAGCCGCGCCGTACTGCGCCGGGGCCCCGGACCAGCCCTGCTGCCGGTGCAGCGACTCGAAGGCCCTGTGGGTGGCCGGTCGGCCTCGTCGGGTGTCGGAGGAGTCCATGTAGTCGTCGTGCACCAGCGCACTCGCGTGCAGCAGCTCCAGGGCCGCCGCTGCTCGCAGCAGGGCGCACTCGTCGGCCACGTCGGCCTGCACCGCCCGGAAGCCCCAGTAGCCGAACGCGGCGCGGAAGCGCTTGCCGCCCGACACCGACCCGCGGGCCGACCCGACGAGCCGCTCGGCGTCCTCCCCGAGTGGCTGGAGCAGCCGGGCCTGCTCGTCGATGAAGGCATCGAGCGCGGACTGGATCGAGGCGCGGAAGGCGCCGACGTCCCACGGGGGCGGCATGCTGCTCACGCACGCGAGCCTACGGTCGAGGTCTGGTGGCGCGCCGATCGGGCGGGAGCCTGGCACCGGCCCGCGGTGCAGACACCTATGCTGTTGCGTATGACGCCGGCAACCTCCTCGTCCCCGGCCGGCGGCTCACCGAGCGTCAGCGACCTGATCGCGGCCGGCGAACGGTCCATCTCGTTCGAGTTCTTCCCCCCCAAGGACGAGGCGGGCGAGCGCCAGCTCTGGACGGCGCTGCGGGAGCTCGAGGCGCTCCGGCCGACGTTCGTCTCGGTGACCTACGGCGCGGGCGGGTCGACCCGGGACCGCACGATCCGGCTGACCGAGGGCATCGCTGCCCAGACCACACTGACCCCGATGGCGCACCTGACCTGCGTCGGGCACTCGCGCGATGAGCTCCGGTCGGTGATCGGGTCCTACGCCGGTGCCGGAGTCCGCAACGTGCTCGCCCTGCGCGGCGACCCACCAGGCGGCCCCGGAACGGCCTGGACCGCCACCCCGGACGGGCTGACCTATGCGACCGAGCTGATCGAGCTGGTGACCTCCCTCGGGGACTTCTGCGTCGGTGCAGCCGCCTTCCCACAGGGCCACCGGGAGGCCGAGAGCGTCGAACAGGACGCGTGGGTGATGAAGGCCAAGCAGGATGCGGGGGCCGAGTTCGCGATCACCGAGCTGTTCTTCAGGGTCCAGGACTACTTCGCGCTGCGGGACCGCTGCGCGGCGGTCGGCGTCGACATCCCTGTCCTGCCCGGCATCATGCCGATCACCAGCCTGCCGCAGATCCTGCGGATGACCGAGCTGTCCGGCAGGGAGGTCCCGTCCGAGGTGGTCGACCGGGTCTCGAGATACGACGGTGACCCCGCTGCGGTGCGCGCCGAAGGCATCGCGATCGCCACCGAGATGTGCGACGCCCTGCTCGCCGACGGCGCTCCTGGCCTGCACTTCTACACGCTGAACAGGTCCAAGGCGACCCGCCAGATCTACTCGGGTCTGAGCAGCACGGTCGGCTGAGACTCGGCTGCGGGCTAGGCGGACCCGATCCGTTGAGCGACGACCGCGGCCGCCAGCCCCACCAGAGGCAGCCCGGACCCGGCTGCGGCATGCACCCCGGCGACGTGCAGGCCCTGCACCGCCGGCCCCGCCAGCCTGCGGTCCATCGTCGCCCGGCCCCGCCACAGCTCACCGTAGGGTGAGCCGGCCAGCTCCTGGACCTGGTCCGGCGGCGAGCGGTCCACGCGCAGCTCGACCTGGCCGGTGACGTCGATCCCGCGACGCGCCAGGGCGACGACGACGTCCTCGGTGAGCCCGCCCCGTGCGAGCACCGTCCAGGCCGCTGCACCTGCCGGCGCCGTGCCGTGGGTGCGGACCACCAGGGTGGGGTCCCCGTGCAGGACCACTTCGTGCGACAGGTCGGGCACCTCGCCACGCAGACCGAGGTGGCACACCGCGGGAGGGTCCGCGGCGGCGCCGGCGCGGCGGCCGCCTCGGGCCAACCCAGGAAGGGACTGCGGGTCGACGGCGCAGACCACGACCTCCGCGTCGAGCGACCCGTGGTCCGTCACGACCCCGGTCGCGCGGCCGTCATGGATGCGCACGTCCTGCACGGTGGTCTGGAGCAGCACCTCGACCCTGCGGTCGCGTAGCCGCCTGCTCAGCGCGTCGCCGAGCAGCCCCATCCCGCCGGGCACCGTCCAGACCCCGAAGGCCTGCTCAACGTAGGCCCACACGCCCCACCAGGCGGGCACGCGACGAGGGTCCTGCCCGTCCAGCACCGTCGAGAGCAGCGCCAGAGCCCGAAGCCGCTCGTCCTCGAAGCGCCGCCTCACCGCGCGGTGCAGCGTGGTCCTGGTGCGCAACAACGCCCGGGTCGCGGCGTCGGCATGGCTCGCGGAGTAGGGCCGCTCGAGGTAGCCCCGGCGCAGCACGTCCCACGTCTCGACGTGCCCGTGGACGTAGTCCACCCACTGGCGGCCCAGACCCGTCCCGAGCGCTCCGTCGACCGCCTCGAGCTGCGCCGAGCGCGAACCGGACGGCATGGCCAGCACCGCGCCGTCGACGAAACGGTGCTCGCGGATCGGCTCGACCGGCACCAGCTCGAGCTCGCGTTCGAGCGGGCGCCCGGACTTGCGGAACAGGTCGCGCAGCACCGCCGGGAGCCCTGTCGAGCTCGGTCCCGCGTCCCACCGGTAGCCGTCGCGCTCCACGAAGCCCACCGCACCACCGAGGCGACCGAGCCGCTCGACGAGCGTGACCCGGTGACCCAGCTTGGCGAGCCGGGCGGCCGCGGCGGCACCGCCGAACCCTCCACCGACGACCACGACGCGCGACACGCGGCGACCCTAGCGGCGACCTCCGACAGCCGGCTACCGCTCCGGGCCGCAGGCGCTCAGCGCTCCAGGCGCTCCAGCAGGTGCACCTCGACCACGTCCCCGTGCTGCTTGCCGATCGCCTTCCGCACGTCCGCCCTGACCGGCAGCTTGTGGGTGCCGTCGCCGAGCGCCATGAACGAGCTCCGGAACGGCTGTCCGTCGACCGTGCCGCGCACCTTGACGAGCCCGCGGGTGCCGAAGAACTCCACGGACCTCGGCCAGACGACATAGGTCCAGCCTCCCGGGTTCGGGCTCTTCTGCAGCTCTGCGGTGAAGGTGATGTCCATGGGACCGCTCCTCTGCCTGCGATGTCATCCGTTCAGACCGGGAGGCGGGAGAGATGTCATCGCTGGGTCCATGACCCGATGGGCCACCGGTCCGCGGGTTACC
The DNA here is from genome assembly GCA_025934895.1 of Nocardioidaceae bacterium. GTDB lineage: Bacteria > Actinomycetota > Actinomycetes > Propionibacteriales > Nocardioidaceae > Nocardioides_B. Next base: position 18,763 of record JAICWH010000016.1, on the reverse strand, counting down.
GGTCCGTGGGTCACCGGTCACCGGTCCCCGGTCACCGGGTTCCCGGTCACCGGTCCTGGGGCCAAGGACGGGCGCACGTCGGGAGGTGCGGCGACCTCGCCGAAGCCGGTGTCGAGCTCGTGGTCGAGGAAGCGCATCAGGGCGACGTTGAGCTCGGCCACCCGGATGCCGGGCGGTGGCGTGGAAGGCGCGACCAGCCGGCAGTAGGTGCCCGAGGCGGTCGGGCCCGCGGACACGGACCAGTCCGTGGCGGCAGCGCTGCGTCGCAGGCGTGCACCGTCCCAGTCCACCCGCACGTCCCAGGGCTCCTCCACGACCCGTCGCCTGCTGATGCCGGTCGCCTTGAGGAACCGGGCCTGGTCCATGGCTGGCACGGCCCACGCCTCGAGGGCCTCGGCCGTCACTCCGGGGTCGCGCCCGGACACCAGGTTGTGCTGCACGAGGTCGAGCAGACCTCGGTCCACTGCCCGCGCGAGCGACCCGGCGCCTGCTGACATCCGGCTGTTCAGCTCGGTTGGCCGGAACCCGTCGGCGGTCAGGACGCCGTCGATGCCGAAGGCGCCGCGGTAGCCCACGAGCGCGCGCAGCCGTTCCCCCGTACGACGGGCCACCTCCCGCATCTGGGCACGGTCCTCGCTCGGGGGGTCCCAGGTCGAGCCCAGACCGCCGTACACGAACCGTCGTCGACCGTCGGGATCCTGGCTGCGCAGGATGGCAAGCTCGACCGGCCGCAGGGCCGCCGTGCCGTCCGGCAGGACCAGGCCGTGGATGCTGCAGGGCACCCCCTCGAGGAACGGCATCACGCGGACCCGGTCGCAGTGCCGGGAGAAGAAGTCGTGGGCCGCGAGGAGCTCCCCCTCGGTGACCACCCAGCGGACATAGTCGCCGCCGCCGTTGAAGCCCTCGCGGGCGTCCCCCGCCAGCACCACGCCTGCGCCCCGGTCCAGTCCGGCCGATGCGGCCCGGAGCCGGTCGACGTCGACGGGCACCACGCGGGACTCCGCCCGCGGCGCCCCGACCGAGTCCCAGATGTCGTCGGCCACCATCTTGTCCTCGAGCGCGAACCAGGGCGCGGGCCGTCCCCCGAGCACCTGTCTGCCCAGGATCGGTGCCGTCGTGACGAAGGGGCAGGCCAGCCAGACCGCCGTACCGTCGGGGTCGTAGGCGTGCACCGCCTCCACCAGCGCGTCGGGCAGCGCCCGCAGGAGGCCGTCCAGCTGACGCAGCTCCTCGGTCGGGCTCGACGACTCGGGGACGTCGAGGAGCACCACGTCGGCCTGCTCGTTCGACGGGACGGGTCCAGCGCCGACCCCGCTGGCGACCAGAAGCGGTCGCCGAGCGCCCACGTCCTCGAGCAGCGCGAGCCAGTCGACGTACCCGGCCAGCGGCGCGACGGCACAGATCACCCGTCGTCCGCGCAGCAGGCATGCGAGATGCTCATGCCACCTCCTGCGCGCGTCAGGCTCTCGTAGGTCGAGCTCGGGCACAGTGCCCAGGCTAGGAAGGCCGGACGTGGAGGGCGAGCGGTTTCTCAACCCACGTCGGTCTCGACGGCGCCGGTCATCGTGACCAGCTCGTCGAAGCTGGTGGCGAACACCGCTGCCGGGTGCCCTGCGGCAGCCCACACCACGTCGTAGCGGCGCAGCCAGGGGTCGATGTAGGTCGGCACCGGGGCGGGATGACCGATGGGCGATACGCCACCGATGACCTGGCCGGTGTGCTGTCGCACGAAGTCGGGCTGCGCGCGCCGCAGGGCGGGCACGCCGATCGTGGCGGCCACCTTGCCGGTGTCCACGCGGTGGGCGCCTGAGGTGAGGATCAGCACGGGTGAGGCGTCGGCGTCGAAGAGCAGGCTGTTCGCGATAGCCCCGACCTCGCACCCCAGCGCCTCTGCGGCCAGCGCGGCGGTGTGCACCGAGTCGGGGAGCACGACGATCTCCCCGCGGCCCCCGCGGCTGTCCAGCTCGGTGCGGAACCTGGCGACCGCTGCCGGCTCGGTCATCGCCTCCGCTCCTCGCGCAGGCTCGCGACGGCATGCTCGAGCCCGACGTCGAGCTCGTCGCCTGCGGCCACCCTCGCTGCCCGGTGCTCCGCACTGACCCCGACCAGGTCGGCCGGGACGGAGATGCCGGCCGCCGTCTTGGCGTGCAGCTGGAGCGCGGAGCGGAACCCGTAGGAGGTCATGTCGGCCAGTATCGCCGAACCCTTGACGGGCTGTCCGCGGGCGGGTGTACCGTGAAGTTCGTTCGAACAGATGTTCGAACGACTGGTTCTGGCGAGGGTCTCGACCCCACCCCGTCCCGATGAACAGAGCAGGAGGGTGTCCAGATGCGACGGTACGACGACCCGGTGGATGTGCGCAAAGGGCGGGTGCCCGGCGCAGGAGGCGCCCCCGTCGAAGGCCCCGAGCAGTTCGTGTGGAAGGGACGCCTCTGGAAGGTGCACGCGGTGCTCGCCCAGTGGGTGGAGACCGGGGCGTGGTGGCAGTCCAGCGGGGTGCATGCCGTGCTCGGCGACGACGGGCCCGACCCGATGGGCTCGACCGGCTCGACCCGGACGGCGGTGGGGACCGACCTGGAGCTCGAGCGGGAGGTCTGGCGCGTCGAGGCGGCCCGCGGGATGACGGTCGACCTCGGCCGCGGAGTCTTCGACCTGGTCTTCGACTGGGCCGACGGCAGCTGGCGGCTCACCCGGTGCCTGGACTGAGGGCAACCAGTCGATGACCCAGACCCAGCACCGGAGCAGCCATCAGCCCGGCCGGACCGCGTTCGACCTCCCGGCCGCCACCCACTCCTACCTCGCCCGGGCGGCGGGCTCCCTGCAGGAGGCGATGACCACCTCCGAGATCCCGATGCGCTACGCCTGCGCCCACGTCGCGGCGTTGCGCGCCACCGCGGCGCTGCTCGCCGCCCGGGCCACCCCCAGCCTTCCCCCGCGGCGGGGCAGGCAGCAGAAGAACGCCTGGGTGCTGCTCGCCGAGATCGCTCCCGAGCTCAGCGAGTGGGCCGCGTTCTTCGCCGCCGGTGCGGCCAAGCGGGCGGCCGCGGAGTCGGGCTCGCGCCGGGCGGTCACCGAGCGGGAGGCCGACGACCTGGTGCGGGACGCCGACCGGTTCCTCGGACTGGTCGAGGAGTCCCTCGGCATGACCCGGCACGTCCCAGTCCAGGAGCTCCTCCCCACGCAGCCGCGTCGTGCCGCCCACCAGCCCGACCGCCCCGTCGGGCAGTCGGACGGGGCCGACCACGAGGAGAGGCACCACGTTGCCTGACCCCTTCGTGCACCTGCGGGTGGCTTCGGGCTACTCCCTGCAGTACGGCGCCTCCCACCCCCGGGTGCTCGTCGAGCGGGCCCTCGAACAGGAGATGGACATCCTCGCCCTCACCGACCGGGACGGGGCCTATGGTGCGGTCCGGTTCGCGAAGGCGTGCCTGCAGGGCGGGATCCGACCCGTGCTCGGGGTCGACCTCGCCGTCGCACCGGTGCACCCCTGGTCGATGCACCCAGTCCTGGTCGGTGGACCCGGAAGCAGACAGCCGAGGACCCCTGCACGCGGGGGGGCGTTCCGCGCCGAGGGGCTGCCCCGGGTGACCTTCCTGGCCGGCAGCCGACGAGGGTGGGCGGCGGTCTGCCGGTTGGTCTCGGCCACCCATCTGGCCGGGGAGCGTGGCCGTCCGGTGAGCACGCTCGACCTGGTGGCCGAGCACGTCTCGGAGGGTGTCGGCCCCGGGGACGTGCTGGTGATGCTCGGACCGGCCTCCGAGCTGGGCCGGGCCGCGACGCTGCGGCGGGCGGACCTCGCGGACGCTGCGCTCCGACCCTGGCTGGAGCTGGTCGACCGCTCCGACGTGCTGGTCGAGCTGATCTCCCACCGGCTGCCCGGGGCCGGTCCGGGATCGGCTCCGCACGCCGCCCGGATGGCGGGCCTGGCCCGGTCCCACGGGCTCGGTGTGGTGCTCACCAACGCGGTCCGCTACGCGGACCGGCTGGACGCCCCGACGGTCGATGTGCTCGACGCGGCCCGTCGGCTCGTGCCCCTCGGCTCGGCCGACCTCCGGAACCTGGACTCCACCGGATGCGCCGGATCCACCGGATCCCGGGGCAATGCTGAGGGGTTCTTGAAGTCCGGCAAGCAGATGGCGGAGGTGGCCGAGGAGATCTGCCGCTATGCCGGGCTCGGGTCGCACAGCGGCCGGGAGGCGCAGCACCTCCTCGCCCACACCCGTGCGGTCGCAGACCGGTGCGCCCTCGACCCGCGGTCCGACCTCGGACTGGGAGAGGTGCACTTCCCGGAGTTCGACGTGGTCACCGGTGCCGACGCCGAGCGGCGCCGGACTGCGGAGCAGGTGCTGCGGACCCGCTGCGAGGCCGGCATCGGGCGCCGTTACGGCAGCGGTCCCCGTCAGCGGATCTGGAAGCGGCTCGACGACGAGCTGCAGATCATCGACGGCCTCGGCTATGCCCCCTACTTCCTCACCGTCGCCGACGTCACCGACCTGATCAAGGACATGGGGGTGCGCTGCGCCGCACGCGGGTCGGGGGCGGGCAGCCTGGTCAACTACCTGCTCGGCATCTCCGGTGTGGACCCGTTGCGCCACAACCTGTTGATGGAGCGGTTCCTGTCCCCGCTGCGCCAGGCGCTGCCCGACATCGACGTCGACGTCGAGTCCGCGCGCCGGCTCGAGGTCTACGAGGCGGTCCTCGACCGCTACGGCGGGGAGCGGTGCGTGTGCGTCTCGATGATGGACACCTACCGCGTGCGGCACGCCGTGCGTGACGTGGGCGCCGCGCTCGGCATGCCGGTCGGTGAGATCGATGCGATCGCCAAGGCCTTCCCGCACATCCGGGCCCGCGACGCCCGGGTCGCGCTGCGCGACCTCCCGGAGCTGCGGGCCTCCGGTCTCGGCGAGCAGCGGCTCGACCTGCTGTTCCGGTTGGTGGAGCGGCTCGACGGGCTGCCCCGCCACATCGCCGTACACCCCTGCGGAGTGCTGCTGTCCGACGCGACGCTGCTCGACCGCACTCCGGTCGAGGCCTCCTACGCCGGGTTCCCGATGAGCCAGTTCGACAAGGACGACGTCGAGGACCTCGGGCTGCTCAAGCTCGACGTGCTCGGGATCCGGATGCAGTCCTCGATGGCGCACGCGGTCGACGAGATCGAGCGGCTGGAGGGAGTGCGGATCGACCTTGACGACGAGCAGCAGGTGCCGTTCGACGACGAGGCGACGTTCACGATGATCTCGCAGGCGAAGACCCTCGGCTGCTTCCAGATCGAGTCACCGGGACAGCGCGAGCTGGTCGGCAAGTCCGGGATCGAGTCGTTCGAGGACATCATCACCGACATCTCGCTGTTCCGGCCCGGACCGGTGAAGAGCGACATGGTCACGCCCTACCTCGAGGCCAAGCAGGGCTGGCGGGCACCGCGCTACCTCCATGACGACCTGCGACCGATCATCGGCCCCACGCACGGCGTCGTGGTCTTCCACGAGCAGGTGATCGAGATGATCTCCCGGTTCGCCGGGTGCACCCTGGCTGAGGCTGACGAGGCACGTCGTGCGCTCGGCGACGTGGACGGGATGGCCGAGACCAGGCTGTGGTTCTTCCCGCGGGCGATGGCCCGCGGCTACACCCGCTCGGTGGTCGAGGAGATCTGGAAGGTGCTCGCGGCGTTCGCCTCGTTCGGGTTCTGCAAGGCACACGCAGCGGCGTTCGCGCTGCCCACCTACCAGTCCTCCTGGCTCAAGGCGCACTACCCGGCGCACTTCCTGTCCGGGGTGCTCACCCACGACCCCGGCATGTATCCCAAGCGACTGATCCTCGATGACGCGCGCCAGTTCGGCATCGCGGTGCTGGGACTCGACGTGAACGCCTCGGAGAAGACCTACGTGACCGAGCGGGTCGGGGTCTACGACGAGCCCCCTCCCGAGGTGCTGGGTGAGGCGCCCCGCCGGGCGCCCGGTCCGGCGCCCGGTCCGGGGCTGCCGGACGGTCGCGCCTACGGCATCCGGCTGGCGCTCTCGGAGGTCAAGGGCATCTCCGAGGCCGAGGTGGACCGGATCGTCGCAGCCCGTCCCTACCACTCGCTCACGGACTTCTGGCACCGCGCCCAGGTGTCGCGGCCGGTCCTCGAACGGCTGGTGCTCGCCGGCGGCTTCGACAGCATCTACGGGCTCGGGAGCGTGGTCGCCGGGCTCGGCGTCCGCCGTCGCGGCACGGTCACCCGCCGCGACCTGCTGCTCCAGGTGGCCGACCTCGACCGGCATTCCCGGGCCGTGGACCGGGCCAGCAAGGGCCGCGGGCGTGGGCTGGCAGCACGAGGAGCGCCGCCAGGTGGACGGGTGGCCGCGGTCGCCCGGGCCGAGGACGCCGCGCGCGGCAACAGCTCCGACGACCTGGTCCGGGACCAGAGCCGGACAGACCGTCAGCGAGGCGGCCCGCCGGACCAGCCGTGGGGTCAGCCGAGGGAGCAGCCCTGGGACCAGCCGTCGCAGCTGCACCCGAGCCGTCAGCAGGCGGGTGTCTGGGAGCAGGCCGCCCGACAGTCGCAGGCGACCCGGAAGGCCGCACCGGTCACGTCGGTGCAGCTCGCCCTCGACCTCGGTGACGCACCGGTCGACGGCGAGGTCAGCGGGTTGCCCGAGATGAACGACTCCGAACGGGTCCGCGCCGAGCTGGAGATCCTCGGGCTCGACGCCAGCCGGCACGTCGTGGAGTTCTACGACCCGTTCCTCGACGCCATCAACGTGACCCGGTCAGCCGACCTGCTCCGGCGGCGCAGCACGTCCGAGCTGCTGGTGGCGGGGGTCAAGGTCGCGACCCAGACACCACCGATCCGGTCCGGACGACGGGTCGTGTTCCTCACCCTCGACGACTCGACGGGTCCGGTCGACGCGACGTTCTTCGAGGATGTGCAGGGCCCCTACGCCGCGACGGTGTTCCACTCCTGGCTGCTGGTGGTGCGCGGCGTGCTCCGGCGCACCGGGCGGCGCGGTGTCTCCTTGCGGGCCACCGGCTGCTGGGAGCTGCCCACGCTGCACGAGGCGTGGCGCGCGGGCGGCCTGGGTGCCGTCCGTGAGGTGATGGAGACCGTTCCGGCAGGGTTCGGTGGGGACGTCGGTGAGGGTGCGGTGCAGGGTGCTGCCGAGAGCCGGTCGAGCCGCCCGGTAATCGCCCGGCCCACCCCTGGCAACGCCCCTTCTTCGCACCCGGACGGTGGCACCGGTGCGGGTGCGAGTGCCGGGTCGAGTGCCGGGTCGAGTGCCGGGTCGAGTGCCGGGTCGAGTGCCGGGGGGATGGGTCGACGCCGGGTCCTGGTGCACTCCAGCGGGTTCGTGATGTCGCCCTACGCCGACATCAAGCCACCCGGCGAGGACGCCAAGACCGCACCCCGCCGAGCCGGCTCCGATACACCGTCGGGAGCACCCCGCAAGCTGTGGCACTCCTCCTCAGGGAGCTCCGGTGGCTAGCCGGCCGCCCGGCCGGTGTCATCGCCTAGGGTGGGCGCCATGCCAGCCGACCAGCGACCGGGTGACCCGTTCGCTCGCCCGACGGCACGAACGGTCGCGACCGGCAGCCTCCAGCGTCGCAGTGCCGCACGGACGGCCGTGGTGTGGGATGCCCTGCGTGCGGTCCTCGATGTCCAGGAGCCCGGTCGGCCGGCGTCGGTGGTCGACATCGGTGGCGGCACCGGCGGGTTCGCTGTCCGGGCCGCGGAGCTCGGTCACCGGGTGGTGGTCATCGACCCCAGCCCCGACGCCCTGGCAACCCTGGCCCGTCGTGCCGAGGAGAGCGGCGTCGCGGACCGGGTCACCGGGCACCAGGGAGACCTCGACAGCCTTGACAGCATCATCGACCTCGTGCACCTGGTGTCGGAGGGCACCGGCACCGGCATCGGCAGTGGGCAGGGCGCAGATGTGGTGCTCTGTCACGGGGTCCTGGAGATCGTCGAGGACCCGGCCACGGCGCTGGCGGCGCTGGCACGTGTGCTCCGACCCGGCGGCACCCTCAGCCTGCTGGTCAACCAGCGGCATGCCGCCGTCGTCGCCCGGGCGATGGCCGGACACTTCCAGCAGGCCCGCGCGCTGCTCGACGCTGCCCGGCTGCCTCTCCGTTCGACCTCGGACGGCCCCGACCCCTGGACCGGGGAGCCGAGCGGCCTCGGCCAGCGGCGCTTCACCGCTGAGGAGATCCGCGAGGCGCTCACCCAGGCCGGTCTCGACATCCAGGCGATGCACGCGGTCCGGGTGTTCGTCGACCTTGTTCCGAGCTCGACGGTCGACCTCGAGCCCGGTGCCGTCCAGGCGCTGGTCGAGCTGGAGCGTGCGGTGGCGACCCGGCCCGAGTACCTCCTCCTCGGCACCCAGATCCACACCCTCGCCACGCGTCGCTGAGCTCCTGGTCGCTGACCATCTCGTCAGGGCCGGACGACGCGCTCACCGTCGGGACGCGGAGGCGAGGTGTGCCCGTGGATGAGGAGAAGGCGTCGTGGGACTGCCCGGTCCTGCACGTCGACATGGACGCCTTCTATGCCTCTGTGGCGGTCCGGGACCGGCCCGAGCTGCACTCCGTCCCGGTCGTGGTGGGAGGAGGCAGCCGCGGGGTGGTGCTGTCCGCGAACTACCTGGCCCGCACCTACGGCGTCCGCTCCGCCATGCCGATGACCAGGGCGCGACGGCTGTGTCCGAACGCTGTGGTGGTGTCCCCGAGCTTCGAGACCTTCGAGCTGGTGTCGAGGTCGGTGATGGAGACCTTCCGTCAGGTCACCCCGGTGGTCGAGGTGCTGTCCTTGGACGAGGCGTTCCTCGACGTGTCCGGGTCGGTGCGCCGGCTCGGGTCGCCGTACTCCATCGCGGAGCGGCTTCGGGCCAGGATCTATGACGAGCAGGGCATCACATGCTCGGTCGGGATGGCGGCAACCGTCGCGGTCGCCAAGCTCGCCAGCCGACGTGCCAAGCCCGACGGCGTTCTTGTCGTGCCACCGTCGGCGGTGACCACCTTCCTGCACCCGCTCGACGTGGGGGAGCTGTGGGGTGTGGGGGAGAAGACGGCCGAGCTGCTCCACCGCCTCGGCCTGAGGACCGTCGGCGACGTGGCGCACGTCTCGCAGAGCACCCTGCAGCGAGCGGTCGGCGTGGGCCTGGCTCACCAGCTGCACCAGCTCGCCTGGGGGGAGGACCGTCGGATGGTGACCGCTCGACGAGGACACGACGAGCCCGACAAGAGCATGGGGGCGGACGAGACGTTCGGGCGGGACACCGACGACCGGGCGGTGGTGATGCGCGAGATCCTCCGGCTCTCGGCGAAGGTGACGATGAGGATGCGCGCCGCCGGGGTGGCGGGACGCACGGTCACCCTGAAGGTGCGGTTCGCCGACTTCACGACCATCACCCGCTCGCGGACCCGCAGCGAGGCCACCGACGTGACGCAGGAGGTCTATCGCACCGCGACCGACCTGTTCACCGCCTTGGGCCTGCAGCGTGCCCGGATCCGCCTGGTCGGTGTGCGGGTCGAGGGCCTGGTGCCTCGTGGCACCGTCCAGCGACAGCTGATGCTCGGAGAGCGTGAACACGGCTGGTCGGAGGCCGACGTTGCCGTCGACCGTGCGACCCGCCGGTTCGGAGGAGCGGCAGTCCGACCGGCGACCCTGCTCGGCGGTGACCGGGTCTGAGGAGCAGTCGACGTTGCAGTGGCCCCGGCTCCTGGGGGACACCGGGGTCACTGTCACCGGCCTCGGGTGGCTGAGGGCCGACACCGCGAATGGCTGGGGGGATGCCTTCCACGGTCGTTTCTCCCTCACCTGGCGGTCCGTCACCCAGGAACGGTCCGACAGCTCGGGTAGTCACCATGAAGTGTCGGTACCCGAGATGACTAGTCTTGATGGCCCGAACGGGCTATTCCCGAGGCCGTTTCGGCTCGAGTGTCGCATCACACCCGGTGAGATTGCCCGAATCTTCCCATCAGCCGGTGCGTCCAGGTCCCCTATGAGAACGTAAAGATTAGTTCCCTTGGGAGGCAGGGGGACCGACGGCGCACGGGGACGGCGGCTTGATGAGTTCATTCCAAAGCAAGCAGGGCGGGCTGGCCTTCGCGGAGGGCTCGCCCCCTCCCGATGGCTGGGAGCACCTGACCCTGCACGACCTCCGCCTCTACCGCCGACGCCTGTCGGAGGAGGAGGAGAAGATCTCCTACTGGCGGCGCCTCGTGCACGCCCGCATCGACGTTTTGGAGGCCGAGTCCGAGCACGAGCGGCCACTGCGCCTCGAGGAGCTGATCCGAGTCCTCGGCGACACCGGCACGGGACGCACCCGCACCGCGCTCGTCAACGTACGCGCTGCTGACGATCTGCCCGAGCTCCCGATCCTGAAGGACATGTGGGTCACTGAGCTCAACCCCAACGACGCTGCCGAGATCACCGAGGCGGTCGGGCGGCTGCGGTGCGCCGAGGCACAGCTGACCGACTACCGTCGTGTGCTGCACCGGAACCTGGACGCGGCTACGGCGGAGCTCATCGTGCGCTACCAGGCTGACCCGTCCAGCGCGTTGATCGCTTTCACCACTCCGCACAACGGGACGAGTCGCAGCGGTGGTTCACCGTGAGCCCGAGCGAGGACCTCGAACAGATCTGGCGCGAGTTTCGGGCCACCAAGGACCCCGGGCTGCGCAACCGACTCGTCCTGCAGTACGCCCCGCTTGTCAAGTACGTCGCGGGGCGGCTGCGCACCCGGATGCCGGACACCGTCGAGCAGGACGACCTGGTCTCCGACGGAGTGCTGGGGTTGATGGACGCCATCGAGCGGTTCGAGCCGGCCCGGGGGCTGTCCTTTCAGACCTTCGCCGTACCGCGGATCCGTGGCGCCATCATCGACGGCATGCGGTCCATGGACTTCGTGCCGCGATCGATACGGGACAAGCTCCGCGTGGTGCTGCGAGCCCAGAAGGCACTGGAGCTTCGGTTGGGCCGAGCTCCCGAGGAGACCGAGGTCGCCCAGGAGGCGGGCATTCCGGTCCAGCAGTTGCGCGACCTCAGCAAGAAGGCGAGCTCCAACCACGCGAACCTCGACGACTTCGACCTCGCCGACGAGCTGTCCCAGGCCGCGGACCACCGAGTCGAGCAGGGAGATGTCAACGCGTCCCTGATGCGGGTCGTGGACCAGCTCGCCGTCCGCGACCAGGTGATCATTGCGCTGTACTACTTCGAGGGGCTCACATTGGCGGAGATCGGCCTGGTCCTCGGGGTCACCGAGTCTCGCGTCAGCCAGGTGCACCGCCGGGCGACCACCACGCTCCGGGAGCGGCTGATCGCCCTCGACTCGGCCTGAACAACCCCTCCGGCAGCCGATTTCGAATGTGATTGTCGGGCGCGGGTACCGGTTGTCACATCGGCTGCCTAGACTGTGTCCAGGACTTGTTGGCGGGAGGACAGAGTGCCGCTCTCGGAAGAAGAGTTGCGTCTGCTGGAGCAGATGGAACGGGCCTTGGTCGCTGAGGACCCGAAGCTCGCGTCGACCATGCGAGGGACGACGTTGCGTGCGACCGCGCGCCGGCGCGCGCTGCTGGCCGCTGGCGTGTTCGTCGTCGGGGTCGCGGTCTTGATGACCGGCGCCGTGACGAAGCTGATCCCGGTGGGCATCCTGGGGTTCGTGGTGATGCTCGGGTCGGCCTACATAGCCCTGAGCTCCTGGCGCAGCCAGAACCACGTCGGTGAGAAACCCGGAGCCGCGCAGGCGGGCTCGCAGCCGAACTTCGCTGTGATCGAGGGCGGCCGGTCCAAGAAGCGTGGGCCCCGCTCCGCTCGACCGTCCCGACGGACTCGCTCCTCCGGTTCGATGATGCAACGCTTCGAAGAGCGCTGGCGTCGGCGCCGCGACCAGAACGGCTACTGAGCGGCCGCAACCCGCGCCAGACCCGCCGGGTCGACCCGCCAGACCCGCCGGCTCGACCCGCCAGACCCGCCGGCTCGACCCGCCAGACCCGCCGGCTCGACCCGCCAGACGCGCCGGGTCGGCATCAGCGAGTGTTCGACGCCACGGTCCGGTCGACGCCGCCGACTCCCGACGTGGGGCCGCCGGCGTCCGTCCGCCGGCCGACCCCCAGCCGGGACAGCAGCGACCTAGGTGCCCAGGTGGCCAGCAGCTGACGTCTCCGCCGGGCGCCGGCCCGCATGGCCGCGACACAGAGGGCCACGTCGCCCATCACCTCCTCGAGGGTCGTCGTCCCCTCCGGCAGCTCGCGGGCGTAGCGCGCCCGCTCGAGCAGTCCGGTCAGCCGGTGCAGGGCAGCCGTCGCCGCAGGGTCGGCTGCCGGCCCGCGCCGGGCGCCGGCCGGGTCGGAGTCGTCGGTGCGGCCGAAGCTGACCGCGAGCTGCTGGGCCGCGCTGCGCAGCGTGACCCGGTCGTCCCACGGGATCGAGAGGTCGGTGGCGGTGTCCTGGATCTCGCGCCACGCCGCCTCCACCCAGCCGGCCGGGTCCCTGGCGGCGGCCCAGCGCCGGCGCCGGACCAGCGTTCGAAGGGCCCGCGGAGCCAGGAGGAGGAGTACGGCGAGGAGCCCGGCGCCGGCCGACGCCAGGAGCACCCGGCGCCGCGACGAGGTCCCGCCGGACTGCTGCGCGGCTGCGGCCTGCGCCGGGTCGGTCCGGCCCAGGCGGTTCGCCGAGGCGGCCGCGGACGGGAGGCTCCTGGCCTGCGTCGTCGGGGTCCGCGGAATCTGCTGGGTGGTGTACGACGGCACGCCGCCTCCGGTACGGGCCGCGGGGGTCGGCTCGAAGCGGACCCACCCGACCCCACCGAAGTACATCTCGGGCCACGCGTGCAGGTCGTGGGTGCTGTAGACGTAGGTGTCCGCGCGGATCCGGTCCGGCCGCAGGAACCCGACGGCGACCCGGGACGGGATGCCCAGGGTGCGACCCATCAGCGCCATCGACGCGGCGAACTGCTCGCAGTAGCCGACCCGGCTGCCCTTGCCGGTCCCCAGGAAGCGCAGCAGGTCGCTGGTGCCGTTGCCGGGGGAGCGCTCGAGGGAGTAGCGGAAGCCGCCGTTCACCCGGAAGAACTGCTGGAGCGCGACCGCCTGCTCGAAGCGGGTCAGCCTGCCGGCCGTCACAGTGCGGGCGAGGTTGCGCACGTAGCCCGGGATGTGGGCCGGCAGGGCGGTGTTCGGGGTGTAGACCGACAGCGGGGCCGGGCTCGCATCCGCCAGCTGGGCGGCGGTCGGGCTCAGCACCTCCGACCGCAGCCGGTAGCTCAGCCCTGCAGTGGTCTGGCCCTCGGCGGCGCTGATGAAGTCCATGGTCGAACGGTCGTAGCGCCAGTCGCCGGGCGCCTTCAGCGACGTCGTCGGATAGGGCGTCGGCAACCAGCGGGACTGGAAGGAGTCGCTGACCTTCAGGCGCGCGGTGTAGGTGCGGCTGGCCACCCCGGAGACGAGTCCGGGCGGCTGCGGCAGCGCGCCGTCGGCTCGTTGCTTGCTCGGGATGTCGCGGCCCGCGGGCCGCCACGCGTCGCCGTCGAAGGAGTCCAGCACCGAGATCCGCAGGTACGACGGGTCCGGGTCCGTCGTGGTCTCCTCGATGGCGTCGACGTCCGCGCCTCGGACGAGGTCGCGCTTGAGGTCGACCATCGGGTTCGAGATCGACACGGCGTCCCCGTTGCCGTGACCGCCGGCTCCGCCCCCACCGAAGAGGCTGGCGCTGAAGGTCGGCAGCAGCACAGGGACCAGCACCGCGAGGGCGGTCGCGGTGAAGCCGATCTTGCGGGCCGAGGCCCACACGGCATGCCCGGGCGCGACGCCGCCGGCCACGTCGATGGCACTGGCACCCGCGGTGAGCTGGCGTCCCCAGCCGGTCAGCCGCTCCTCCTCCCCCCCGGCGATCAGGAACAGGAAGCACACCGCGGCGGCTGCGAACTTCACCCAGGAGACGCCGCCGTCCAGGATGCTGACCGGAGCCGTGTACGCCGCGAGCAGCGGCAGCCCGGCGAGCGGTGGCCGGCGGATGCCGACCGCCAGGAAGTCCACCAACAGGGCGGCGGCCGAGCCAGCCACGATCAGCAGCGGATAGAACTGCGGAGCCGTGGCCGGCACCGGGGCGGCATAGCTCTGCGACACGGCCGCCGCCGCGTGCACAGCACCGGCCATCGCACGCAGCGACCCGGGGGTCGGCACCAGGCCGGCGAACGCCGCGTCCGCCGCCAGCCGGTGCTGCAGCCACACGAACACGACGACCACCTGGCCGAGCAGGACCAGCAGCGCCGGCAGCCGCACCGAGCGCAGGAGGATCCCCACGACCGCCACCAGGAGGCAGCCACCGAGCAGCGGGACCATGAACCCTCCGGGCACCTCGGCGAACGGCGTCCAGGCGAGCAGGGTGACCCAGGTCGTCAGCGCAGCCAGCAGCGACGTCACCAGCGTCTGCGGTCGGACGTCACTGCGGGCCCTCATCGGGTCGCCTCCGGCGCCAGGCCCTGGGACACCCGCGAGCGGCTGCCGACGGGGCCGGACGTGGCGCCGAGCTCCTGCCAGACGGCACCCACCGGGTCCTCGGGGGAGGCCGCGACCGCGCGCCAGCCGTGCGCGGCGAGCCAGGCGGTGGTCCGCGCCGCCGACCGGCGACCAGGTGCCGGACCGCGCTCCCACGCGGGCACGTCGAGCACCACCGCCATGGCGCCGGCCGCGGAGTGCCGCATCCGCACCAGGGCCGCTGTGTCCGCGTCGCCGACGTCGCCGAGGATCGCGACCAGAAGCCCGGAGTGCCCCGCGTCGGGCAGCCAGCGCGAGTCGATGTGCGGGTCCATCGTGGCGGTGAGCACAGCCAGGGACTCGAGCAGCGGAGCGGTCTCGGCCGAGAGGGCGCCGTGCTCGTGCCACAAGCTGTTGCGGTCCTCACCGCGGGCCGACACCAGCCGGACGCTGAACCCGCGCTGCACGAGGTGCACGGCGACCGAGGCGGCGACGGCCACGGCATGCTCGAGGGAGGATGCGGCGCCGGTGCCTCGGTGGGCGAACGTGCGGTTGTCGACGAACAGGGTGGCCCGCGACTGCCACGGCTGCTCCTCGCGGCGCACCATCAGCTCACCGGCGTGCGCGCTGCTGCGCCAGTGGACCCGGCGCAGGTCGTCGCCGCGCCGGTACTCACGCACCGTCACGTCCTGCGCGCTGCCGCTGGCGAAGGCCCGCGGCCGGTTGTCACCCGACCCGGTCCAGGCACCGGACAGCGGGATCGGCGGAAGAGGTACGACGGGCGGGGTCACCACCAGCGTCGCCACGCTCTGGAAGGTCCGCTCCATGCGCACCAGCCCGAAGGGGTCGCTCAGCCGCACCTGCATCGGGCCCAGCTGGAACCTCCCGCGCACGTCGGAGCGCACGTGGTAGGTGACCGAGCGCTTCCAGGTCGGCCCCATCTGGTCCACGACGAACCGAGGACGGGTGCCGAGCGCGATGGGAACCTGCTCCTGGAGAAGCAGCAGCCCCGTCGGCATCCGGCCGTCGTTGCTCAGGTCGAGCTGCACACTGGCCTGCTGGCCGACGGTCACCTGCGCGGATGACATCGACCGGACGAGGCCCAGGCGGTAGCGGCTGCGGCCCAGGAAGAACGCGGTGGCCAGCGGCAGCAGCACGAGAAGGGCGCCGACGCGGACCAGCTCGTCGTACCCGAGGAACAGCGAGCACACCAGCGCGGTGCCGCCGGCGGAGAGGAAGGCGCGCCCGCGGGTGGTCATGGCGGAGAGGGCCTCACGCATGTCGTCTCCGGTCCGGCTGTCCAGGCATCGCGGTTCCCGTGCCTCAGGTCGCGGCGCGACGGCTCTCGGGCATCGGGACGCCGGCCACGATCTGTCGCAGCGCCGCCTCCGGTGTACGGCCGCTCATCGATGCCTCGACCGTGGTCAGCAGCCGGTGCGAGAGCACCTGCACCGCAAGCTCCTGGACGTCGTCGGGCAGCACGTAGTCGCGCCCGGCGATGGCCGCCGACGCCTTCGCGGCGCGCACCAGGTGCAGCGTGGCCCGGGGGGACGCACCCAGCATCAGCTCCGCCGACCTCCGGGTCGCCGTGCTGATCGCGACCGCGTAGCGCTGCACGGGCTCGGAGACGTAGACCTGCCCCACGATGTCGATCAGCTTGCGGATCTCGGAGGCGTCCGCGACCGGCTCGAGATCATCGAGCGGGTTGGCGCCGGTGTGCGTGTCCAGCATCGCGATCTCGGCGGCCTCGACGGGGTAGCCCATCGACACCCGCGCCATGAAGCGGTCCCGCTGAGCCTCCGGCAGCGCGTAGGTGCCCTCCATCTCGATCGGGTTCTGGGTGGCGATCACCATGAAGGGTGAGTCCAGGGAGTACGTCGTCCCGTCGACCGTGACCTGCTTCTCCTCCATGCACTCCAGCAGCGCCGACTGGGTCTTCGGCGACGCGCGGTTGATCTCGTCACCGACCACGATGTTGGCGAAGATGCCGCCGGGCCGGAACTCGAACTGCCGGGTGTCCTGGTTGAAGATCGACACCCCGGTGACGTCCGAGGGCAGCAGGTCGGGCGTGAACTGGATGCGACGCACCGTGCAGTCGATGGAGCGGGCGAGGGCCTTGCTGAGCATCGTCTTGCCGACCCCGGGAACGTCCTCGATCAGGAGGTGCCCGTCGGAGAGCAGCACCACCAGGGCCAGCTTGGCCACCTCGGGTTTGCCTTCGATGACCTTCTCGATGCTGTCCCGGATGCGGCCGGTCACCCGACCCAGGGTGTCGAGGTCGGCGCCGCCCGAGCGGGCCCGCGACCGGCCGGCGGCACCGGAGGAGCCGTTCGTCGAGCGCGCGTCGTCGGGAGCCGTCCCACTGCCCTGCCCTGGCGTCACGCTGTCCTCTTTCCCGTTCGCGTCCGGTCGGCCCCCACCGACCGAGCCGTCCACGTCACGAGCCGCCGCCGGACGCCGTCGTGCCGTGACGGCATCCGCACGCTCACCTCGTAGTCAACCCCATCGCTCAAGTCCGTGTCCGCCAGAGGCTTCCCACGATGCACGCCACCAGCCCTCGGAGATCCCCGAAATGGTTGACGGTGGAGGACAGTGGGGTACTGTGGAGCGCAGTGGAGGAGGAGTCAGCTCTTTCGCATCGAGGCGGGGAGGCGGCCGGTGTTCTTCGGCACCTACACACCCCGGCTCGATGACAAGGGACGGCTCTTCCTTCCGGCGAAGTTCCGCGACGAGCTGGCCGAGGGCCTGGTGGTCACCCGGGGACAGGAGCGCTGCCTCTACGTGTGGTCCATGGAGGAGTTCGGAAAGCTCACCGACCGTCTGCGGGAGGCTCCGGTGACCAACAAGGCCAGCCGCGACTACGTGCGGATGTTCTTCGCCGGCGCCTCCGACGAGACGCCGGACAAGCAGGGCCGCATCACCGTCCCGCAGCTGCTGAGGGACTACGCGTCCCTGAGCAAGGACTGCGTCGTGATCGGCGCGATGAACCGGATCGAGATCTGGGACGCCACTGCGTGGCAGACCTACTCGGACGAGCAGGAGCAGGCGTTCGCGGACCTCTCCGAGGAGGTCCTCCCGGGTGCCTGACCACGAGCAGCAGCACGAGCACGAGAAGAAGCACAGCTGAACAGCCGGAGTCGCAGGACGAGGTCTCGCGTCCGCTCATCGCTGCCCCGTCTGGCACACCTTCCCCGGTGCCAGAAGGACCTTCCTCAGCGGCGAGCGGGCGGGGACCTGGCCCGGCGAACCCGGCGGCCAGGAAGGGCAGCACCGCACGCCGCACACTGCCGGAACCGCCACCGCAGCACCGCAGCCAGCAAGGGTCGAACCTGATGTGTCCCACGCACCCCGAGCCCCCACCGGCCGCCGCCGACGCCGGACACGTCCCGGTGCTGGCCGGCCGGGTGGTGGCCCTCGTGGCCCCCGCGCTCGCCCTGCCGGCCGATCCAGTGGCCCTCGACGGTCGCCGGCACACCCTGCTCGTGGACGCGACGCTCGGGCTCGGGGGGCATGCCGAGGCCGTGCTCGAGGGCTGTCCGGCTGCGCACGTGCTCGGCATCGACCGCGACGTGCACGCGCTCGAGCGCAGCCGGGTTCGCCTCGCGCCGTACGGCGAGCGGGTGAGGCTCGTGCACGCGGTCTACGACGAGCTCCCCGCCGTCCTCGAGCAGCTCGGGCGCCCGCACGTGGACGGCGTGCTCTTCGACCTCGGTGTCTCCTCGATGCAGCTCGACGTGCGCGAGCGCGGGTTCGCCTATGCCGAGGACGCGCCGCTGGACATGCGGATGGACGACACGGGCGGGCTCACCGCGGCCGACGTCCTCAACGACTACCCGGTCGAGGAGCTCACCCGGGTGCTGCGGGACTACGGCGAGGAGAGGTTCGCCCGACGCATCGCCCAGAGCGTCGTGCGGGAACGAGCCAGGGAGCCGTTCGCTCGCTCCGGGCGCCTCGTGGCGCTGCTGTACGACGCGATCCCGGCACCCGCCCGGCGCACCGGAGGCCATCCCGCCAAGCGGACCTTCCAGGCCTTGCGGATCGAGGTCAACGACGAGCTGGCGGCGTTGCGCCGGGCGCTGCCCGCAGCGATCGACGCCACCGGGGTGGGCGGACGGGTCGTCGTGATGTCCTACCACTCGCTGGAGGACCGCATCACCAAGCAGGCGTTCAACCGGGCCACCCGCAGCACCGTCCCGCCCGACCTGCCGTTCGTGCCCGAGGGCGCCGAGCCGGCCCTGCGGCTGGTCACCCGCGGCGCCGAGCGGGCGACCGACGAGGAGATCTCGGCCAACCCACGCGCCGCGTCCGTGCG